>CAJGDR010000014.1 GCA_904502205.1 uncultured Bacilli bacterium
CGTAAAGACAAAATGGTTGTTTGTGATAAAAACGACAATTTTGAAAAAGAAGTTGATATTAAAGGTGAAGTTAAAAAACATGAAACAATCAACTATCGTACTTTAAAACCTGAAAAAGATGGGTTATTTTGTGAATGTATTTTCGGACCACAAAAAGATTATCAATGTGCATGTGGTAAATCACGTAAAAGTTTAAATGGTGAAACTAAAGTATGTGAAAAATGTGGTGTTGAACTTACTGAAAGTAAAGTACGTCGTGAACGTATGGGTTATATTGCACTTGCTGCTCCTGTTGTTCATAACTGGTATATTAAGAGTGTTCCAAGTAAAATTGGTATCTTATTAGATATGAAAACAACTCAAGTTGATGATGTTGTATATCTTGCATCTTACATCATTACTGAAGTAAATGGTGAACTTGAAGATTTACATGAAGGTATGATCATCACTGAACAAGAACACAGTGTTTATAAACGTCGTTATCCATTCAAATATAAAGTTAAAACTGGTGCAGAAGCAATTCGTTATTTATTACAAAGACTTGATATTAAAGCAACAATTGCTGAAATTCATGAAGAACTTCATACTGCAACTAAACAACGTCGTGAAAAATTAATCAAACGTTTAGAAATTTGTGAAGCATTTGCTCAATCACATAATAAACCTGAATGGATGATTATGGATGTTGTTCCAGTTATCCCACCAGATCTAAGACCAATGGTTCAACTTGATGGTGGTAGATTTGCAACTACTGACTTAAATGACTTATATCGTCGTATTATCAACCGTAATAATCGTTTACGTAAACAATATGAAGTTAATGCTCCAGAACTTATTACTAAAAACGAAAAACGTATGTTACAAGAAGCTGTTGATGCTTTAATTGATAACACAGGTTTAAATCGTCGTAATAAACGTGCTGCAATGGACAAAAACCGTGCATTAAAATCATTATCTGACTTATTACGTGGTAAACAAGGTCGTTTCCGTCAAAACTTACTTGGTAAACGTGTTGACTACTCAGGACGTTCAGTTATCGTAGTTGGACCAGATTTAAAGATGTACCAATGTGGTATTCCAAGAGAAATGGCTTTAATCTTATTTAAACCATTCATTATTAATTATCTTCGTCAAAAAGAAGCTGCTAATGGTGAAGTAGTTAAAGATAAAGCTGGTATTAAGAAAGCTAAAGATATGATTGAAAAGGGTTCACCAGAAGCAATGGAAGCTCTAGAAAAAATTGTTGTAGAACATCCAGTACTTCTAAACCGTGCCCCTACTCTACATAGACTTTCTATTCAAGCATTTGAACCAAAACTAGTTGAAGGTAAAGCAATCAGATTACATCCACTTGTAACTACAGCCTTCAATGCCGACTTCGACGGTGACCAAATGCCAGTTCACGTGCCTTTATCAAAAGAAGCACAAACAGAAGCAAGAATGTTAATGCTTGCATCTAAAAATATCTTAGCACCTAAAGATGGTAAACCAATCGTTACACCATCTCAAGATATGATCTTAGGTAACTATTACCTATCAATTGAAAGAAAACCTTGTGAAAACAATTTTGCAAGCATTGATGACTTATTACAAAGTCCAAATGTGCATGATTATCCAATTTACATTGAAGGTGAAAACTTCTCTTGTGTTTACAAAACAGTAGAAGAATTAGAAGCAGCTTTAAAAGCTAAAAAATGTCCAAGTGTTGCGAAAGCATATCTTCTTAACGAAGGTCACTTATACATGAACCCAAATGAAGTTGAACATGCATATGAAAAAGGTGAAATTAAATTCCACACAAGAGTTGCTTTACCTGCTAGAACACTTAATAAACCATTTGTTCATATTGATCAAAAACTTGAGGAAACTAACCCTGAAGAATATCAAAGATTAGTTGCTAAAAACGAAGAATTAAAGAGTCAATTTATTATTACAACTTATGGTAAAATTATTTTCAATAATGTATTCCCACAAGAATTCTCTTATGTAAATGAAAATACTCAAAAGAACCTATCAGTTGGTACTAACGAATGTTTCTTTGTTAAAAATGCAAACGAAACAAGAATTCGTGCAGTTAAATTACCACTAGGTGAACCATTTAAGAAAAAGTTCTTAAGTATGATTATTAGTGAAGTATTTAGACAAGCTAAACTTGCTGAAACTTCTAATACACTAGATAAGATGAAAGACTTAGGATTCTATTATTCTACAATGGCTGGTATTACAGTATCTGCTTTCGACGTAATGAAAATCGATAAGAAAAATGAAATTATTAAAGAAGCAGAAAAGAAAGTACAACGTTATAATAAATTATTAAGACAAGGTACAATGAAAAACTCTGAACGTAAACAAAACGTTATTGCTGTTTGGAGTAAAGCTACTAAAGATATCGAAGCTGAAATCAAAGATATCATGAAAACATACGCTACATCTAACGACATTTTCATGATGGCCGATTCTGGAGCCCGTGGTTCATCTTCTAACTTTACACAGCTTGCCGGTATGCGTGGTCTGATGGCTAAACCAAATGGGGAACCAATGGAAATTCCAATCAAATCATGTTTTAGAGAAGGTATGTCAATGTCTGAGTTCTTTATTTCAACTCACGGTGCGCGTAAAGGTTCTACCGATACTGCGTTAAAGACTGCCGAATCTGGTTACTTAACAAGACGTTTAGTTGACGTATCACATGACGTTACAATTACTTGTGAAGATTGTGGAACAGATAAAGGTATGATTATGAAAACATTATATAATGATAATGGTTCATTAATTGTATCAATGAAAGACCGTATTATTGGTCGTTTTGCATCTAAGAAAATTGAATGGAAAAATCCAAAAACTAGATGTAAAGAAATTTTATGTGAAAGAAACCAAATCATTACTGAACCAATTGCTGAACGTATCGTTGCAGCTGGAATTGAAGCAGTAGAAGTAAGAACATTATTTACTTGTGATTCTAAAAATGGTGTTTGTGTTAAATGTTATGGTTCTGACCTATCAACTACTGAAACTGTTGAAAAAGGTGAAGTTGTTGGTATCGTTGCAGCACAATCAATCGGTGAACCTGGTACACAGCTTACAATGCGTACATTCCACTCAGGTGGGGTTGCCGGAGATGACATCACTCAAGGTTTACCTCGTATTCAAGAATTATTTGAAGCACGTGAACCAAAAGGTAAAGGTATTATCTCAGAAATTGATGGTGTAATTGATTCGATTACTCCAGAAAAAGATAGTCGTTTCACAATTGTTGTTAAGAGTGAAATTGATAGTAAATCTTATTTAACAGACAGTGGTAAAAAACCAAGCGTATCTGTTGGAGATACTGTTAAAGCTGGTGACTTAATCGTTGATGGTATGATTCATCCAAAAGAATTATTAAGAGTAGCGAATGTTGCTAAAGTTGAACAATATATTGTTAAAGAAGTTCAAAAAGTTTACCGTGCTCAAGGGGTTGACATTTCTGATAAACACGTTGAGATCATTGTTAAACAAATGCTTCAAAAAGCTATTGTTGTTCATGAAGGAGATACAAACTTACTTCCTGGAACATTCATTTCTCGTAGCGAATTATATCAAGTAATTAAAGAAACACTTGCTAAAGGTAAACGTATCCCAGTTGTTAAACCTGTAATCCTTGGTATTACAAGAGCATCATTAAAAGCTGACTCATTCTTATCAGCTGCATCATTCCAAGAAACAACTCGTGTTTTAACAGAAGCTGCTATTCGCGGTAAGATTGACCGTTTATAAGGATTAAAAGAAAACATCATTATTGGTGGATTAATCCCAGCTGGTACTGGTTTAGTTGACGAAGTTAATGTTGAACCAGAAAACCTAGACGCAACTTTATACGAAGTTCCAAAACTATAAAAAAACAAGGAGGGGTTAACCCTCCTTTTATTTAGGTGAATATATGAAATATGAAAAATCATGTGGAGCTGTCATTTTTAAAGAAGACAAAGTTTTATTAATAAAATCTGTTAAAGGTCATTGGTCATTTCCAAAAGGCCATGTTGAAGGAAATGAAACAGAATTAGAAACAGCTCATCGCGAAATATTTGAAGAAACAAACTTAAAAGTAATATTAAATGAAAATATCCGCATTGTTATCAATTATAGTCCATATCCTGGTGTAACAAAAGATGTTGTTTATTTTTATGCTACATACTTAAGTGGCGATTGTCAAAGACAAGTTGCAGAAGTAGAAAGGGTAGGCTGGTTTGATATATCAGATGCAATGAATTTAATTACTTTTGAAAGTGAAAAAAATGTTTTAAAAGATATAATAAAATGTGATTGTTTATAAACAATCACATTTTTTTGTATAGTTAAATTTATTACTTGAAAAAAAAGCTAATAAATGATACAATATAGTTAAGGAGATGCTAATATGTCATTACTTAGTGAAAATTTAAAACTTTTACATCAAGAATCAGGATTATCGTTTGAAGAACTTAGTGAAAAAACTGGGATTGATGTTGTTATTATTAAAGCATTTGAACAAGAAAAACTTGTTCCTAATGATTATCAATTGGAATTATTATGTCGTGTCTTAAAATTTCCATATGAAGATATTGAAGAAAGAAACTTAACAGAAGAAAGAAAAACTGCTACAAAAAAGATGCGTAGCAGCGCAACAAGAGAACAATACAATTGGTATTTTGGTAATCGTAAAGTCTTTTGGTTTTATTTAGGGTATATTATATATTTTGTTGTTATGATAACTGCTTTATCTTTATATTATATAAATAAATTAAAAGGTATTGATCTAGCAGGAGAATATGCTTTATATAAAATATATTATACTGATGTCGAACCATATTGGTTATTTTGTATTCAAGTAATTTATAGTGAAGTATTTGTTGGACTTTCAGTTTTTGGTTTTGGTGTTGCTGGATTTATTGGTTTTCATTATTTAAAAACACATCAATTTATCTTTCGTTGGTGGATGATCTTTTTTATATCAACAATAATAGCATTCTTAAGAATATTTGGGATTGTTGCAGCTATACCATACTTAATAATTTGTATTACAAATTTAATAAAAGGTAAATATTAAAAAAAACATGTGGAATCCACATGTTTAGTTCTAAAAAAAATGGCGTCCCAAAAGGGATTCGAACCCCCGACACACGGCTTAGAAGGCCGTTGCTCTATCCAGCTGAGCTATTGGGACATAACACAGTTATTATATCAAATTTTAATTAATTTGTAAAGTAAAACACTTATTTTATTTAGGAGGTTTAATATCTTGATGAAAAAAATGCGTAAATTTCTTTTTATCTTAGTATTATTTGTTTTTACACTTTTGACTACATCATGTAAAAAGATTGTTGAAAATATTGACCCAGGTGATTTTGATGAATATACTGAAAAGTTATTTGCAACATTAATTGGTAACGATGAAATGACAATTCATTTCTTATTTAAAAATCGTGATAAATTACCAATAGAAAAAACAAACCTTTCACTTCCAACGCCAGGATCTAATTCAGCACTAGGTGTTGCAGTTATCAATTTATATTTTGGTCCAATTAAAAATTATGATTATAATACACTTTCATTTGATCAAAAGATGACTTATAATGTAATCGTTGATTTACTGGATAGTATTAATGAAAAAACAGGTGATATGGTTTATCTAGATAATAATTATTTAGGATCATATCTTGGTTATCAAGCACAACTTCCTATTTTATTTGCTGAATACCGATTTGATAATGTTCAAGATGTTGAAAATTATTTTGGTTTAATGAAGTTAGTACCTCAAACTTTTATAGAATATGTTAATTATGAAAATAATAAAGCTGATGCTGGTTATGGAATGCCTGACTTTGTTATTGATAAAGTAATTGATCAATGTATTGAATTTATTTCATCAGGTGATGATCATTTCTTAATTTCAACATTCCCTGAAAGATTAGAAGTACTTAATTTAACTAATGAACAAAAAGAAAAGTATATTGAAGAAAATAAAGAAATTGTTAAATCATATTTAAATGAAGGATATGCTTATGTTCGTGATTATTTACCTAAATTAAAAGGTCGTGCAACTAATGAGATGGGTCTTGCTCACTACAAGAAAGTTAATGATGATGGCTCAATTACAGAAATTGGTAAAGAATATTATGCTTATTTATTCAAAGATGCAACTGGTTATGAAGATTCTATTCCAGATGCAATAAACTATATTCAAAGACATTTAGATGAAATTATTCAAAATGTCGTAACAATATCGCAAAATAATCCAAATATTGGTGATATTGTTGATAGTGTAGTATTAATGGACAATTCACCAGAAGAACAAATGGAACTTTACAAAAAAATGATTGTTGGTCATTTCCCACAAATTGAAAAGTATCCAGAAATTAATATTAAGAATGTTCATCCATCGATGGAAGATCATTTTAGTCCAGCTGCTTATATTTCATCACCAATTGATGATTTTGATCAAGAATCAATTTTCTTAAATCAATTACGTATTGATGGTGATTATAACTATTTATATACAACTCTTGCTCATGAAGGAATTCCAGGTCACATGTACCAAAATATTTACTTCAAATCACAAGATACGAATATTATTCGTAAAGTTTTAAAAAATAGTGGTTATATGGAAGGTTGGGCAACATATTCAGAACTTTATATGTACAACTTTGTAGAAGGTTTAAGTGATGATGTTATCCAGTATATGAAAAACTATGATATCTTAAATGGTGTTTTAACAGCACGCCTTGATATGGGAATTCATTATGAAGGATGGACTTTAGAAGAAACTTGTGAGTTCTTATCAAAATACTTTAAAGGTTATACATTAGAAACTACAAGACCAATTTATGAACAACTAGTTGAAGTTCCAACAAATTCACAAACTTATTATTATACATACTTTAAACTTTGTGATATGTATGAAAGAGCTGAAAATGCTCTTGGATCAAAATTTAGTGCATTAGATTTCCATAAATTAATATTAGATTGTGGTCCAGTGCCATTAAGATTTGTTGAAACAGTTGTTGATGAATATATTAAAGCTAATAAATAAAGAAAGGAATCTCCAGTTATCTGGAGATTTTCATTGTTATGAGTAAATATAATAAAGTGTTAATTTTATCAGATAGTTTTAAAAATTCAATTTCATCTAAAGATATAAGTGAAATTGGTAAAAAAGTTTTCAATACTTATTTACCCTCATTAAATGTTGAAACTTATAGAATTGCTGATGGAGGCGAGGGAACAGTTGATTTTTTTGTTAACGAATTAGGTTATCATAAAAGATTAGTAAATACTGTTAACTGTTATAACCAAAGAATTACGACATACTATGGTGTAAAAGAAGATGTAGCTGTTTTTGATGTTGCAAGTTCGGTAGGTTTTTTAGTAAATGATCATTTAGATCTTTGGCATGCATCTACATATGGAATTGGTTTAGTCCTAAAAGAAATAATCCAAAATGGTTATAAGAAAATCTATTTAGGGTTAGGTGGATCAATTACTAATGATGGAGGTATGGGCATTTTAGGTGCAATGGGTGGAAAGTTTTATCAAAATGAAGAAGAAGTTATACCATTTAATGACCACAGCATAGAATTTAATCGTGTTGATTTAACAGATGTTTATGAACTTATAAAAAATGTTCAAATTATTGGTTTATGTGATGTAAATAATCCATTATTAGGTGAAAGAGGTGCAACTTTTACTTATGGCCCTCAAAAAGGTGGAACACCTGAAATCTTAAAAGAACTAGAAAACTGGATGGAAAAGTATACTCATTGTTTTGATGTTGATTTTAACTATCCAGGCTGTGGTGCTGCAGGTGGAATTGGGTATTGTTTAAATATCTTGAATGCAAAACTTGTTAGTGGTATTAAAGTAATGTTGGAAGAATTAAAGCTAACAGAAAAACTTGATCAAAATACTTTAGTTGTAACAGGCGAGGGTGCTCTTGATAAAACTTCATTTCAAGGTAAAGTAATAGGTTATTTACTGGATTTAACAAAACAATATCAAACAGATACAGTTATTATTTGTGGGATAAATAAATACAATGAAGATTTAGATGTTTTAGTATATCCATTACATGAAAAACCGGTTAATAATTATCAAGAAACAGTATATTCTGATGTTGAAAATACTTTCTTTAAAATTTTAAAAGATAATTTCTTAAATTTTGTTGATTTCAAATGGCAACAATATGATTATTTACCAAGCGATATTAAAGAACTACGAAAAGAAGTCTTTGTAAAAGAACAAGGTATTTTAGAGGAATTAGAATTTGACCAATATGAAGAAGTTGCTAAACATATCGGTTTATATATAAATGAATTATTAGTTGGAACAATTCGTTTAATAGAATTAGATAATAATCGATGTAAGCTTGGAAGATTTATTATCAAAAAAGAATATCGTTCTTTAGGGCTAGGTAAACTAGTCATAGCTTATGTTTTTAAAAATATGAAATTTAGTGAGTATTTAGTTCATGCTCAAGTAAATAAAATGGGATTTTATCAAAAATGTGGGTTCGTAGAAGTTGGTGAATCATTCATGGAAGACGGCATCGAACACATTAAAATGTATTGGAAATTGTAGGTTTTTTAACTTGCAATTTTTTATTTATAGGTGTATAATTTGTTAACAAAAAGAGGTGAAATGATATGCAATTATTTATTATAGTTTTATTTAAAAGTGATTTTATGCAGCCAATATTTAAAAAATTAGCTGATAATGGATTTCATGGAAGCGTACTATCAACACAAAGTATCAAAGATGCTTTTATGAATAGTATAGAACCAGAACCATACTTTGGTGGTTTAATGAAATTAGTTGATAATAATCATGAACCACGTCCAATGTTACTTACTGTAGTTAAAGACGAAGAAGTTGCGGTTATTTCTAAATTAGTAAATGAAGTAACTAAAGGAATTCTTGGTAAAGGATTTATGTTTACAGTTCCTGTAAACTATATTGAGGGGTTAAACGACTAATATGACACTCTTGCTTGTTTTTTCTATTATACTAATCGGTGGTTTATTGTCAACTCGTTTAATGAAACTTTTAAAATTACCAAATGTTACAGGTTATTTAATAGTTGGTATTTTACTTGGACCATATCTTTGGAAAGTAGTAGGTTTACCTGGTGCAGCAATTATAACTGAAAAATATTTAGATGCTTTAAATATTTTTGTAAGTGTTGCTTTAGGGTTTATTGCTTTTTCAATTGGTGGTGAATTTAAAATTTCAGCGTTAAAAAAGATTGGTAAGAAAATATTCTTTATAACATTTACTCAATCATTTTTAGCATTATTTTTAGTAGACTTAGTATTAATTCTAGTATGTTATTTTATGGGTAATTTACAAGAACAATTACCTTTAATCATTGTTTTAGGAGCTGTTGCTACTGCGACTGCACCGGCTGCAACTTTAATGGTTATTAAACAGTATCGTGCTAAAGGTCCATTAACTGATACATTATTACCAGTTGTTGCATTAGATGATGCTTTTGGACTAGTTGCTTATGCGATCTCATTTGCAATAGCAAAGACTTTTGCAATGGGAACAGATATTACATTGTATAGTGTTTGTATAAAACCACTTCTTGAAATTATTGTTTCAATTGCAGTTGGAGCTTTAATTGGTTTTCTACTATCATATGCTTGTAAATATTTTTTATCAAGAGCAAATCGTTTAACATTAATGATTGTTTCAACTGTTTTAGGTGTTGCACTTTGTGAAATAGCAATTAATCAATTTCATTTTGAAATGTCATCATTATTAACATGTATGATGATTGGTGCAGTATTCTGTAATGTTCGAAATGATTCACAAATTATTATGGATGGATGTGAACGTTGGACTCCACCACTATTTATGTTGTTTTTTGTACTTTCAGGTGCGGAACTTGACTTTACGATTATGGGACAAACAATTGTCTTAATTATTGGTGCTCTTTATTTAATCGCAAGAAGTATCGGTAAAATATATGGGGCTTATTTTGGATGTAAAGTTTGTAAATTAGATAAGAATGTAACTAAATATTTAGGTTATACATTGTTACCACAAGCTGGTGTTGCTATTGGTATGGCACATAGTGCAGCAAATGCCTTTAGAGGTATCGGTACTATTAGTGCAACTATTACTGCGGTAGTGCTTTGTGCAACTTTAGTTTATGAGTTATTTGGTCCTTTAGTTACAAAAATTTCCCTTAAAAAAGCAGGAGAAATTAAAGAATAATTTGTATAAAATGATGCAAAAAAGACAAAAATACATTGATGTTTTTTGTCTTTTTTTATTAGCTAGGAAATTATTATTTAACATAAAAAATAACTCAAATTAAGACAATTTTTTCACTTAAATTTTCATAAGTATTTAATTTGCTTTTAAGATAAGAGTGTGATAAAATGACAATACTTGTCCCATATTTAATGAAATTAAATATGGGATTTAAAAAAATAAAAAATAATTTTATAAAGGAGTAACACCATGATAAATGTAAAAAAACGAGATGGTCAAATTGTAGAATTTGATATACAAAAAATTAAAGATGCAATCGAAAAAGCCTTTTTAGCTTTAGATAAAAAATATACTCCTGATATTTTAGAACTTATTTCTTTAAGAGCTGCTGCTTTAATTGAGAATGAATTAGTAACTGTTGAAGAAATTCAAGATAATGTTGAAGCTGCTTTAATTCAAGCAGGATACATTGATGTTGCAAAAGCGTATATTTTATATCGTAAACAACATGAAAAAATGCGTAATATTAAATCAACTTTTTTAGATTACAAAGATACAATCAATAACTACTTAAAAATTAATGACTGGCGTGTAAAAGAAAACTCAACTGTTACATATTCAGTTGGTGGATTAATTTTAAATAACTCAGGTGCGATTACAGCTAATTATTGGTTATCAGAAGTTTATGATGAAGAAATCGCTAATGCTCATAAAAATGCTGATATCCATATTCATGACTTATCAATGTTAACTGGTTATTGTGCTGGTTGGAGCTTAAAACAATTAATTACTGATGGTTTAGGTGGTGTTCCAGGTAAAATCACATCATCTCCAGCGGCTCACTTATCTACTTTATGTAATCAAATGACAAATTTCTTAGGTATCATGCAAAACGAATGGGCAGGTGCTCAAGCCTTTTCTTCATTTGATACATATCTTGCACCATTCGTTAAGGTTGATAATTTAAATTACAAACAAGTTAAACAATGTATTCAATCATTTATTTATGGTGTAAATACTCCAAGTAGATGGGGAACACAAGCACCATTCACAAATATTACTTTAGACTGGACAGTTCCTGCTGACCTTGCTGAAATGAATGCTTTAGTAGGTGGAGTTGAACAAAAGTTTAAATATAAAGATTGTGTAAAAGAAATGGAAATGGTTAACAAAGCTTTCATCGAAGTTATGATCGAAGGTGATGCTAATGGTCGAGGTTTCCAATATCCAATTCCAACATATTCAATTACAAAAGATTTTGATTGGTCAGATACTGAAAATAATCGTTTATTATTTGAAATGACTGCTAAATATGGTACACCTTACTTCTCTAACTATATCAACAGCGATATGGAACAAAGTGATGTTAGAAGTATGTGCTGTAGTTTAAGACTTGATTTACGTGAATTACGTAAAAAATCAGGTGGTTTCTTCGGAAGTGGTGAAAGTACTGGTTCTGTAGGTGTTGTTACAATTAACTTACCAAGAATTGCTTATCTTTCAAAAACAAAAGAAGAATTCTATCAAAGATTAGAAAAAATGATGAATATTTCAGCTAGATCATTAAAAATTAAACGTAATGTTATTACTCAATTAATGAATGAAGGTTTATATCCTTATACAAAGAAATATTTAGGAACATTTAACAACCATTTCTCAACTATTGGTTTAGTTGGTATGAATGAAGCTTGTTTAAATGCTAAATGGCTTGCTAAAGATTTAACTCATGTAGAATGTCAAGAATTTGCTAAAGAAGTTTTAAATTTCATGCGTAATAAATTATCTGATTATCAAGAAATGTATGGTGATTTATATAACTTAGAAGCAACTCCTGCTGAGTCTACATCATATCGTCTTGCTAAACATGATAAAAAACATTATCCAAATATTATTAGTGCCGTAACTGAAAAAGGTGAAACTGCATACTATACTAACAGTTCACATTTACCAGTAGGTTATACTGACGATTTATTTAAAGCTCTTGAAATCCAAGATGAGTTACAAACACTTTATACATCTGGAACAGTATTCCATGTATTCTTAGGACAAAAAATGTCTTCTTGGGAATCTTGTGCAAAACTTGTTAAAGCAATTGCTGAAAATCACAAATTACCATATTATACTATCTCTCCAACTTATTCGGTATGTCAATTACATGGTTATATTGAAGGTGAAGAGTATAAATGTCCAATTTGTGGTAGAAAAACTGAAGTTTATAGCCGTATTACTGGTTATTATCGTCCTGTTCAAAACTGGAATGATGGTAAATCACAAGAATTTAAGAAACGTTTAACATATGATGTTCAAAATGTTAAAGCTCCAACAAAGGTAAAAACTGAAACTGAAGTTGTTGAAACTAAAACTCAAGTTGTAAAAGATATTTTATTATTTGGTACAAAAACTTGTCCAAACTGTAAAACAGCAAAAATAATTTTAGATAAAGCTGGAATTGCTTATATCTTTGTTGATGCTGAAGAAAATAAAGAAGTAACTAATGCATATGGTGTTAAAAAAGCTCCAACTTTATTAGTTCCAACTGTTGAAGGCTATGATAAATTTGATAACATCAGCTTAATTAAAAAGTTTGCAGAAAGTAAACAATAATATGATTGATGTTTTAATTGTAGGTGGCGGACCGGCTGGAATAACAGCGAGTATTTATGCTGCAAGAAGTGGATTAAAAACTTTATTGCTTGAAAGAGAAACATTTGGAGGTCAAATTGCATCATCTCCTAAAGTTGAAAACTTTCCTTCAATTATTTCTATTAGCGGTGAAGAACTAGTTAGTAGAATGTTAGAACAAGCTTTAGAATTTGGGGTTTCTGTTGATGTTGAAAATGTTACATCAGTTACAAAAATTGATGATCATTTTGAAGTTGTAACAGATTATAATAAATATTTAGCTAAAAGTGTGATTATCGCAACAGGTGTTACACATCGTACAATTGATGCTGAAAACATCGAAGATTTTATGGGTGAGGGCATTTCATATTGTGCAGTTTGTGATGGACCTTTCCATAAAGGACATGATGTGGCGGTTATTGGTGATGGAAATTCAGCAATGCAATATGCTATCTCACTTTCACAATATTGTAACAAAGTTTACGTATGTACGCTGTTTGACAAGTTTTTTGGTGAAAAAAGTGTCGAAAAAGTCATGCGTGGTCGTTCGAATATTGAAATCGTGCATAACTTACAACTTAAACGCGTAAGTGGTGCTTCAGAATTAGAAAAGGCTGAATTTACTAATTTATTAACAAAAGAAGTTGTTTCATTAGATATTCAAGGCTTATTTATTGCAATTGGTCATGTACCACATAATGAAGACTTTAAAGATGTTGTAGAACTTGATAATCATGGCTATATCATCGGTAATGAATTATGTGAAACATTAACTCCTGGAATCTTTGTTGCTGGTGACTGTCGTCAAAAGACTTTTAGACAAGTTTCGACTGCTTGTGCTGATGGAACAATCGCAGCTCTTTCTGCTATAAGATATTTAGATAACAAAAAAGCGTAATTTCTGTTGAAATTACGCTTATTTTAATATCCACGAAGTGAAACATTAGTAAATTTTGTTTCTAGTATTTTCTTAAAGTCTTTTGCTGTATCGATATCTACTTCATGAAGATTTTGATTAATACAGTTGTCGGAAAGTTTAAATTTTTGTAAAAAATAATGATTTGGATCTTTTAACCAATTTGCTATATTCAAGATTCTTTCTTTTGTATGATATTCTTTGATTAGTGTTGTACGGAATTCATAATCAATTGTTGAATTTTGAATAATATTAATCGATTTTTGAATATTTAAAAGATTAATGTGTTTTACACCAGCTGTTTCGGGATAATTCGCTAAATCATTCTTAATATCCATAGCAATATAATCAACTAATTGTTCATCAATTAGTTTTTTTAACATTTCTGGATTGGTTCCATTAGTATCTAATTTAATAAGATAGCCTAATTCTTTAATTTGTTTGATCGTTTCTGGTAAATCACTTGCTAGAGTTGGCTCTCCACCTGAAATACAAACGGCTTCAAGATATTTTTTTCGATCTTTTAAAAAAGTTAGTATTTCATCGAATGGAATTTCTGCTAACTCTTCATTAAGGGCTAGTGAACGGTTGTGGCAAAAAGGACAACAGAAATTACATGCTTTAGTAAAAATAGTACATGTTAACTTATTATCAAAATCAACTAGTGATAGATGTTCAATACCATAAAATTTCATAAAACTCTCCTAATTAGTGCATTTATTATAACATAAAACTTTAAAAATGCCAATAAGTTTAAAAATAAAATTTAATGTAAAAAAATAGCATTAGATATTGCAATTTGTAGGATATTGTGTTACAATTTATTTATAAGAGGTACGATTATGAGTGTATTAGAAGTAAAAAAATTAAGTAAGACTTATTTTAATGATAAAATTAAGATCGATGTATTAAAACAAATAGATTTATCAATTGATGAGGGGGAATTTGTTTTTATTACTGGACCTAGTGGTAGTGGTAAAACAACGCTTTTGAATTGTATAAGTGGATTAGAAAAAACAAGTAGTGGAACGGTCTATATTGATGGTGTTAATTTAGTTAGCATAAGTGAAAAAGAAATGGCTAAACTTCGTCGTCATAAGATTGGCTTTGTTTTTCAAAATTTTAACCTTTTACCTAATTTAAATGTTTATGAAAATGTTGCAATTGCATCGATAATTGCTGGGAATGAACAAAAAGATAAAATTGAAGAATTATTAGAGAAATTTAATTTACTAGAATTTAAAAAAATGTTCCCAAATCAATTATCAGGTGGGATGCAACAACGTGTTGCTATTGTTAGAGCACTAATTAACGATCCAGAGATTATATTTGCTGATGAACCTACGGGAAATCTTGACAGTAGTTCAAGTTTAGAAGTAATAGAAACATTACAAAGACTTCATAAAGATTATGGTAAAACAATTATAATGGTTACACATTCATTAGAACAAATCAAATATGGAACTCGACATATCCAAATTATTGATGGAAAGATAATAAACGATACTAAACAATATGATGAATAAGATACTATTTTTATTTAGATATGCTTATCGTAATATTACCAAACATATTTTTCGTTCATTAACACTGTTATTATCACTTACAATGTTAGCATTTATTGTGCTTGTAGCATTTTCAATTGATGATGCTTTTACAAGAGGATATTCGCTTTACAAATATTTAGATAATCAAAATGTTGATGTTGAAGTTACTTTTGATGGTAGTAGTAGCAGTCACATTGTTTTATCGGATAAAATGGCTAAAATTACGAATTATGTCGATTATTATGGATCATTCTTTAATATGGATTCAACAATTGAAATTAATGGTCAAAATGAGTATGTTAGTATCATTAGTGGATCAACTGAAGAATTAAATCCATTTATAAATTCAGAATTTAGTCATATTCAACATGATGAAGTTATTATAAATGAAGATTTAGCAACTAAATATAATTTAAATGTTGGAAATACTTTAAATGTACTTGTTGGAAGTAGTTTAGTTGAGTATAAAATAGTTGGTGTTTCAAAAGTATATGGGATCTTTAGTGAAAAAACTATTTTTGTACAAAAAAATGCCTTTATTAAAAATATTTCTAAAGACATATTAAATATCGATTTAAATTTAATTGAAAATGAGATTTATATTGCAAATCGTATTTGTATAAATCTTGCTGATGATGTCAATAAAGAAGCTTTTATTGAATTATTAAAAACAAATGATTATTATCCAACATCACTTGTACAAGATCCGAGTAATGTTGAAGATTTTCAACCGGTATTAGATATTGCAGTTGGAATTATGTATGCAGCAATTGCAATTTTCGTTGCTGCGATGATCTTTGTACTCGTTTCAATGATTAATCTAAGAATTACTAATATGCGTAATGAAATAGGAATTATTGAAACAATTGGTGAATCAAAAAAATACATGTTTAAAGTATTGATTTTAGAAATGCTTTTATTCTCAGTTATTGGTTTAGCAATAGCTTGGTTTTCATGTAAGATGATTTACCGTGTTGAATTTTTGATTTTCTCAGATTATCCAAATTATAATTATTCGTTTAATCTAGTTCAGATTGCTTTGACATATTTAGTAATTGTTGGTGTCATTTTAACTTGTACTATGATTAGTTATAGAAAATTCAAAAAGTTAGATACTATTCAACTTTCTAAAAGCAAACGTTTTGAACAAGTTTGGAGTTTGAAAAAACTAATAATTTTTAATGTTGTTTGTTTATGCTTAGTTGGATGTAGTTATTTGTTAAAATCATTTATTCATTTGAAATTTTATTCTTTATATCGTATTGGCGTTGTAATTATAACTTGTGTAGCAATGATTTCGTTAATACTTAAATTAATTTTAAAATTATTTAATATTAAAAAAATCTTCCGTTTAAGTATTGGAAATAATTTATCATACAATAGAATAAAACATAATTCGTTAAGAATATTGTTTATTTGTCTATTTGGGATAGTTGCTGCATTTTGTGTTTTAGAAACAATTCATAAAGAAATTGAAAAAGTTGAGAACAATTTAAATATTGATTACGCATTAATTAATTTTAATGAATATGATGATTCAATGGAACAAGAATTAATGAAACATCAAGCAGTAGAAATGGTTGGAAAAGCTAATTTTAAACAAAAAGCAATTACTGTAGATGGACTATATTCATTTGAGATGATGTTTTCTTGTGATGTAGAAAAAACACAAGCATTTATGAATTTTTCATTACCTGTTGATGTAATTGAAGAATTTAAAAATCCGACTAAAAATTATATTGTTGTTACTAATGAATTTTTAAAAGCTAATGATAAGAAAATTGGTGACACATTATCTTTTCAAATTAATGATAAATTTATTACTTATCAAATAATTACTTCATGTAATGTTGGTTTTCAACTATTTGCGTTTACTAATGATTGTTACAATAAACAAATTGGTTCAAACTCAGTTTTAATCAAAACAAATGATAGTAATAAATCCGCTTTAAATGATTTAAATATTGTTTTACGCCAAAATTATAATAATAATATGACTTATGTGTTGAATGTTGCAGAAACTATAAATAATCTATTTAGTCGTGGAATCATGGCTTTAAATGTTATTTATGTAATATTAGGAATAATAATTGCTTCATTTATTATATCAATTATTAACAATACAATCTTGATTTTTAAAGAAATTAAAGGCGAACTTGCAACACTTCAAATCTTAGGTATTAGTCCAAACAAACTAGATTTAATGGTAATATATGAAATGATTATATCACATATTGTAATTTTGTTGCCGCTTTGTTTCGCACTTTATACGTTCTTTGAAACATTTGGTGGTTTTAGTTTATTATTTGGTTATTATGTTGATTTGCAAACTTCATTTAAAACTATTATATTAGGAATGATTTGTGGTTCATTATGTTTTGGTTTAAGTTATATTTACTACTTTATCGGCATTAGAAAAATTAATGTCTGCAATGAGCTTAAAAAATAGGAGGTAATTATGAAAAAAATATACATTCTTATATCATTATTCATTTTGCTTTCTACAACGGCTTTAATAATTATACTTGATCAAAAAGAAGTACCACAATCAACAAATGGTGGAACAAATACTAATTTTGTCTCATCAGACATTGTTAGATTAACAAGCCCTACAAAACTTAATGTTACAAATGGAGTTTTAACATGGGAGAGTGTCCCTAATGCTTCAGGTTATATTGTAACACTTGGTAATAAAGAGTATCAAACAACATCAAATATGTTGAATATTTCATCTTACGAAATTGATAATGTCAAAGTAACTGTTAGATCAGTTGGAACTGGAAACTATTTAAGTTCAATTAACAGTATTGCAAGATATTATATCAAAGATATTGATGAGGATGCTGTAAAAGAACTTGCTGAAAAACTACAACAATTCTTAAATAAAAACGTAAAGCAAGAAATTAGTGCGAGCTTTAAAAAACTTACAGAAGAACTTGCAGAAGAGTTATATTTAGAAGGTGTTACAAATGATTCGATTGATGATTATTTAGAAGATATAAATAAATTAGTCGAATTAGTAAATAGTGATGAATATAATAGCGATGCGTTAACTAAAATACTTTATCAATTGATTGATAACGATTTATCTGATTTTGCTAACGTATTGATGATTAAAAA
>CAJGDR010000015.1 GCA_904502205.1 uncultured Bacilli bacterium
CTATGACTACAAACAAAACAAAATCTATGCCGATATTTTCTCATGTGCACCATTTGATTTTACACTTGTACCAGAATATTTTTCAAAATTCGGTAAAGTTGTTTCTAATCAATTAGTATCACGTGGAACTAAACATATTTACTTAGTTAAATCTAATGTTGATAAAGATGCGTTACTTGCTAATACAAAATGGCAAAAAGTAAGTAAATATAAATAAAATAAAACAACCATTTCATAAGAAATGGTTGTTTTTTTGTAAAAAAATTAAATATATGATATAATTAACAACGACGTTTATGATTTGCAGATAATAAAGAAATATTGTTGTTAAAGTTTTCAAGAGCTATACTTAGATCTGTTTGAAGTCTCTCAAGGGCTTCGCTCATGTATTCTGGTATGTATGAGTTGCTAAAACCAATGATGTAATCAGTTGATACATTGAATAAATCAGCAAGCATAATTACTGATTTAATATCTGGTTCACAAATACGATTAACATAGTTACGAATAGTGTATGCTTTAATACCAGTTTTAGCTTCTATATCTTTATATTTTAATTGATTTTCTTTAATTAGAAATCTTAGTCTTTCTGCAAATTTGTTAGTCATAAGTTACCTCACTTAACATATTATACTAAAATATGAGGAATTTGTCAAACTAAGAGGCGTATTATGAAATATATTATTACAGGTGCAACAGGTCATATCGGAAACAATCTAGTAAAGTTATTATTAGAATTAGGTCATGATGTTACAATCTTAATTAGGAATATCAATGATCCATCAATTAAAGAATTTAATTGTTGTAAATTAATTGGTGATTTATCCGATAATGATTTTATTGAATCAAGTATTTGTGAAGATGCTATTGTCATTCATTCAGCTGGTATTATCGATATTACTGAAAAACAAGTTGAACAAATGATGAAAGTAAATGTCGCAGCAACAATTAATTTAGTTCAAACTTGTATTAAGAAAAAAGTGAAGAAGTTCATTTACTTAAGTTCAACGGATGCGATATCAGGAAAATGCATGAAAGTAAAAGAACCAAATGAATTTTTACTAGATGGTCTTGATACATATTATGGTATTACTAAAGCGATGGCTAGTGATTATGTTCTTAAAACTATTAAACAAGGTTTACTAGATGGTTGTATTATTTGTCCATCAGCGGTTCTTGGAACTAGAGATTTTAAAGTATCATCCCAAGGAAGTGTTGTAAAAAGTTGTTTAAATAAAAAAGTATGTTTTTATACAAAAGGCAACTATAACTTTGTTGATGTTGAAAATGTTTGTCTTGCAATATACAATGCTAGTATTAATAGTCCTAGTCCTGTCTATTTAGTTACAGGTAAAGATGTTACAATAAAAGAGTTTTTTAAAGCTATTTATAAAGGATTAAATAAAAAACCGATTATGATTTATTCACCTTATTGGTTAACAATCATCGGTACTTGGTTTTCTCCACTTTATTATAAACTTACAAAAAAGAAACCAGTTTATACAAAAATGGCTATAAAGACTTTAAATGATAAAAAAACTTTTGAAAATGAGCTTGCAATTAAAGAAATAGGCTTAGTTGAAACCGATTTTCAAGCACTTGTTAATAAAACAATCGATTGGTTTAAAAGATTTTAAGTTAATAAATTGATTTTTTTTGCGAAATGCGATATAATATATAAGATAAAAAAACAAGGAGATATATAAATGAGTACTGTAGAAAAATTAACAAACAATCAAGTAAAATTAACTATCGAAGTATCTAAAGAATTATTTGGTGAAGCTATTAAAGCTGTTTATCCACAAGTATCTAAAGATACAAAAGTTGACGGATTCCGTCCAGGTAAAGTTCCAATGAACATCTTTATTTCAAGATTTGGTTATGGACCACTTTACGAAGAAGCTGTAAACTATGTAATCAATAAAACATATCCAGCTGCTGTTGAAGAAAACAATTTAGAAGTTGTTGACTATCCAAAAATTGATTTAGATTTCGCAACAATTTCTCATGATGCTGGATTCACTTATACTGCAGAAGTATACGTAATGCCTGTTGTTGAACTTCAAAAATATACTGGTTTAACTTTCAAAGCATTATCAAAAACTGTTGGTAAAAAAGAAGTTGAAGAAGCAATTAAAAATCGTTTAGCTGCAAAAGCTGAAAATGTAATCAAAGAAGGTGCTGCTGAACTTGGTGACACATTAGTATTTGATTTCGAAGGTTTCGTTGATGGTGTAGCATTCGAAGGTGGAAAAGCTGAAAACTACGAATTAGTACTTGGAAGTGGACAATTCATTCCAGGATTTGAAGATCAATTAGTTGGTTTAAAAGCTGAAGAAGCTAAAGATGTTAATGTAACATTCCCAGAAAACTATCATGCTGATTTAGCTGGTAAAGCTGCAACTTTCAAATGTTTAGTTCATGAAGTTAAAACTAAAGTTGTTCCAACACTTGATGAAGAATTCGTAAAAGAAGCTGAAATCGAAGGTGTATCAACTGTTGCTGAATTCGAAGCTCACGTTAAAAATGAATTAAAAGCTGCTAAACTTAATGCTTATGAAGAAGACTTCACACAAAAAGTATTAAAAGAATTAGTTGACAACAACCCAATTGATTTACCAGTATGCATGATCGATAATTATGCAAAACAATTAGAAGATAATGCTCATAAACAAGCAGAACAATACAAAATTCCATTTGAAATGTTCTTACAATTCCAAGGTTTAAATGAAGAAACATTTAAAGCAAGAACTAGAGAAACTGCTGAAAATCAAATTAAAGTTGATTTATTAATCGATGCAGTTGCTAAAGCTGAAAACTTAAAACCAGCTGATGAAGCTATTGAAGAAGAATACAAACAAATTGCAGAAGCAAATAAAGTATCTTTAGAAAAAGCTAAAAAAGCTGTTTCAGTTGAAGATGTTGTTTATCATATGAACAAACAATTAGCACTTGAATTCTTAAAGAAAAATAATGGTCCTGCAAAAGCTGCTAAAAAAGAAGAAGTAAAAGAAGAAGCTAAAGAAGAACCAAAAGCAAAAAAAGCACCAGCTAAGAAAGCTCCTGCTAAAAAAACTACAACAAAAAAAGCTACTAAAAAAGCTGAATAAATAAAATCCAAAAATTAGCATAGGTTGGACGTAATTTTACCATAATAAATATTAGGGTGGTGAATTATGTTTAGCGATGCTAATTTTTTAGATAAGTACGTATGTTCATTTTGTGAAAGTGTTGTTGGTCCGGAAAAAGTAATGTTAGGACAAAACAACGCAATCATTTGTGAAGATTGTATTGATTTATTTTATGATATATTAAATATATCAGATCAAACTTTA
Source organism: uncultured Bacilli bacterium (assembly GCA_904502205.1). The sequence goes on from CAJGDR010000015.1 coordinate 3,336, forward strand.
GTTGAGACACCAAAAATTATTACACCAAAAACTGTCTATAAAGAACTTTCAAAAGTAGTAATTGGCCAAGAAGCTGCTAAAAAGATTTTATCAGTTGCAGTTGTTAATCATTATAAACGAATTAAATACAATTTAAATGTTGATAAATCAAATGTTTTAATGATTGGACCAAGTGGATGTGGAAAAACACTACTTGCTAAAACACTTGCTAAAATTATTGATGTTCCTTTTGCGATTGTCGATGCGACAGTTTATACTGAAGCAGGATATGTTGGTGAAGATGTTGAAAATATCTTATTAAGGTTATTACAAAATGCTAATTATAATAAGGAATTAGCAGAATGCGGAATTGTTTTTATTGATGAAATTGATAAGTTATCAAGAAAATCTGAAAATCCATCAATAACAAGAGATGTTAGTGGTGAAGGTGTTCAAAATTCATTATTAAAAATTATCGAAGGTAACCAAATCAATATTTCACCTCATGGTGGTAGAAAACATCCGTATCAAGAATATATTTCATTTGATACATCGAATGTTTTATTTATTTGTGCAGGTGCTTTTGATGGACTAAAGTTTGAAAAAAGTATAAATACTTTAGGATTTATGAAAACAAATAAAAATCAAGATATTGATATTAATTCAGAATTAATTAAATATGGTTTAATTCCGGAACTTTTAGGAAGATTACCAGTTTTAGTTAAAATGGATCAATTATCAAAAGAAGATTTAAAAAATATTTTATTATTGAAAGATTATGGTATTATTTCACAGTATCAAAAGTTATTAGAAATTGATGATGTCAAGTTAGTTATTGATGATGCAGCAATTAATAAAATTGTCGAATTAGCATATCTAACTGGTAGTGGAGCAAGAGCTTTAAAAAGAGAATTAGAAAAAGTGATGTTAGATGTTATGTTTAATATTGAAGATAATTCTAAAAGTCAACAATGTATTATAACTAATCATACAATAGAAGATCACTGTAACTATCAATTAAAAGAAATATAGGAGGTTATGATGGAAAATGTTAATTTAAATTTAATGGAACTTCCAGCAATTATTATGAATGATTTTATACCATTTCCACATACCGAAATGCGTATAGATTTAACAGGCAATTTACAAATTGAATCATTAAAGATTGCTGAACAATATGACAACATGGTTGTATTATTAATTCCAAATAGTGAACTTGGTAATAATGCATACATGAATGTAGCAGTTGTTGGTAAGATTTTATTAAATATGTCAATGCCTGGTAATACAAAAAGAGTAAAAATTGCTATTCAAGAACGTTGTAAACTAATTGGCGTGAAAGAAAAATCACATGGTTTAATCGTTGATGTAGAAGTTGGCGTTGAAAATCGTGGTAATGAATCAGAAATTATTCCACTTATGAATTTAATCAGTAGTGAAATTTCAAGTGATACACAGAAATTACCATTAGAAAATCGTGAAGCTTTTAATAAAGTTGTTAAAGAAAGCAATGTTGAAAAGTTTCCTGATTTAGTAATTAGCACACTACGTTTTGATTACAAAACAAAGATTCGTTATTTACAATGTTTAAGTTTATCAGAAAGACTTAAAATGTTACTTCAAGACTTACATCTTCATAAATACTTCCATGATATTGAAAGTAAGATTGATGATGATGTTAAAAAGAATATTAACGAAAGTCAAAAAGAATATTATTTAAGAGAAAAGATTCGTGCTATTCAAGACGAACTTGGTGATAAAGTTAAAAAAGATTCTGATGTTGAAGCTTTAAGAATTAAAATCAAAGAAGCAAAAATGCCTGCAAATGTTGAAGAAAGAGCTTTAAAAGAACTTGCCAGATATCAAAGTTCAAGCTTTAATTCACCTGAAACAGGTATCATTAGAACTTATTTAGATTTCTTAGTTAGTCTTCCATGGAATAGTGAATCAGTAGATTCTGATGATATTAATAAAGCTAAAGAAGAACTAGATAAAGATCATTATGGACTTGAAAAAGTTAAAGATCGTATCTTAGAATATTTAGCAGTTAAAATTATGAATAAGAAAAACCCACAAGCAATTCTTTGTTTAGTTGGTCCTCCAGGTGTTGGTAAAACATCTCTTGCAAGATCAATTGCTAAAGCATTAAATAAACAATTTGTTAAAGAATCACTTGGTGGTGTTCGTGATGAGGCTGAAATTAGAGGTCATAGAAGAACGTATATTGGTGCTCTTCCAGGACGTATTTTACAAAGCCTTGCAAAAGCTAAAACAAATAATCCAGTGTTCTTACTTGATGAAATTGATAAATTAAGTAGCGATTATAAAGGTGATCCAACAAGTGCTTTACTTGAAGTATTAGATCCAGAACAAAATCGTATCTTTAGTGATCACTATTTGGAAGAAACATTTGATTTATCAAAAGTATTCTTCATTTGTACAGCAAACTATATCGGCAATATTCCTGCTCCACTTCGCGACCGTATGGAAATTGTTGAGCTTTCAAGTTATACTGAATACGAAAAATTTGAAATTGCTAAACGTCATTTAATACCAAAACAAATGGCTTTACATGGTTTAAAAGAAGAACAATTAGAAATTACTGATCAAGCAATTTATTCAGTTATTCAAAACTATACAAGAGAAACTGGTGTACGTGAATTAGAAAGATTTATTGGTTCAATTATTCGTAAAACTATCAAAAAAATCTTGACTGATGGAGTTAAAAAAGTTTTAGTAAATGCTGAAAATATTGAAGAAATTCTAGGAAAAAGTCGTTTCACAAATAATAAAGTTGAAGACAATGATCAAGTTGGTGTTGTAACTGGACTTGCTTATACTCAATTTGGTGGAGATACACTTGCAGTTGAAGTTTGCTATTATAATGGTGATGGACGCTTAGTTATAACTGGTAAACTTGGAGATGTAATGAAAGAGTCTGCTCATGCTGCTTTAAGTTATGTTAAAAGTAATGCTGCTAAATTTGAAATTGATCCTACAATTTTCAAAGCTAATGATATTCATATCCATGTACCAGAAGGTGCAATTCCAAAAGATGGTCCATCAGCTGGTGTTACAATGGTTACAGCATTAGTTTCAGCTCTAAGTAACCGTAAAGTTCGTCATGATGTTGGTATGACTGGGGAAATCACACTACGTGGTAGAGTATTACCAATTGGTGGTCTTCGTGAAAAATCAATTGCTGCAAGTCGTAGTGGATTAAAAACAATTATTATTCCAAACGAAAACGTACGTGATTTAGATGAAATTCCAGCAAGTGTTAAAGCTAATTTAGAAATCATTAGTGTAAAAACAATTGATGAAGTTTTAGAAATTGCTTTAGTAAAATAAAATAAGTCCCTTCGGGGACTTTAATTATTTGGAGTTATTATGATTATAAAAGAAGCACAAAAGTCGCAAATTGATGAGATTTTAAGCATTTATGAAGTAGCTAAAAGCTTTATGCGTAAAAATGGCAATCATTTACAATGGATTAATGGTTATCCAAGTCTAGAGATTGTATTAGATGATCTTAAAAATAATAATCTTTATATAATTGAAGAAAACAAACAAATCGTTGGTGTGTTTACTTTAATTATTGGAAATGATCCAAGTTATGAATACATTGAAGGCAAATGGTTAAATAGCGAGCCGTATGGCACGATTCACCGAATTGCTAGCAACTTTAAAACAAAAGGTATTTTAGAAATAGCTGTAAATTATGCTTTCAGTAAAATTAATAACTTGCGTATTGATACACATGAGGTAAATATTCCAATGCAAAATGCTATTTCTAAATTAGGTTTTACTAAATGTGGTATTATTTATTTGGTTAGTGATAAAACTCCACGCATTGCTTATCAAAAAGTTCGTTAATTTGCAACAATAAACTAATTATATGATATAATATATACGGAAAAGTGAGTGATACTATGTTAATATTGGTTGGACCAAGTGCTTCAGGTAAGACCGAAGCAACTAAAATTTTAATAGAGAAATACAATTTAAAAAAATTAGTTACTTATACAACAAGAAATATGCGTGTACATGAAGTAAATGGTAAAGATTATCATTTCATATCAAAAGAAGAATTTATGGATAAAATTAAAAATAATTTCTTTATTGAATATGTAGAATACAATGGTAATTTTTATGGTACATCTAGAGAAGATCTATCGAAAGATAAAGTAGTTATTCTAGAACCAGCTGGTGTTAAAGCATATGTTCAAAAAGCAAAAGAATTAATTAAAATTTGTTATTTAAGAACTTCAATTGAATATCGCTTAAAAAGAATGATTGCTCGTATGGATGATCCAAAAGAAATTGAAAAACGTATTCAAAATGATGATTTAATCTTTAATAAAGAACTAGAAACATTAGCCGATTGGGTAATTGATAGTAACGATATCTCATTAGAAGATTTAACTGAACAAATCTATCAATTATATAAACCGTTTGTATGATAATTAAAGTTCTCGATGATCGAGGTATTAAATACGACGTTAAACAATCTAAAGCACAACGTATTAGTATTTCAGTAACTAAAGAAGCGCTAGTTAAAGTGCGTTATCATAAAAGTATTAGTGAGAAAAAAGTATTGGAGTATGTAGAGAAAAATTTATCATGGATTGAGGCCAATTTTATTAAAAACTACATACCACCAAGAAAATATAAAACAAACGAACGTTATTTGTATTTAGGAAAAGAATACAAATTAAGAGTTTCTGAATGTTTAAAAGAACAAGTTTTTCTAGAAAATGGTGAATTAGTTATTTATACTAAAAATTTATCGTTTGAACATATTGACAAACTAGTTAATAAGTTTAAAAAAGAACAAGCGGAAATCGTCTTTTCAATGATTCTTGATAAATGTTTTAGAGAAATGGATAACTATTTAAAAAAGTTTCCAAAACTTGAAATTAAACGTTATAAACGTCGTTGGGGCTGTTGTTACCCTAAAGAATATAAAATAGTATTAAATATTGCTTTAGTTCATGTACCAGTTTATTTGATAGAATATGTTATTTATCATGAATTATGTCATTTTGTTTTTGAAAATCATCAAAAAGAATTCCATGATTTATTAAAAAGATTTGTTCCAAATGAAAGAAAATACTACAAAGAATTAGAACAATATCGTACTAATTATCAATAAAACTTTAAATTTCGAAAATAAACCCGTTATTTGTTTAAATAACGGGTTTTTGTTTTTCTAGAAGCCTCTTTTTTCGAACTTTACTTTTATATTAAAAAATGATAATATTAATAAGGGTGGGGAATCAGTAAAATATGAAAAATTTAACTCAAACATTACAAGAAAAATATCATAATGCCGCAAAAAATGAAAAAGCAAAATTATCAAGATTTTTAAAAAGAAGAAGAATTGAACTTGGAAAAACACTAGAAGAAGTAAGTGAAGGAATATGCAGTACGAGTTATTTAAGTAAAATTGAAAATTGTTTGGTCGATGTTGATGAAAGTTATTTTAAAATGTTATTTGAAAAACTTAATTTAGAATATCAAACAGTTGTAGAAGAACGAAAAATACCCATTTATGATGATTTGTTAAAAGCATATCTTACAAATAACATTGATTATATTAAAAACAAAAATAATAATGTTATTGAAACTAATTCTTATAGTGATGCTGAAATTGAAATAATCTTAGTATTATATAATTTAGTAAATGGTTCAATCGAAGAAGCAGCATTTAGTATGGAAAAATTAGAATTAATTAAAAATACTTTATCAAATGAAGAATTAATGTATTTAAGTTTTCTAAAGATTTTATATTATGTAAAAAGTTATAAGTACGATAAATTATCTGAAGAAATAGAAATAGTACTAAAAACTATTACAGAAAATGAATTACTGCATTTTGCATTATTAGATTTAACACTAGACTATTATTATTGGACATTCCAAAAAGCAAAATTTATTGAATGTTTCTTAAGGCTTTCTTCGAATAAATTTATGCGGCTATTTAAAAATATTGAACTTAAACATCTTTTACAAAGATTAGTTATTATATCAACAGAAGATCATAATAATATTGTTGATTTAGAAAAAGAATTTCAGTTAATTAAAGAATCAATAACACAAGAAGATTTAGCAGTATATCATTACTACTATGCGCTTTATTTAACTAATAAAACAAAATATGAACAAGCATACTTAATATTAAACGATTTAGAAAAAGATGATAAAGTCTTAGCTTTAATGGGTTATTTAGTTGATAAAATTAATAATTTAAATTATCAAGTTATCTATTTGAAGCTAATTGATGATATTGATCATGAAAATAACTTGTTTAGTGATTATGTTGAATACATTAGATTAAAATTTGAACAATATAGTTATGGACACTTATATAACTATTTAAAAAACCATGTTTTAGAAAATCAAAAGATTTATAAACATTATTGTTTAAATAAAATTGAACTTAATGAATATTATAATTTAGCCTTTGAACTTGGAAAATATAAAGAAATTGCGAGAAATATTTTAAATAAATAATTTGTTTTACAAAAATTACTAAATAGTGTATAATATATAAAGGTGAAAATTATGAATGAACTTTTAGAACAAATAAAATTAGATGCTACTAAAAATAATGTACCAATCATCCAAGATGATGGGCTTAGTAAACTTACGGCGATCATTAAGGAATATGATGTTCATAAGATTATTGAAATTGGTACTGCTGTTGCTTATTCATCACTTTGTTTTTCAAATATTGAAGGTATTGAAAGAATTGATACTTTTGAAAGAAATGAAGTAATGTATAAAAAAGCAATTGAAAATATTAAATTATGTCAAAAAGAAGAAGTTATTTTTGCTCATTTCGGTGATGCTTTAGAAATTGATTTAACAGGTTTATCTGATGATTATGACTTATTATTTATAGATGGTGCAAAAGCACAATCTCAGAAGTTTTTTGAACGTTTTTTACCATTTGTAAAGACTAAAGGTGTAATAGTCGTAGATAATATTTCATTTCATGGTATCAAAAAAACTGATGCAGGAATTAGTCGAAATGTTCGTCAATTAGTAACTAAAATTGAAAGATTTACTAATTGGATTAAAAATAATGAAATGTTTGATGTAACATTTTATGATGGAGGAGATGGCTTAGCCATCATTAAGAGAAAATGTTAATTGTTGAACTTAATAATATTGAAGTTTTAAATTCGAATGCAGATGCTTATTTAATAGGTGTAAAAGATTTTAGTAGTGAATGCTATCATCATTATTCGATTGAAGAAGTAAAAGAAATAGTTTTAAAAGTAAAAGAAAATCATAAATTAGCTTTTATTGATTTAACAAATATATTTCATGATCAAGATTTACCAAAAGTTAAAGCATTTATTGATTCTTTAGAATTAGTTGATGGATTTTTCTATAATGATCTTGGAGTAATGAATTTAATTGAAAAAGATAAAAGAGTCTATTTTTCATCAACATACTTAACTAATCAATATGATATTCAAATAGTTTGTGATGATAATAAATATGTTTTAGTTTCACCAGAATTATCACTAAAAGAATTAGAAAATATTAAATATAACGATCAAATGTTTTTACTAGCCTTTGGTCCTTGGGAAATCTTCCATTCAAGAAGACCATTAATTAGTAATTATTTTAAATATAGATGTAAAGAATATGATAGTAATAATCAATATCATGTTATAGAAGAGTTTAGAAATGATTTATATCCAATTATTGAAAATAATGGTACGAAGATTTATTTAAACGGATATTATTATTTAGGAAAAGAACTTGAAAACAAAACTTCTAATTTGCTAATTAAATCTTTTAACTTAGATAGTGAACTAGTTATCAAAATTACGAACTTATATCAAACATACTTAAAATGTAACGAGTTTAATATCGAAGATGAATTAAATAAATTAGGACTTGATTTAAATAAAGGATTGCTTTACGAAAAAAGTATTCTAACAAAAGGAGGTAACAATGAATAAAGTAGAATTGTTGGCTCCGGCTGGTAATTTAGAAAAAGCTAAAATTGCTTTAATGTATGGAGCGGATGCTGTATATGTTGGTGGAAAAGCATTTAGTTTACGTGCTAGAGCATCAAACTTCTCGGTTTTAGAAATTGCTGAACTAGCTAGTTTTGCTCATAACTTAAACAAAAAAGTTTATGTAACTATGAATATTATTCCACACGATAACGATTTAGAAGGATTAGTAGAATATTTAAAAGCTTTAGAAGCTGCTAAGGTCGATGCGATAATCGTATCTAGCCTTTATATAATAAAGACAGCAAGAGAAGTTGCACCGGGATTAGAAGTTCATTTATCAACTCAAAAATCTACTACTAATGTTCCAAGTATTGAATACTATGAAAAATTAGGTGTAACAAGAGTAGTACTTGCTCGTGAAGTTACTATGGATGAAATGACTTACATTAAAGAACATACTAATACTGAACTAGAAGTATTTATTCATGGTGGTATGTGTGCAAGTTATTCAGGCCACTGTGTTTTAAGTAATCATATGACTAATCGTGATGCTAACCGAGGTGGTTGTGCTCATAGTTGTCGTTGGAATTATACATTAGTTCAAAATGGTGAAAAATTACCACAAAACTTTAATTTTGGTTCTAAAGATATGATGGCAGTACGCTTTATTCCAAAACTTATAGATTTAGGTATTGCTTCACTTAAAATTGAAGGTCGTATGAAATCTGTTTATTATTTAGCGTGTGTTGTAAGAGCATACCGAATGTTGATTGATGAATACGTTAAAACAAATGGTAATTTAACAGAAGAATTTATTGATTTTATAGTTAAAGAAATTGGTAAAGCAGAAAACCGTGAAACAAATGTTGGTTTTTATAAAGGTATTCCAGACGTTTCTGGACAACTTTATGATAATCGTGATGAAATCCCAACAAAAGAATATGTTGGAATGATTCTAGATTACAACGAATTGACTAAACAAGCTTTAATCGAACAACGTAATTATTTAGTTGTTGGTGATAAAATTGAATTTTTTGGTCCAAATCTTCCAAACACAGAGTTAATAATTGATCAAATGATTGATTTTGAAACACAAGAAACAATGGAAATAGCTCGTCATCCATTACAAAAGTTTTGGATAAATGTTCCTTTTAAAGTTTCTAAATATGATTTAATTAGAAAAGTTCAATAACTAGATAAAATACTTGCAAATTTAATTAAAATTTGATAAAATACTATGAATAAAGGTGGTATAAACAATGAATCAAAAATATACATTAACACAAGAAGGTTTAAAAAATCTTCAAGACGAATTACAACAGTTAACACAAGTTGCGCGTGTTGAAAACATTCGTGCATTACAAGAAGCACGTGCACAAGGTGACTTATCAGAAAATGCTGACTATGATGCAGCACGTGATGAACAATCTAAGATTGCAGCTAGAATTTCACAAATTGAAGCAATTCTTAAAAACTATGAATTAATCGGTGAAGAAGCTAATAACTTAGGTAAATGGGTTAAAATCGAATTTATCGGTTTAGAAGATGAAGACGATGATGATGATGCTGTTCAAATTTATAAAATTGTAGGTACATTAGAAGCTGACCCATTAAAACAATTAATTTCAGATGAATCTCCATTAGGACATGCTATTGTTAATAAAAAAGAAGGGGAAACTGTATATGTTAAACCTGAAAATGGTGGAGAATTCTACGTTAAAATTTTAAAAATTAGTAATAAGGAAATTAAAAGATAATGATTGGTATAATTTGTGCCATGGATAAAGAACTTAGCTCGTTTAAAGAATCTTTAAAAAATCCAAATACTTTAGAGATTATGGGCTTTAAGTTTTTTACAGGGAACATTAATGAACATCAAGTAGTACTTGTTAAATCAGGTATTGGTAAAGTATCGGCTGGGATTGTTACACTTTTAATGATTGAACATTTTAAACCAAGTTTAGTTATTAATAGTGGAATTGCAGGTGGATATGATAAATCTTTAAAACCATTAGATATTGTAGTTTGTAACAAAGTTGGTTGTTATGATATTGATATGGAACTAGATGGTACAAAGTTTGGTGCTATTAGTGGAGAAAAAAGATTTATTGAAAATGATTTAAAGATTAATGAAGAACTGGGATTAAATATTTTTTATGGTACATTAATGAGTGCCGATCAATTTCAAGGTAATCGTAATTATCTTGATGAAATATTTGTTAAATATTTTGAAGAAGAACTTGTACTGGGTGTTGATATGGAATCATATTCAGTTGCGAGTATTTGTGATAAATATAATACTAAATGGTGTGTTGTAAGAGCAATTTCGGATATTATTGGTTGTGATTCACAAATTGATTCTTATATGGAATTTGCATCTAAAGCAGCACATAATGCTTATACTATAATAATGAAGAATTTTCTTAAATGACATTAAAACTTTTTAATGTCATTTTTGAATAAAGGAGATATTAAAATGTCAAAAAAATGTTATGTTACTACCCCTATCTATTATGCTAGTGGTAATGTTCATATTGGAAATTCTTATACAACAATCGCTGCTGATGTCCTTTCTAGATATCATAGATTATGTGGCCATGATACATATTTTTTAACAGGAATGGATGAACATGGTTTAAAAATACAAGAAGCGGCTGAAAAACAAGGAATTACACCACAAGAATTAGTCGACAAAATTGCGGATAATACGAAAGAACTTTGGAAACATTTACTTGCAGAACATGATGGATTTATTCGTACTAGTGATAAATTCCATGTTGAACAAGTAGCTGAAATTTTTGAAAAGTTTTTAGCTAGTGATGATATTTACTTAAGTGAATATACTGGTGACTACTGTGTATCATGTGAGGCGTTCTTCACAAAGAGTCAACTTGGTGAAGGTGGAACATGTCCTGACTGTGGTAAACCAACAAGAAAAGTATCTGAACAAAGTTATTTCTTTAGACTAAAAAAATATCAAAATCAATTATTAGATTTTATTAAAGAACATCCTGATTTTATTCAACCAGAAACTAGAAAAAATGAAGTTGTTTCATTTGTTGAATCTGGACTTGAAGATTTATGTATTAGCCGTACAACATTTAATTGGGGGATTCCAGTTAAAAGCAATCCAAAACATGTTATTTATGTTTGGTTAGATGCTTTATTTAACTATTTAACAGCATTACAATATGGATCTGATAATGATGAAATGTATCAAAAATATTGGGTTAACAATGACAATATTTATCAACTTATTGGTAAAGACATTTTAAGATTCCATGCTGTATATTGGCCAATCTTCTTAATGGCAGCTGGTGTACCGATTAACTTCAAACTTTATGTACATGGTTGGGTATTAATGAAAGATGGTAAAATGTCAAAATCACGTGGTAATGTTGTTTATCCAAAAGATATTACAACAAAATATGGTGTTGATTCATTAAGATATTATCTAGCAAAAGAATTACCATTAGGTAATGATGGAATATTTACTTATGAAAGATTCTTTGAACGTTATAATACTGAACTTGCTAATGACTTTGGTAACTTAGTAAGTAGAACTATCTCAATGGTTAACAAATATTTTGGTGGTACTGTATCTAAAGATTATGAAAATACAGCATTTGATAGTGATTTAGAAGAAGTAATTGCTAAAGCAGTAGCTGAGGCTAATCATGAATATAATGGTTTCCGTTTACAAAATGCAATTAATAAAGCATGGCAAATCATTACTCGTGCTAATAAATATATTGATGAAACTACTCCTTGGGTTTTAGCAAAAGATGAAAATAAGAAAAAAGAATTAATGAGTGTAATGTATCACTTAGTTGAATCTTTAAGAATTGTTTCAGTTTTATTAAATCCAGTATTAGTTGAATCAACAACAAAAGTTTTAGAATATCTTGGAAATCTAGAACTTGGAAATATTGAAAATTTAACATTTGGTTATGAATATACTAAACCACTTGCTACACAAATCGAGCCATTATTTAAACGTCTTGATGTGAAAGCGGAACTTGAAGCTGTTGAAAAAGTGGAAGAAGCTCCAAAAATGGACTTCAAAGAAACAATAAGTTTCGAAGATTTTTCTAAAATTGACCTAAGAATTGGGGAAATAATCGATTGTAAAAAAGTAGAAAAATCAGACAAATTATTATTACTAAATGTTAAAATCGGAACAGAAGTTCGCCAAATTGTTTCTGGAATTGCTGAAAGATACGCCCCAGATGCAATAATTGGTAAAAAAGTTGTCGTAGTAGCAAACCTAGCACCTACAAAGATTCGTGGAAACTTATCAAGTGGAATGCTTCTTTGTGCAGAAGAAGATGGCAAATTTGAGTTACTTGAAACTCCTAATATGTCATCTGGATCTAAAATTAGATAGTAATATATTTGAGGTATTATAATGAAAACTGAATCAAGTAATCAGGTAAAAAATAGTCGATTTTTTGATCAAAAAACTTTGATGATGACTTTATATGTTATTATCGGGACTTTAATTTATTCTGTTGGTGTTGTTTGGTGTTTGAATTTAGGTCAATTCTTTGCTGGTGGAGTAACTGGTATTTCTCAGTTATTATCACATGCAATCTTTGGAAAAATAACACCTTATCTTGGTATTTTTATTGCATTAGTTAACATACCATTATTCTTAGTTGGATTTAAACATGTAAGTTTGAAATTTGCAGTGCTTACTTTAATATCAGTTGGTTTACAAACAGTTTTTGTTACACTTTTACAATGGCTTTCTGATTTAGGATTTAATCCGATTAATCAACTTATAAGTGAAGGAATGATTCTTGATAACGGAACAAGATTGTTGCTTGCAATTATCGGTGGTTTCATATCAGGGTTTGGAAATTCACTATGCCTTCGTGCTGGTGGATCAAGTGGTGGTATGGATGTTGTTGCAAATGCTTTATTAGTTAAGAAAAGTATTTCATTTACTAAATATTCATTTATTGTAGATTGTTGTATAATTGGTTGTTCAGCATTAATTAGTGTTCCAACTGCATTATTTACTGTCGTTCGCTTAATTGTATCTATTTTGACTGTTGATAAATTTTACCGTATTTATACATACGTTAAAATTCAAGTTTATACAGAACGTGCTGAAGAATTACGTGAGGCAGTTTTAGAAAAATTCAATCACGGTATGACAATTTATTCTGTAATTGGTGGATATACTCTAAAAGAAAAGAAAGTACTTGAAATCATTGCATCACACTACGAAATTCCAGGTTATGTACAAGAAATTAAAAAAATCGATCCTTCATCATTCATTGCTGTGTCTAACTTAACACGTATTGAAGGAAAATTTGTTAAAAAAACTATTATCTAGTTTGACAAAAAATACAATTTAATGTATAATATATGCGATACATTTGAAAAACAACCCCACAGCCCTCTACTGATTGAATAGAGGACTTTAAGAAAAACTCTTTTCAATCATAAAATTAATTAAATTTTAGGAGGAATAATTAAATGCGTACAACATTTATGCAAACAAATGAATCAGTTGAACGTAAGTGGTATGTTGTAGACGCTACTGAGTTAGTACTTGGTAGAATGGCTACAGATGTTGCTGTCGTTTTAAAAGGTAAACATAAACCTACTTTTACACCTCATATTGATGGTGGAGATTATGTAATCGTAGTTAATGCTGAAAAAGTTGCATTAACAGGAAACAAGTGGGCAGATAAAAAATATTATCGCCACAGTGGTTATGCAGGAGGATTAAAAACTCGTACTGCTACTGAAATGCTTGACAAACAACCTCAAAAGATTGTTGAAAAAGCAGTTCGCGGAATGCTTCCAAAGGGTAAACTTGGAGATGACATGTACCGTCGTTTATATGTATACGTAGGTCCAAATCATCCACATGCTGCTCAAAAACCAGAAAGCCTTCCAAAGGTTAAATAGGAGGAATGAATCATGGAAAAAGTTCAATATCAAGCTACTGGCCGTCGTAAAAGTTCAGTTGCTCGCGTAAGAATGGTTCCTGGCACAGGTAAATTCGTTATTAACGATCGTAACTTTGCTGAATACATTCCATCTGCAGCAGTTCGTTTAGACGTTCTTCAACCATTAAATATTACACAAACTAGCACTCAATATGATATTTATGTAAATGTTTGTGGCGGTGGTATCAGCGGTCAAGCTGGTGCAATCCGTTTAGGTATTGCTCGTGCATTATTATTAGTTAGCCCAGATTTCAGAAGTTCATTAAAGAAAGCAGGATTACTTACTCGTGACCCTCGTGCTACTGAACGTAAAAAATATGGTCTTAAAAAAGCACGTCGTGC
>CAJGDR010000016.1 GCA_904502205.1 uncultured Bacilli bacterium
ATTAAAGGAATTAAACTTTATTCACTTGGTGATTTAATTGACCTTGGAAATATTTTGTCAGTTAAAACAAAAAGAAGTGTATGTGTTGTTGACGCAAACAAAATTGCAGGTGATGTTGTTATTCGAATAGGTTGTGATGGCGAATATGTTGATGCTATTAACCGCGGACAAATCAATGCCTATAATTTACCTGTTTATGTCGATGAAATTGGTATTTTTGGTTCACCTACAAGTGATACAATTCGTACATCAGTAACTATTGATACAAAACAAATTCTTGTGATGATTATTTGTTTTGGCTTTAGTAATAAAGAAGAAAATGAAAAGTTACTTTTAGATTTATATCAAACATATGCTAATGCAAAAAATCTAATAAAATTATAAGAGGGAAATATATATGAATGAAACTTCAAATTTTATAAAAACTATAATGAAAAATGAATTGGAAACTGGTGTTGTAGATCATATTTTAACAAGATTTCCACCAGAACCAAATGCATATCTACACATTGGTCATGCAAGAGCAATCGTTACAAATTTTGAACTTGCTAAACATTTTGCAGGACAAACTAATTTAAGATTTGACGATACTAACCCAGTAAAAGAAGATGTTGAATTTGTTGATGCAATTCAAAAAGATTTAGAATGGCTTGGTTACACTCCAAGAATTGTTGTGTATGGATCTAGCTATTTTGAAGAAACTTATGAAAAAGCAATTCTTTTAATTAAAAAAGGATTAGCATTCGTTTGTGATTTAACACAAGAAGAAGTAAGTCTTTATCGTGGTGATACAAATACACCTGGTAAAAACTCACCATATCGTGATCGTTCAATTGAAGAAAACTTAAAACTATTCCAAGAAATGCGTGAAGGAAAATATCCAAATGGATCAAAAACTTTACGTGCTAAAATTGATATGGCATCACCTAATATTAACATGCGTGATCCAGTAATCTATCGTATCATTCACATCAATCACCACCAAACTGGTGATAAATGGTGCATTTATCCAATGTATGACTTTGCTCATCCACTACAAGATTCATTCGAAGGAATTACACATTCACTATGTAGTTTAGAATATGAAGACCATCGTCCACTATACGATTGGGTAATTAATAACTGTGATGTTTTACATAAACCTCGTCAAATTGAATTTGGTCGTTTAGGTATTACTAACATGATTATGAGTAAACGTTACTTAAAACAACTTGTTGATGAAAAGATTGTTAAAGGTTATGATGACCCTAGAATGCCAACTTTAGTAGGTCTAAAAAGACGTGGTTTCACAGCTAATGCGATTAAAGAATTTATTTTATCAACTGGTCTTTCTAAAATTAACTCAACAGTTGATTATGAAATGTTAGAACATTTCTTAAGAGAAGACTTAAAACTTAAAACAATTCGTCCAATGGCTGTAATGAAACCATTAAAAGTTGTTATTACAAACTATCCTGAAAATCAAGTTGAAGTTTTAGATTGTGTAAATAATGCAGAAAATCCAGAACTTGGAAGTCGTCAAATTACATTCTCAAAAGAATTATATATTGACCAAGATGACTTTGTAGTTGAAAAACCAAACAAACATTGGAAAAGACTTGCAAAAGATATTGAAGTAAGATTAATGCATGCATACTTTATTAAATGTAATGAAGTAATTTATAATGAAGATGGTTCTATTAAAGAATTACATTGTACATATGATCCAAATACAAAAAGTGGAACAGGATTTAATGAAAGAAAACCTAATGGTACAATTCACTATGTCGATGCTGCAACAGCAGTACCTGCTACATTCAATGTGTTTGAACCATTAATTTTAGACTCAGTTGTATCTAGTGAAAACTTTAAAGAAAGAATCAATCCAAATTCTTGGACTACATACGAAGGATATGTTGAAAGTGCATTAAAAGATACAAAACCATTAGATCATTTCCAATTTGTCCGTGTTGGATATTTTGTAACTGACTACGATACGAAAGGTGATAAGGTGGTATTCAATCAAACTGTTAGTTTGAAATCATCTTTTTCAAAATAAGATAATATGAGTTTTATAGAGGGATTAAATAAAGAACAAAGAGCTGCTGTTGAAAAAGTCGAGGGACCTGTTATTGTATTTGCAGGAGCTGGTACTGGTAAAACTAGAACACTTACTACTAGAATTGCATATATGATTACAGAAAAAGACATTGATCCCAAAAACATTTTAGCGATAACATTTACTAAAAAAGCTACTAATGAAATGCGTGAAAGAGTAATTAAGTTATCAGGTATTAATGCTAAATATGTAACAATTTCAACTATTCATGCTTTTTGTGCAAGAATACTTCGTCAAACAATTTCGAAGTTAGGTTATAGTTTAAACTTTGAAATCGTTGATGAAGAAGACGTTAATAAAATAATTAATGATATTTATAAAGATTTAGATATCAGTAAAAAATACTTTTCACCAAAAGCTGCAGCCAATATTATAAGTGCTTATAAAAATGGTATTGGCGAAATTAACGGCATCATTAAACAAGTATATGATGCTTATCAAAAAAGATTAAAAGAAAATAATCAAGTTGATTTTGATGATTTACTTGTATTAACTGAACAAATATTTGCATCTTTTCCAGATGTATTAGAACATTTCCAAAACAAATATAAATATATCTTAGTTGATGAATTCCAAGATACTAATGTAATTCAATATAATATTATTAAATTACTAGCTGATAAATATCGTAATATATTTGTTGTTGGTGATGATGACCAAAGTATTTATTCGTTTAGAGGTGCTAATGTCTTAAACATGTATCAGTTTAGTAAAGATTATCCTGATCGTGAAATGATTAAATTAACACAAAATTATCGTTCAACTAATGCGATATTACGTGGTTCTAATAATCTTATTAAACACAATAAACATCGTGAAGAAAAAGAGTTATTTAGTGATGTTGAAGGTAAATTACAAGATGTTACAATTCATGATTCATATTATTATGAAGATGAACCAAGATATATTGCTGATGAAATTAAACATTTAGTTGCTCATCAAAATTATCAATATAAAGATATTGCAATACTTTATCGTACAAATGTAATATCAAGAAATATTGAACTTGGTTTAATTGAAGCAGGAATTCCATATCAAATTTATGGTGGCTTTGCATTCTTAAAACGTAAAGAAATTAAAGATGTATTAAGTTATTTGAAATTTATTATGGAACCAGAAAACTTATTCCATTTTAAACGTATTATTAACTTACCTGCTCGTGGTATCGGTGATAAAACAATTGAAAAATTAATGCTTTATAAACGTGAAGATGAAACATTGTTTGAAGCAATTACAAGATATCATAATGATTTCCCATCAACTAAAACAGAAGCTTTAGTTGAATTTAAAGACTTAATTGTAAAACTTCAAGAATTGTTCGAAAAACTTCCATTACCAGAGTTTTATGATGAAATGATTGAGTTAACTCATTATAAAGAAGCATTGAAAAATGAAGATGATGATGACAATAATCGTATTCTAAATATTGAAGAATTTAAATCAATTTTAGTTCAATTAGAACGTCGTGCTGATTTAGAAGGAATGACAAATAAAGAAAAATTACAAATCGGATTTGATGATGTAATTTTAGATGAAACAGTTGGTACAAAACAAGATATGAACGGGGTTGTACTATCTACTGTTCATTCAATTAAAGGTTTAGAATTTAGAGCAGTATTTGTTGTTGCACTTGAAGAAGGAATTTTCCCATCATTAAAAGAAGATTCTGATATTGAAGAAGAACGCCGAATTGCCTATGTTGCATTCACAAGAGCAAAAGAAAGAATATATATAACTTGTGTATCAAGACGTCTAATTTATGGACGTGTTGTTCTTAACCAAAAGTCAAGATTTATAACAGAATATGTAGCAAGTCTTGAATGGAAAGAACATCTTGAAGAACAAAAAGAAATAGAAGATAATACACCAATTAAAGTTGGTGATAAAGTTACTCACTGTAACTTTGGTGATGGTTTAGTAATAAGTGAATCAGGTAGTATAATTCAAGTATTATTTGATAAAGATCACAGTTTTAGAAAAATATTAAGAGATCATCCATCAATTAAAAAAAGAAAATAAAAGGAGGCTATCATGGATTATATTAAACGAATGTCTGAACTTGTTAAATTATTAAAACAATATAACTATGAATATTATGTTTTAGATAATCCAACCGTATCTGATTTAGAATACGATAGCTTAATGAAAGAATTAGAGCGTTTAGAAACAGAATATCCACAACACGCTCTTCCTGACAGTCCAACAAAAAAAGTTGGTGACTATTTAAAATTAGAACTAGAAGAAATCGTTCATGCTAATCCAATGATGTCACTTGCTAATGCTTTTAGTTATCAAGAACTAAAGGAATTTGATTTAAAGATTAAAAAAACAGTTAATCAAAATGTTGAATATACTTGTGAACTTAAAATCGATGGCATCGCTTCTACAATTCACTATGAAGATGGCTTACTAGTCTTAGCAGCAACACGTGGTAATGGAACAGTTGGTGAAAATATTACTAAAAATGCTCTAACAATTAATTCACTTCCAAAAGTTTTAAATGATCATGTATCACTTGAAATTAGAGGTGAAGTATATATGTTAAAGAGTGTCTTTGAAGAATTAAATAATCAAAGACTTATTGAAAATAAAGCTCTTTTTGCAAACCCAAGAAATGCAGCTGGGGGAAGTTTAAGACAACTTGATGCGAATGTTACAAAATCAAGAAAACTTGATCAATTCGCATATACTTTAGTAAACCCAGAAAAATATAATATTTATAAACAAAGTGATGTAATGGCATATTTAAAAAATCTTGGATTTTCAGTAAATCCACATTTTAGAAAATGTCAAAATATTGATGAAGTAATTAATTATATTGAAGAATATAAAGATAAAAGAAAAGACTTACCTTATGAAACAGATGGTATCGTAATTAAGGTTGATGATTTAACTTTATATGAAGAAATTGGTTATACTGTAAAAACGCCTAAATGGGCAATTGCTTATAAATTTCCAGCTGAAATTGCTACAACAAAACTAAAAGATATTATCTTTACAGTTGGTAGAACTGGAATGATTACGCCTAATGCAGTACTAGATCCAGTTTTAATAAGTGGTTCAACAGTATCGCGTGCAACCCTCAATAATGAAGACTTTATTGTCTCAAGGGATATTCGTATTGGAGATTATGTTAAAGTTCGCAAAGCGGGCGAAATAATACCCGAAATTGTTGAAGTAGACCTTACTAGACGAAGTGCTGGACTTGAGCCTTTTAAAATGTTAGAAAACTGTCCAGAATGTGGAATGCCGCTAGTTAAACGTAATAATGAAGCAGAACACCACTGTGTAAATCCAAATTGTTGTGGTAGAATTTTAGAACAATTAATTCACTTCGCATCGCGTCAAGCAATGGATATTGAAGGGCTTGGTGAAAAACAAATGGAACTTTTATATAATTTAGGTTATATAAAAGATGTATCAGATATATATCTATTAAAGAATTATTACTATGATTTACTAGCACTAGATGGATATGGCGATCAAAAAATTAAGAACCTTGATAAAGCTATTGAAAAAAGTAAAGAAAATACATTAGACCAATTAATCTTTGGTCTTGGTATTAAACATGTAGGTCAAAAAGCATCAAAGAATTTAGCTAAAATTTATCATTCAATTGATGAACTTAAAAATGCTAAAGTTGAAGAACTAATAACAATTGATGATATTGGACAAATCATGGCAGAAAGTATTAGAGAATATTTTGATAATCCTAAGAATATCGAGCTTATTGAAAAACTAAAAGCACATGGAATAAACCCTATTAGTAATTATATTCAAAAAGATAATTTACCACTTGCAGGTCTAACAATTGTTGTAACTGGTACACTTGAAACAATGTCAAGAGACGATGCAAACAATTTAATTGAAGAATTTGGTGGTAAAGCATCATCATCAGTTTCTAAAAAAACATCGTATGTTTTAGCAGGCCGAGATGCAGGTAGTAAACTTACAAAAGCACAACAATTAGGTGTTCCAGTAATTAGTGAAACTGAATTTAAAGATATGATTAAATAACATAAAAATACCCGTATTAACGGGTATTTTTTTATTGTTTAAAATAGTAAAATAATATATATAATCACTTGACATTTTTCGATAATAGTATATAATATATATAGTTTAGTAAAACTAAACAAAAAGTTTAATTAATAAAAAAAGGAGGTACTAAAATGAGTATCGGAAATAAGATTAAAGATATAAGGAATAGGTGTAATCTAACTCAAAAAGAATTAGCTGATCGTTGTGAACTAACGAAGGGTTATATCTCACAACTTGAGAACGATTTAACGAGTCCTTCCATTAGTACCTTAACAGATATATTAACTGCTCTTGGTACTAATTTAAAAGATTTTTTTGATGAAGATGATGATCAACAAATTGTTTTTAAAAAAGATGATTATTTTGAAAAAGTCGACGATGATAAACAAATTGTATGGTTAGTTCCAAATAGCCAAAAAAATGAAATGGAACCAATTTTATATACTTTAGAAGTAGGTGCTGAAACAGATATTGATTACCCACATGAAGGCCAAGAATTTGGTTATGTAATTGATGGTAAAATTGAAGTAAACTACGGAAGTAAGAAAGTTGTTTGTAATAAAGGTGAGTCTTTTTATTTTACAACAGATAAAAACCATTATTTAAAAAATATAGGTAAAAAACAAGCTGTCATTGTATGGGTTAGTAGCCCACCAAATTTTTAAGAAAAGAGAATTTTAGATTATGGAAAATATAATTAATGAACAAAAAAACGATAAAATAATTGAACTAAAACATGTCAATAAAGAATTTGATGGGACACTAGCAGTAGAAGATTTTAGTTTTTACATTCGTAAAGGCGAATTTGTAACTTTCCTTGGACCATCTGGTTGTGGTAAAACAACTACACTTAGACTTATAGCTGGTTTTGAAATGCCTACAAGCGGAGAGATTTTATTAAATGGTAAAGATATCACTAATATACCTCCATATGACAGACCAGTAAATACCGTTTTCCAACGTTATGCATTATTCCCACATATGGATGTTTACGATAATATTGCGTTTGGATTAAAACTTAAAAAAATCAAAACATATGTTATTGATAATAAAGGTAACAAGAAAGAAAAATATCGTAAATATACAAGTGCTGAAATAGATGAAAAAGTTAGAAAAGCTTTAAAAATAGTTGACCTTGAAGAATTTGAATGGCGTAATGTAACAACACTTAGTGGTGGTCAACAACAAAGAATTGCAATTGCAAGAGCGATTGTTAATGAACCAGAGATTTTACTTCTTGATGAACCACTTGGTGCACTTGACTTAAAGATGCGTAAAGAAATGCAAGAAGAACTTAAAGCAATGCATAAAAAACTTGGTATTACATTTATTTATGTAACACATGACCAAGAAGAAGCTTTAACAATGTCTGATACAATTGTTGTAATGAAAGATGGTATGATTCAACAAATTGGTACACCAGAAGAAATTTATAATGAACCAAGCAATGCTTTTGTTGCTGACTTTATTGGTGAAAGTAATATATATTCTGGTACAATTGTTGGTAATAAAAAGGTACGTTTCTTAAATCATACATTTGATTGTGTTGATGAATTTCAAGTTAATGAAAAAGTTGATGTAGTGCTACGTCCTGAAGATATTATTTTAGGTGAACAAGATGCCGGCATGGTTAATGGTAAACTTGTGTCAAAAACATTTAAAGGTGTTCACTATGAATATGTGATGATGGTTGGAAGAAGTGAAGTTGTTATTCAATCAACTGATAATATTGATATTAATAAGATTGCTTCTTTCAAAATTGATCCAAATAATATTCACATTATGAAGAAAGAATTCGTTTCTAATAAATATGAAGCATGGATTGATAAGAACAATAATGTTGTTATTTCTGAAGAACCATTTGAATGCGATATTACACAACTTATTCCAAATAGTTATGTTGATGAAGAAGGATATTTAGTTGATCCACAAGGCTTAAGATATGACTTTACTGATGCTGATGTAATTGCCGAAATTGGACTTAAAGTTATTGAAGTAATTGATAATGAAGAAGATGGTGTTGTAAGTGGTGAAATTATTTCAATCATTTATAAAGGAGACCACTACCAAATTATCGTTAGAACTGATGAAGATGAAGACTTCGTAATTGATACAGAATATACTTGGAATGAACATGATATGGTTAGTTTAAAAGTTAATCCAAAAGACATAAAACTTACTTTAAAAGCTGAGGTAAAAAATTATGTCAAAGATTAGATTTTCAAGAAAGTTTTTAGCTATTCCGTATGGAATCTTCTTAATACTTTTTGTGATAATCCCACTTCTTTTGATTATATTTTATGCAGCTACAACAACTGATCCTGTTACTGGAGATGTTAGTTTATCGTTTGCAAATTTTAAAACATTCTTTACAAATGAATATAACTTCCATACATTTTTAATAAGTTTAGCAATTGGACTTGGTAATACAATTATTTGTTTAATTATAGGTTACCCTATTGCATATATTTTAGCGAAAAAAGAATTTAAATTTGGTGGTGTTGTTGTATTACTATTTGTAATGCCGATGTGGATTAACTTTGTACTTCGTACAGCTGCAACACGTGACTTACTATATAGTATGGGTCTAAGTGGTGGAGATCATCCTTACTTATCAATAATGATTGGTATGGTTTATAACTATTTACCATTTGTTATTTTACCACTTTATTCAACGATGCTTAAAATGGATAAAAGTCTAATTGAAGCATCAATGGATTTAGGTGCTAACAAGTTTCAAACTTTTATTAAAACAATTATTCCAATGACATTACCTGGTGTTATTTCTGCTGCATCAATGGTATTTATGCCAACAATGTCATCTTATGTAATTAGTGACGTTATGGGTGAAAGACAAGTATCATTAATTGGTAATACAATTCAATTATACTTTGACCAAGGATTATGGCACATTGGTAGCTTTGTTGCATTAATCTTATTAACAATCATACTAGGTTCTATGTTCTTTACAAGAAACATGGAAAAAGAAGATAACGTTAGAGGTGGATTATGGTAAAAAAGAGTTTAGCAAAAATATTTGTTTATTTAATGTTACTTCTAATGTATGCACCTATTATTTTACTAGTAATATTTAGTTTTGTTGATTTTGATTATATTAGTTTTAAACAACTATTTAACGGAGAAAATCTTAATTTCAATTTATATAAAG
The DNA here is from genome assembly GCA_904502205.1 of uncultured Bacilli bacterium. The sequence goes on from CAJGDR010000016.1 coordinate 9,309, forward strand.
AATTATTTACTGGTGAAGATGGTGAAACAGTTATTCAAGCATTTAAAAATACATTGCTTGTTGCATTCTCATCAGGTATTATCGCAACAATTCTAGGAACACTTGGTGCTATTGGTATTTTTTATAGTGGAAGAAGAATGCGTAAAACTTATGAACTAGCTGGGCAAATTCCAGTACTTAATCCGGAAATTATTACAGCTCTTTCACTTACAATTTTATTTGTTTTTGTTGGAATAGAATTTAATTTTATTACATTATTAATTGGACACGTTGTATTAACAATTCCATTTGTTGTATTAAGTGTAATACCTAAGTTAAAACAAATGGATAGCAATATATATGAAGCAGCTTTAGACTTAGGTGCAAAACCAAGAAAAGCTTTATTCAAAATTGTTATTCCACAAATCTTACCAGGTATTTTATCAGGTTTTATTTTAGCAATAACTTTATCACTTGATGATTATATTATTACAGCATTTACAAGAAACAATTCATTTGTAACTTTAAGTACATATGTATATGGTGTAACAAGTAAACGAGGAGCAATTCCTCCAACTCTAAGAGCTCTAACAACAATTATTTTTGTTGCTACATTAGCAATATTAGTTGTATATAATTTTACTTCTGGAAAGAAGAAGACTAAGAGAGGTCGCGCATGAGAAAATATATATCATTAATTATTGTATGTTTAATGCTTATGCTTACTTCTTGTTCAGATAAACCAGATATTCGTACTATTAAAATATATAACTGGGTTGACTATATTGATGAATCAATATTAGATCAATTTGTTGATTATTTTAAAGAATTAACTGGTGAAACAATTACATATGTTTATGATACATTTGAAACAAATGAATCAATGTACAATACAGTAAAAACTGGTAAAACAGATTATGATGTAATTTGTCCTTCGGAATATATGATTCAAAAAATGATTCGCGAAGACATGTTAGAAAAATTTGATTTAGAAAATTATGATTTAGATTTATATCAAAAGAATGCTTCTTTATATTTACAAAATCTATTTAAAGATAATAAGTTAGATAGTTATGCTGCATGTTATATGTGGGGTACACTTGGATTAATCTATAATCCTGAAGCATTAGATGAAGCTGCAAATGGAACTTTATATGATAAAGACAGTTGGGAAATTATGGAAAATCCAATGTTTGAAGGATTAGTGTCATTAAAAGATAGTGTGCGTGATGCATATTGTGTTGGATCTTTACTTGCACATAAAGCTGAGCTTAAAGAAGTTGAAAATAAATATACAACAAATTCTTCAGAATATCAAAAAGCAGTTCAAGATATTATTAATCGTACAACACCAGAAGCTATTGAACTTGTTTCAAATGAACTTAGAAACTTAAAACAAAATATCTATGGTTTAGAAGTTGATAGTGGTAAAGGTGACATTGTTACTGGAAAAATTGCAATGAATGTTGCATGGAGCGGTGATGCTGTTTATTCAATGGATCTAGCTGAAGAAGAAGATACTTATTTAGAATATATGGTTCCACGTGAAGGTGGTAACGTTTGGTTTGATGGATGGGTTATGCCAAAAGGTGCTGATATTGAACTTGCTCAAGCTTTCATTAACTTTTTATCACAACCTGAAATCGCAGCTTTAAATATGGAATATATTGGTTATACTTCATCTATTGCTGGTGATGCTATCTTTGATCTTATTGAAGATTGGTATGGTATTACATCATATCAAAATGAAATTGAAGAATTAGAACAATCTAAAGCTAATTTAACAGCTGAAGAATTAGAAAGTGTCAATGAACAAATTAATTCTTTAAAAGAAGAATTAAATGAGATTACTACTGTTCCTCAAGATTTAACATATTTCTTTGAAGGAACATTAAGTGAAGAAAAATTAACTGATGGTTTAGCAATTGTTAATATCGATGAATCGTATATTAATCGACAATTTTCAACACAATATCCAAGTGAAGAATGTATTAAACGTTGTGGTGTAATGCAAGACTTTGGTGATCGAAATGAAGCTGTTTTAGAAATGTGGATTAACGTAAAAGCTAACAAAGCATCACCATGGTTAATTTCTTCATTAGTATTCTTTGTGTTAGTCGTTGCAGGTTTAGTACTTTATTCAAAACGTTCTTATTTTGCTAGAATCAGACGATTTAAAAAATACGAAAAAAAATAAAACCTTTACATTAGTTTACAAGTTTTTAAAAATATGTTATAATATAATAGATGAAAAGGGAGAGGACTTATGAAAAAGACTTTATTATTTATATGTTCATGTTTTTGTCTACTTGCACTTGTAGGATGCCGTAGTGTAAGCGAATTAACAAAAGCTAACGAGGAACTAAATGGTGGTAACTATACAGTTTATTATCAAACACATAAAAATGTTACTTATGGAAAAAAAGAAGTAAGTGATGAAAAAGAAGAATATTTAGTAAAACAAAACGGAAATCAATATATGATTTCTTCATGGAATGATTCAGGTGATAGACTAGATATTTATTCTGAAACAAAACAAGAAGTTGTTGAAATTTTTAAAGGTAATGGTAGATACTGGGAATTTGACCGTGTTGAAGCATTAGAAAACTACGAACAAAAAGAATTTTTACCTGTTATCGAAATTAATGAAGAAAACTTTGTTTATGAAGATAAAATATGGGTAGGAAATACAGAACTTATCAATACTTTATTAGAAGATTATTTTAATGAATTAGCTCAAGAATATGACTCTTATAAAGGATTTATTGATGCTGAAATTTCATCTGTAGTTAATACATATAATGTAACATTAGAAAAAAATCATTTATCAAAAATTGAATTTGATTATCAAGTATTTGTTACATTTGTCGATGAAAAAGTATTAACAATTTCTGAAACTATTATCGCAGAATATTCTGATATTTACTCAACAGTTTTAACAAAACCAGAAGGTGTTTTAGATTTATCTTATGCATTAGAACCAACTGATAATTATACAGCTACAGTTTTCTATTCATTAGAACAAGTTGTTGAAGGTGAAGAAGCAACTCCAGGAATGGGTGCAGAATTCCTTTTAAAACAAGATGGTAATAAAGTATTAATTAGTGTTGGTAATGAAAAAATCTATGTTGAACAAAATGGAAATAAAGTTACTTCATATGTTTATTCATATGGTGAATGGTACAAAGAAGACGTTGATATTTCTGAATTAAACATGATGACTACTTATCCTGAGATTGGTTATACTGAAGAATTCTTTGAATGTGTTGACGGCGTTTATTATGGTAAAACACATAAAATGAATATGGCATTAGATGAATATTTAACTGAACTTGAAGATCAATTTCTTGATTCTTTAGGCTCATCTTTCGGTAAAAAAGCTGAATGTAATATTGCAATTTCTGAATATCTTATTCAAGTAACAGATAACGTTATTGATGGAGTGTTAGTAGCAATGACAATAACTATTACTGATGGCGAAGAAACAGTTACTTTTATTCAATCAACAGCTCTAAAATTCTCTGAAATTAATAATACTGTTGTTGAAACACCAAATGTAGAATAACAATATAATACCAAAGCATTAGCTTTGGTATTTTTTATTTTCCTAAATCATAAAATTACTAAGGTGATCAAATGATTTATTTAGTTTCAATTTCTAGTAAAAACATAACTGACTATAGTGATTATATTAAAGTTATAAATCAAATTAAAGAAGTATTAACTTTAAAAGATAAAGTAATTATTATAACCTCATCAATTAAAGATAGTTCTGAAATTGAACTAGAAAGAATTCTTAAATTAAATATTAATACTTCCAAAATTCAAATAGATACATTACTCTCTTTAAAAGAAATCGAAGCAGCATCAATGTTATCAATTTATTTAGAATTAGAAAACATTAAGCATGTAATGTTACTACCTTGTCAAATTCCTTTAATTGTAGAAAGTGAAATAGAATACGTTGAAATCAATAATCTTTTATTACATTTAAGTAAAAATCAATATGTCATAATTCCTGGAAATTTTGGTATTACTAAACAACTGAACGCTTGTTTTTATGGAACTGATACACCAGAATTATTACTATGTTATATATATAAAGAGTTAATTAAAAGAAGATATAAAGTAAAAGCTCATATATATAAATCATGTAATAAATTAACAACAATTGATAGTTTAAATTATCCAACTAATGATTTACTTGATTATTTAAAACTTAGTGATTTAGATACATACAGTAATACTTTGGATAAATATTTTCAACATGAAACAATTGATTTAATTAAAACAAATAAACTATTATTAACAATCGGTGATACATTTTTAGAGGGTACTAAAATATCGTTATAGGTATTTAAATAGTCAAGTCATAAAATTTAGTAATATTATAAAATGACGAGGTGATTTTATGACTATATTAATTGGTCAAATAACACCTGATGAACAAATTCAATATAATATTTCAAATTATCAAACTATTAATAAAGTATGTAGTCTTGCTAAAAACGAAGAATATGTAATATATATTATGAATACTAAGATTAATGATTTTGGATTAATTTTAGGAACTGATATTATATTAGATGAACTATTTATAACATATCAAATAGCCAAAGTATTTTATAAAGTAGAAGATGCAGAATATATATTAAGTGCTAGTTCATATTATGGTGTTAAAGTCTATTCATTAAATGAATAGACTCCCTCGTTCAATAAAAAATAGGTGCTTTAAAAGCACCTATTTTTAAAAGTGATGGTTAGGAAGAGAGTCATAAATTATTATGACTCTCTTGTATTGTAGCTATTGAACATCGCCACAAAGTGTACAATTAATAGAGTCAAAACATTGGATACCACAAATACAACTAATCTTAATTGTAATTGTATTAGGAGTACAAGTTAAAGCACCGTCTTCTAATGTTAAAAGTCTAAGTACAACTGTATCGTCACCATTAATGTTTTCTACACGGAAGAAATTAGCAGTTGTTTCGCCATCTAAAGTAGTTGGAACTTCAAGTCTTCCATTACATGTATAAACCGCAATTGGTTTAGTATTAAACATTGGTGAGAAAATGCAAGTATTACATGAATTTTCATTAATAAGCTGAATAGCTTCTTTTTGCATTTTATCAATACGTCTTAATAAATCTAGAATTGTACCTCTATTTGTTGCAGTTTGAGTAATTACACAAGCCACAATAACACCTCACTTTCACTAACATATTATGCATATTGTTATATAAAGTCTGTTTAAATGCCTAAAATTAAAAGAATTATTCCAACGATTAAAGTATATATTGAAAAGCCTAATAAACTCTTTTTATTAATAATATTATAAAACCAACGTATACTAAAATATGTTGTAATAAAAGTAACAATAAAACTAATTACATAATAAATAATAAGAGTTGGATCAATATTAAGTAAATCAGGAATAGATAAAATAAAACTACCAAGACTTACTACTAAATACATTAAGAAAGAAAAATCAAGTACTTTTTTAATATTTATACCACCAATTAAACCTGCTGTCATTACTGTTCCCATTCTACTTATGCCAGGGATTAAAGCAATGCTTTGAGAAAAACCTAAACTTAATGCATTAAAATATGTAATGTCTTGACTTTTAGTTTTATCAATAAAATAGTGTGAAATTAACAAAAAAATTGTAGTTATAAGTAAAGATAATCCTATATAAAAAATAGATAAAGTTTTTTGTTCTAGATAAGTTTTAACAAAAAAGCCGATTATGATAGTAGGGATAGATGCAATAATAATTTTCTTAATCAAAGATAAATTAAAAAAAGTTTCTTTAAAAGAAATTCGTTTAGTAAACATAAAAATAAATATTGCAAGCATTGAAGAAAAATTAAGTAATATTTCTAAAGTTAAATCACTACTATCAATTTTTAAAAGATTCTTGGTTATTAACATATGTCCACTACTACTTATTGGAAGTGGTTCAGTAAAGCCTTGAATTAGACTTACAATAACATATTTTAAAAGTTCTTTTAAACGCATATAATCACCTAATATAAACTATGTTATAAAGTTTGTTTTAATGAATATAATTTATCAATAATATAAATAATAATAGTATTTGAAAAAATCTTCAAAAAGTAGTATAATAAGTATGAATAAAGAAAAGAGGTATTAATATGATTTTAGCAATGACATTAGAAGTATATTTAGCACTTGTGGCTGTTGGAGTATTTATTGCAGCGCTGCTTGGTGTTGGTATTTGGAAATTTATTGTTGTATGTAAAAGACAAGTAAAACGTAATAGAAAGTCTAAAGGTGGAGTTCTTCAAAACGAAGCAGTTTTAATTTTTGGTGGTATTGAAAATATTATCGAAACAAGCAGACAACTAAATAGAATTTTAGTTAAAGTTCATAATAAAGCTTTAGTACAATTTGATGTATTAAAAGCAATGAATATTGGAACACAAATTACTGGTAACATTATTAAATGTTCATCAGAAAAACTTGCTATTGCACTTGAAAATGTTAAAAAGTTAGGAATGTAATATATATGATTAATTTCTTAGAACTAGTAAATAAATATAAAGATGAAGCAATCAAAATGCTTCAAGAACTAGTACAAATTAATAGTGTACTTGATTATGATACTGTAAATGCTAACCAACCATTTGGTAAAGGGATTAACGATGCATTACTATATATGTTAAATCGTGCATCAAATGATGGATTCAAAACATTTAATGATGAAGGATATGTTGGCGTTGTTACAATGGAAGGTGTAACAAATGATAAAATTGGTATCCTAGGACATTTAGATGTTGTTCCTGTTGGTGAGGGTTGGACATATCCACCATTTAGTGGAGAAATTGTTGATGGTAAGATGTATGGTCGTGGAACAATGGATGATAAAGGTCCAACTATTGCTTCTTACATTGCTCTTAAAATGCTTAAAGATAATAACATTAAATTAAA
>CAJGDR010000017.1 GCA_904502205.1 uncultured Bacilli bacterium
ACTTGCAAAGCTAGTAATAACATAAATAAAAGGTTTTAATTCTTTACAATGTTCTAACATGAAACTTGATGCTTCGACGATAACGAGTTCATTTTTAAAACTCTTCGAACTATTTAAAGAAAATAATGGAAGGCCAATATTGCCGCCTAAATAACATTTATATTTTTTGGATAATATAATCGACAACATTCTTGCAGTTGATGTTTTACCATTTGTTCCAGTAATTACGATTAGTTTAGCTTTTGGATAAAACAAATAAAACAATTCTAAGTCACTAACAACTTGTATCTTTTTATTATTGGCTTCAACCAATAATGGAGTGTCAAATTTAATACCTGGACTTTTAACAATAATATCAATATTATTTAAGTCATATTCGCCAATACCATCAACATATTCAGAAAATGAAATGTTATTCTTTAGAAAAAAATCCTTAACACTCGAGTTACTTTTTCCCATTCCATATAATAAATAATTCTTATTTTTCATTAAATCCCCCATAATAAAATGCCAATAATTACAAGTAAAAAACTTATTAATACTAATATTATACTAATTGATCCTTCATTATAACCACTTAATTCTAAATGATGATGATAAGGAGCCATTTTAAATATTCTTTTTCCTTTAGTTTTTTTAAAATACCAAACTTGAATAATTACACTAATTGTTTCAAAAACAAATACTAGTCCCATGATGACTAAGACCATTTCTTTTTTTGTTAAAATTGCGCTTATTGCAATTGCAGCTCCTATTGCATGCGATCCTACATTCCCCATAAAAACTAATGCCGGATGAAAATTAAATACTAAAAAACCAAGAACTGAAAAGGCTAAACATAATGAAGAAATTACTAATAGTTGATTTTTTTCAAATTTTCCAATAATAAACATTCCTAGAAATATACAAAGTGATAGATTAGCTGCTAAACCATCCAAACCATCAGTAATATTAAATGAATTACTCCAAGCGATAATATAAAAAATAACAAACAGAATACTGAATATTCCTAAGTTTAATTTATAACCAAATATATTAAGTGTATGATTATAATTACTGAGTATTAATAATAAGAAAATAATTATTCCAAATAAACATTCAATTAAAATTTTAGTCCTTGGTCTTAATCCAGCATTTTGTTTTTGTTTGATAATTTTCTTATCATCTAAAAGGCCTAAAAACCCAAAAAGGATAATTGTTAAGATGAAAATTAAATCATTAAAATTAAATGAATATTGATTTATTAACTTAACTGTAATAAAGTCAATGATTACAAATCCAATAATTATTATTCCACCGGCTGTAGGAGTACCATTTTTACTAAAATGGCTTGATGGTCCTAGTTCTCTTACAGACTGAATGTACTTCTTTTCTTTTAAATGTTTTATATAATAATGAAAAACAATAATTTCGATTAATGTTAGAAATACTAATAAAATTAAAGTTTTAATCATTTAAAATCTCCTGAACAATTTCTAAATCGGTTAAATAAGTTCCTGAGACATTTGTCTTTTCAATTCCTTTTCCTAATATTAGAATATAATCTTCATCATTAGAATTATCAAGTGCATATTTAATTGCAGAAAAACGTGATTGGATAATTTTATAATTAGTTTTTTTAATGTCAAATATTAAATCACCAATTATTGATTCAAATGATTCTTGACGATTATTGTCTTCTGTAAAAACAACATTGTATGCTTTATCTGTTACGTATTTACCTATTAAAGGACGTTTTGTTTTATCTCGTTCTCCCCCACTACCTACCACAATCCATAAATTTGTTTTTATTTTATCAATAATGAAATCTACAATTCGTTTTGTAGCAGGAAATGTATGAGCATAATCAATAATAATATTTTTGTTTTTTATTTTATATGTATTACTTCTACCTTCAATTGGTTTAAGATTATGAATAAATTTTTTAAATTTAGATCGATCAACAGGTAAATTATTAAGAACACTATAAGCTCCAACAATATTTTCAATTTGATAATCACCAATTAGTTTGGAAGAATAAAGCTTATTATCTATTTCGAATATTGTATTATTTAAATTTGAATCAATTATTTGATAAGTGTAGTTTCCGCTTAAACCAAATGTTAAACATTTAGTATTTGTTATCTCACTTATTAATTTATAATTTGTCTGATCTTTATTTGTAATTACTAAACCATCTTTTTTAAGATTATTCAATAATAAACACTTTGAATAAAAATAATCACTAAAGTTTAAATGATAATCCATATGGTCTGTTGTTATGTTTGTAAATAAAACAATATCGAACGGAATGTATTTAACTCTTAAATTTCTAATACCTTGGCTACTACATTCTAATATAAGATAGTGTGTGTTATTTTTAATGTTTTTAAACTTATTCTTTTTTAAATTTTTTACTAAAAATTCATAAATTGTAAAGATACTTGGTGTTGTATTAAAAGTTTCAAATCTCAAATCATCTAGAAAAATTCCATTACTTGATATAAGCAACGCGTCTTCTTGAATATAACGTAAATATTGATAAACTAAAGTTGATGTAGTAGTTTTGCCGTTTGTTCCGGTAACACCAATAATAGTATATTTTTCTAATTCTTTCTTATAGAATTTACTTAACAGTTTTGCTTGATATAATTTAACATTGTCTACAACGTGATTATTTAAGTTATCAGGTAAATTTAAACTTTCTTCTGAAATAAATGATTTTGCTCCTAGATTTATAGCTTCATCTAAATATAATTTATTTTTAGCGTTAACTACAAAAATACAACCTTCATTACATTCTTTTGAATTATCAGTAATTTTTGTAACATGATGATTGTTTTTAAAACACGTATTTAATAATTTATTGATTTTCATTATAATCCTCCAAATATAAAATAACCGTTCCACCTTCGATAATATCACTTCCACTAGATGGAATTTGAGCAATTACTTTGCCGCTTGTTCCTAAAATTTCGATATTATATTTTGATGTAAGGCTTACTTCTTTTCTTTCTAATCCAACATAATCAGCAACTTTATAAGTTTTCTTATCAACCCAATATCTCGCATCAAGTGGAATGCCACCTGTTTGTTTAGGAATATTTAATATTGAAAAACTAGAAGTTAATGCTTCTTTAATAATTGGACCTACAGTAACACCACCATATTGAATTGTGTTTTTAGGATTAACTAAAGCAAAGTAAATTGCAATTTGTGGATCATTCATTGGTGCGATTCCTAAGAATGACAAAATATATTGATTAGGTAAATATGCGCCGTTTTGTGCTATTTGTGCTGTAGCGGTTCATTTATTAAGCACCCTAATAAAGTATATTTGATTATTCAAATTATATGAAAAAAAGTGAACAAATCGTTCACTTAATTTTTATTATAATTTAAGGTTTAAAATAGATTGTTTAAATTACCCGTTTTAAAGCATTCAAACAATCAAATACCCACTAATTTTTATTTCGAACGCTATAAATCGGGTTGTCATTAAAAAAACTTAAATTTAATTTCTTCATTAGATAAAACAATTTTCTCAAAGATTAATGTAATCAATACTTTTGTTAATGTGATATTATTGATTAACATGTCTTCATTGATAATTAAATTATTGAATTTCTTTTTTAATTCTTCTTCACTTGTTTTATAAAATATCTTTAGTTTATTTAGATTAGATTCTAAGTTAATGATTTCTGACTCTAACTCTTTGATTTTTTCATCATATATTTTAGTGTAAGTATTATCAATAATTAAACGATCAATTAATTTATTAATTTTAATCTTTTTAAAATTAATATCTTTATTCATGTTTTCAATTTCCTTAACAATTTTATTTAATTTAACTTTTAAAACTTTATCTAATATGTTTTCACATTCTACCATAATTTTATTCGATAATACAACCATCATTTTAATAATGATTTTTTCTAAATAAAGTTTATTAATTCTTTTGGTTGGACAAAGTTCTTTATTTGTTTTATGAGTTGTACATACATAGTCGTAATAAACTTTACCACGATACTTTGGTCTTGACCATCCGTGTAATGTTTTACCACAACAGTTACATATTATAAGACCGGATAAAAGATAATCAGAATGTTCACTAGAAAATTGGTGCGTTTTATTTTTACTATTTAAGATATCTTGAACTTTTTCAAATAAATCATCATCTATTATTTTAGGAATAGCATTTTTATATTCGTGGTACTCAGGCTTAGTTACACCATTATCGTATTTGTAGTAACGCTTACGATTAGGATCTGCGTAAATGTATGTTCCATTATAACGTTTATTACGTAAAATATAATATATTTGTTGATACTTTAAATGTGTTCCGTCTACTTTAGTGTAGCCTTTTTCCATTAAATATTTTTCAATTTCTTTCACACTATAGCCATCTTTAAACAACTGAAAAATAAGCTTTACAATTATGGCTTTATCTTCATCAATTACAATATTTGAAGATCCTTTGTGATTAAAATTACCTATTTTATTCTTCTCAGAAATAAGTCCAATTGGCAACAATCCAACTGTTTTGTGTTCTTCTACTTTTTTTAATGTACCTTTAATTGATGTTAAAGCACTATTTTGAGCATGATATTGAGCAACAACTCCTAATATATTTTTGAGTAAATCACTAGTAGGATCTCCATTATCGTTAAAGTCTAATGCTTTTAAAACACATTTAAATGATTTTAACAATGTAATATATTTTAAAGTGTCCTCAAGTTTACGTGAAAATCGGTCCATTTTATAGACAAAACATACCCCATAAAAACCTGGGTTATTTTCAATAATTGAAAGCATTCGGTCAAATTCAGGTCTAAGTCTGCCTTGCATACCCGATACATTATCTTCTTTGAATACATCAGTTTCTTCAAAATAAAATATAAATTGATTTTTATAACTTTCATTAATTAATTTAATAAATTTTTTAATTTCATCCAGTTGTAACTTTAAAGAGTTATCTTTAACATCTTCAGTTGATTTTCTAAGATAAATACAAACTCGTATTTGTTTAATATAATTGCGATCAATTTTTAGTGTTTTATGATAATATCGCCAACTCTTATCTATTGTATTTAATTCATAATCGGTAAAATTAGTCATACTTTTCTTGATTGGTTTCTTTCAAATATATTTCTAATAATATATCAACAATTTTTGTAAGATCTAAATTGTTTAAATTTATTTCACTTAAATCAGGCAATTCAATATTACCTTTTTGTTTTACTAAAGAATCTCTATTAATCGAAATCATATTATCACCACTAAATAGTATGATTTAATATATTTAATAATGAATACAAATAAAAAAAGGAACTTACAAGTTCCTTTTTTATAATGCATATTCCTCTAGATTAATTACTCTAGATGCAATAGTTTGATAAAAATCGGCTTCGTGACAAACTAAAAGGATTGTTCCTTTATAATTTTGAATTGCCTCTTGTAAAGCTTCTTTTGCTAAAACATCTAAATGGTTAGTAGGTTCGTCAAGTACTAAACAATTATATTCACCGATCGTTAATTTACAAAGACGGACCTTGGCAGCTTCACCACCAGATAATGTAATTATTTGTGATTCAATATGTTCATGAGTCAATCCACAAGCAGCAAGTGCAGCATGAACTTCACCTTGATTAAGGGTAGGGAAACTATCCCAGATTTCATCACGTGGAGTATTACGATTGCCTTCAACTTCTTGTTCAAAATAACCTAATGTAATTGTAGAGCTTTTTTCTACTACACCACTAAAAGGTTTAATTATACCAAGTAATGTTTTAATTAATGTTGATTTACCTACACCATTAATTCCTTTAATTACAATGTGTTCACCTTTAACTATTTCAATATCAAATGATTTAGTAAGTGGTCTATCATAACCTAATACTAAGTTTTCTGCTTTAAATAATACTTTACCAGATGGACGACCTTCTTTAAATACAAAGTTTGGTTTAATTTGAACACGTCCTTTATCTAGACGTTCCATTTTATCTAACTTCTTTTGTCGGCTATTAGCCATACCACGTGTTGCAACGCGAGCTTTGTTTCTTGCAATAAAATCTTCCATTTGTTTGATTTCTTTAACTTGTGCCTCATATGCTGCATCAGCTTGTCTTTTCTTCATTTCGTAAGCAGCAACAAATTGATCATAGTTACCACTATATCTAGTTAGTACTCCATTATCAATATGATAGACAACATTAATAACAGAATTTAAAAATTCAATGTCATGTGAAACTAGGATAAATGCATTTTCAAATTCATTTAAATAGTTTCTAAGCCAATTTATATGGTTTTCGTCTAAATAGTTTGTCGGTTCGTCAAGAATTAAAATACCTGGATTTTGTAATAAAACTTTAGTTAATAAAACCTTTGCACGTTCACCACCCGAAAGTTCAGTAACATCTTTATCTAAACCAATAAAATTCAAACCAAGACCATTGGAAATTTCTTCAATTTTTGCATCTATTGTATAGAAACCACTAGATTCTAACATTGATTGCATTTCACCAATATCATCAAGTAATTCTTGCATTCTATCAGCATCACAATCTGCCATTTCTTCATAATCTTTATAAATTTGTTCTTCTAATTTGAACATATGACTAAAGGCTTCTTTTAAAAATTCACGAATTGTTTTACCTTTAGTAAGTGTTGAATATTGATCTAAATAACCAATATCTAAATGTTTAGCCCATTCAATTTTACCTTCAGTTGGTAGTTCATTACCTAAAATAATGTTAATGAATGTTGATTTACCTTCACCATTAGCACCTACAATACCGACATGTTCACCTTTTAAAAGACGAAAGTTAGCATTTTTTAAAATTTGTCTACCACCAAAATTATGTGATACATTTACTACATTTAATAAACTCATATTATCTCCTATTTTCAAAACATCACTATTATATCACAAACCTTGTTTTTGGAGATTAAAATATATAATTATATTATTTCTAATTTCATCCGCTATAAATAAGGTATAAAAAAATAACACTCTTTATTAAAGAGTGTTATTTAATGTTTAATGTAATTACATTGTTACAAATGCAAATCTTAATACACCTAATAATGCGATTACTGCAACGATGATATCTTTTTTAGTAAATTTACCAGTAAATAATGAGATTAATGTATAAGTTAAAGCACCAATCATAATACCATTAGTAATAGAATATGTAGTAACCATCATGATAAATGTCATAAATGCAGTTGCTGCACTTCTTAAATCAGAGAAGTCAACTTTGATAATGTTTTTGCACATTAATACACCAACATAAATTAATGCTGGAGCAGTTGCAGCACTTGGAATAAATTGTGCAACAGGCGCAATAAATAAGCATAGTAAGAATAAACCAGCTGTTACTAATGCTGTAAGACCAGTTCTTCCGCCTGCAGCAACACCAGATGCTGATTCAACAAATGTAGTAATTGTTGATGTACCACCAGCAGCACCAACAACTGTACCGATTGAGTCACAAAGCATAATTTCGCCTAGTTGTTGTGGGTCACCGTTTTCATCTAACATGTTGGCTTCTGTAGCTGTACCATATACAGTTCCTAAAGTATCAAACATATCGATTAAACAGTAAGTAATTACTAACATAATAACAGTGAAAATAGAACCAACTGTAGTACCATCGAATAAAGGTTTGAAGCCTTTAAATGCACCTAAAAGACCATATTCAGCCCAATCTTTGAATACTGAACCTAATTTTACTGTACTGAATGCAATTTCATAATCTTTTACAAAAATGAAATTTAAAACATAGTAAAATACTGTTGCAGATAAAATACCAAAAATCATAGCACATTTATTAAGAAGTTTTACAGGAACTTGACTAAATACTACGATTGCGATAAATCCAATAAATGCTGTTAAAACAGGAATAGCGACTGAAGCACCTTGAGAAAAATCTGCAATGCTTACACAAGTATATTGATTAAGTGTAACAATACCAGAATTTTGGAAACCAATAAATGCAATAAATAATCCAATACCTGCAGGAATAGCAGCTTTTAAACATGCTGGCATTGCAGTAGCGATCATTTGTCTTACACCTGTAAGTGATAAAATTAAGAAAATTATACCAGATAATAAGATAACAGCTAAACCAGCTTGATAACCGTCAAATGGTTTAAACACGTTTGGTAAAATAAACGATACGAAGAAAAAAGAATTTAATCCCATACCAGCAGCTAAACAGAATGGTTTATTAGCAATAAAAGCCATACATACTGTTGCTACAACAGCACCGATAATTCCACCTACGAAACAAGCGTTATAGATAGGACCACTATTTGAACCTGACATTGAACTAGGGTTTACTAAAATGATGTAACACATTGCGAAGAAAGTAGTTAAACCAGCTATTATTTCTGTTCTAATAGTTGATTGATTTTCTTCAATTTTAAATAATTTGTTTAATAGATCTTTCATTATTTCCTCCTATGAAACTTATTGAAGTTGGTTCTTTAATTTCACAACTTCTCTAATATTTTAACAAATAATTTTTTATTTTTCAAATATTAACACTTATTCTTTTAATTTTTAGTTATATTTTCTATAAAAAAAGACCAAACTTCTTACAAGTTTAGTCTAATTTAATAAAATTTGTTTATCAAAATATTTAAAACTCTTAATCCAAAACATCTATTTATAGCGTATGATATCGATAATTGCCTTATTATGTATTTTCAAACGCTCACAGATGAATTGTTTGTTTTTATTTAATTAATTTAAGAAATAAAAATTTATACTTATAACAATACAATAAACAATAAGAATGTTAAACCATAATATACAACTACTGCAATGACATCATTTAATGTTGTGATAAATGGTCCAGAAGCAACAGCTGGATCAATTTTTAATTTAGTTAGTAATAATGGAAAACATGTTCCAATCACACTAGCTAAAGTTATTGATACAAACATACTTACAGAAATTATTCCTGAAACAATTAAACAATCTTTAATTACAAATCCAGATCCTAAATGAATCTCTGATTTCGTAATTATTAAATACAATAAAACAAAGACAAAAGATACTATACCAATAATCAACCCATTCATTGAACCGATTCTTAGTTCTTTTAAAATACTTTTAATTTGTTTCTTTTTATCGTTTGCTAAGGCTTCATTTGAAATATTACGGATTGTAACTGCAAGAGACTGTGTACCTACGTTACCAGCCATCCCTAAAATCATTGATTGAAAGAAAACTATAATTGGTACTGAAACAATTACTGATTCAAAAATTCCAATTACGCTTGAAACAAGTAATCCTAAGAAAAGTAAAACAATAAGCCACGGAATACGTTTTTTAATTGATAAGAAAACTGATTCATCAATATCTTCTTCTTCCGTTAAGCCCCCGAATTTAGCATAATCTTCTTCGAATTCATCTGTAGTTGCAGCTAACAGACTGTCAGTTGTTAAAACACCAATGATTTCTTTTTCAGCATTTAATACAGGAATTGATGTTTCATTATAATCTTTAATTTTCTCTAATGATTCACTCATAATATCTGTATCATAAAATGAAGGATAACCATACATGATTAAATCTTCAAAAGAATCGTTTGATCTTGCTGTAATAAGATCTTTCAATTGTACAGCACCCACAAACTTGTTATTCTCATCTACTACATATAATATATAGATATTATCATGTTCACCGGCCATTCTAACCATTCTATTCATTGCAGATTTAATTGTAGATTTTTCAGGTATAATAATGAAATTATCCGAAATATAACTACCAACCAAATCTTCATCATAAGCTTCAATTAATTCAACAAATTCTTTAGCTTCTTCATCCATCAATTCAATGATTTTTTGTTTGTCTTCTTCTTCAAGTTCATTTAAGACATCAACAGCATCATCTGAATCCATTTGTTCAATAATGTCAGCAGCTAATTCTGGTTGGATTTCACTAATAAATTCTTCAACGTTTTCATAATAAGCAACGATATCAGCTGTTTTCTCAGTTCCTAGAATATTATAAATTAATAATTGTTCTTCTTCACTAAGTGTTTCTAATATGTCAGCAATATCACTATCATGATAATTTTCTAATTGTTCAATTAACTCTAAATTATTATTATCAGCTATCAGCTTACTAATCAATTCTTTCAATTCAAGTAAAATTTGATCTTGCATAAAAACCTCTTTTTATATTTACAATCCTATTATATTAAATTATAACATTTTATTCATTAAATAACAACAATTAAATTAAAAAAACTCCTTATCATAAGGAGTTTTAATTAAATTCATTATTTAGCTTGTTTTTTATCCTTTTTAAAGTTTACAATTAAATTAGTTATAATACCTAAAATTAATGAGCAAGCAACTGTTGTTAAAGTAACTTTACCAAATGCTAATGTTAATCCACCAACACCAGAAATTAAGATTACACTTACAACGAATAAATTTTTATTATCATTTAAGTCAACTTGTTGGATCATTTTTAAACCACTAACAGCAATAAATCCATATAAAGCAACACATACACCACCCATAACACATGATGGAATAGTTGCTAAGAATGTAGAGAATGGTCCAAAGAATGAAATTAAAATAGCCATTATAGAAGTGAATAAAATTGTTTTAACTGAAGCATTACCAGAAATAGCTACACAACCTACAGATTCACCGTAAGTAGTATTTGGACAACCACCAAAGAATGCACCAGCCATAGATCCAACACCATCACCTAATAAAGTTCTATTTAATCCAGGTTCAGTTAATAAATCTTGACCAATAATAGAAGATAAATTTTTATGGTCTGCAATATGTTCAGCAAATACTACGAAAGCAACTGGAGCATATGCAACAGCGATTGTACCAATATATGCTAAATCAATATCTTTGAATCCTTTAAATGCAGTAATGAATGTAAAATCAGGAACCCATTGGATATTTTTGAATACAGCAAAGTTGATTACTTTAAATGATTCAACATCAGCTAAATGTCCAACTACTGTAAATACTGTAGCAACTAAGTAACCTGCTAAAATACCCATAATAAATGGAATCATTTTTACCATTTTTTTACCAAATACAGAACAAATAATTACTGTAAATAATGTTACTAAACCACAAATTAAAGAAACATATACACTATAATTTGAATTTACAAATCTTTTAGTTAAATCACCAATAGCGTTTCCTGCTAATGATAATCCGATAATTGCAACTGTTGGACCGATAATAACAGCTGGCATTAATTTATTAATCCAGTTTACACCAACATATTTTACAATTAATGAAATAACAACATATACTAAACCAGCAATAACTGCACCAAGGATTAATCCTAAATAACCAGCAGAAATACTTGCTGCACCAGCAAACGCTGCACTCATTGATCCTAAGAAAGCAAATGATGATCCTAAGAATACAGGACTTTTAAATTTTGTAAATGCTAAATATACTAAAGTACCTACACCAGCACCAAATAATGCTGCAGTAGCTGACATACCATTCCCAATAATTGCAGGAACAGCAATTGTAGCAGCCATAATAGCTAATAATTGTTGTAATGCAAATACAACAGTTTTACCAAAACTTGGTTTGTCTTGAACATTGTAAATTAATTTCACTTTATATTCCTCTTCTTTCTAAATTATAAATTCAAATCAAAATATTTTATTGATTATAAATTTTCATAATATTTTAGCAAATTTAACTTTTTTTTACAACCAATAAGATTATAATTTTACATATTTTAACAAAAAATTGGTAAACAGTACATAAATTAAAAATCCGAGATAAATTAAATCTCGGATTAATTTTGTTATTATTAACTACTTTTCTTATCAGTTGAAACGATTAATAAGTCTCCATCTTTTATTAAGTCAAATTTTCTTAAAATAAAATCAAATAACCATGACAAAACTGCTGGAGCTACTACACATATTAACAACAATATGCAAATAACTTTAAATGGTGAATTAAAGTTAATCATTGAATCATATGCTCCAAATAAGCCTGTTAAGCCACATGTTCCCATACCACATAAAATTGGTGTATCATTAGTTATTTTCAATAAACATGCACCAATTGGTCCTAAGATAGCACTTGCTAAAATTGTTGGGACCCAAATAATTGGTTTTTTTAAACAGTTACTAAATTGTAACATACTTGTTCCAATTCCAACCGATACTACACCGCTAATTTTATTATCACGATAGCTTTGAATTGCAAAACCGACCATTTGACAACAACATCCAATAGTAGCTGCACCACCAGCAAGGCCAGTTATACCAATCATTGAACATAATGCTGCAGATGACAACGGCATTGTAAGAACTATTCCTACAACAACCGAAATAACTATAGCTGATAATATTGGTTGATATGTGCTTGCAGTTTCGATAAAGTTACCTAATGCTTTCATAAATGAATTTACAGGAATACCTAAATATCTACCACATAAACATCCGATTACAACAACACATAATGGTGTAATAACAATATCAACTGGTGTTTTTTTAGATACTAAACCACCAATTTCCATACCAAATAAACCACCTAGGAAAGCTCCTACAGGTCCACCACAAATAGCTCCTACAGCTCCTGTTGCACAAGATGAAAAAATAACTAGTGGATCTTTTTTTAGTCCATACGCCATAGCAACACCAATTGCTGCCCCATATGTATAAGAAGATTTAATAATACCTACAATACCATCTTTATAAACAACATTATTAATAATCAGTTCTTCTTTTAAAAAGTTCAAAAATGAAATATCTGCTAATGCACCAATAATCGTTCCAATCAATAAAGACGCAAACAATCCTAGCGCCATATATGACATAGCATCTATAAAATAACGTTTACTATATTTTTTAATTATGTCCCACATATTTGTCACCTAATAGATTATATTTTATGCTGGATCAACCTTTTTCCAATCTTTAATGTAAACTTTTTTAATTTTCTTTTCTTCAGAACCCCAGTAATCATAGAAATCATGACGTTTTAATCTTGCATAAGCAACCTCATCAGTTTCTTTTGAAGGTTCAGCATCTTCACTTTCTGAATTATACCAACCTAAGAATTCATATCCTGCTACTCTAATTTTTGGAAGTCCTTCTTTTGGTAAGTCAGTTAAAAATGTTCCAGGAATATTGTCGATAACATATTTTACACGATAACTTTGCCAAAAGTGAACAGTTTCAGCAGTATAATAAAATAATTTAGACGTATCTACAAGTGCTGCCCAACTTCCTACAAAGAAATTGTCAGCATAATTATATGGATCCATGCATGTACATCCTTCATCGTTTCTCCACCATGCAAAGAATGTAATTAAGAAATTAATAAAATCGATGTATTTATTATTCTTAACACACCAACCAATAAAAGTTGTCTCTGGTTCATTTTGTAAATTACCTTCCATTCTAGCTTCTAAAAAGTATTTATGGAATGCAAATCCTATAGCATAACAATCTTTCATACCACCTGCATAAAAATCAGCAAATGCTATAAATTCATCAGCATTATTAATATTATGAAGTTTTAAATCTTCTTCTCCATTATTATTTTTAATAAAGTTATAGAAATCAGTATAAAAACTATTTTTTAAAGTTTGTTTTGATTCCCATAGATCAACATTTAAATCATGATTAATATATTTGTAAATCATATTATAGCTCCTTTTATCATTTTATAATATCATTATAACATAATCAATTAAATAAAACAAAAATAAAGTCTTTTATTATAAAAATTTTATTATATAAAAAAAGAATTAGACTAAATCTAATTCTTTTCACCAAATTTATTATCTTTAAAGTTTTAAGGTAATATATGATTTGAAGCCAAATATAGACTATACCATTCTTCTCTAGTTAACTTAATATCTTTTGATTTAATCATTTCATTTAAATGTACTGTTGATGTAGTCCCTACAATTGGTACAATATTAGCTGGATGTCTTAAAATCCAACTTATAGCAATGCAATTTTTAGAAACCTGATATTTAGATGAAATTTCTTCTAGCTTTTTGTTTAATTTGTCATATTTAGGATTATCTATAAAGGTTCCATCATTCCATGATGCCATCAACGGAGACCATGCTTGTAATTTAATGTCTTTTAACATTGAATATTCTATCAGATTACCACTACGTATAGAACTTTCTTCTTCACTCATATTCACAAATAATCCTTCACTTATCATATGAGAATGAACTATACTAAATTGCACTTGATTATGTTTAATTTTATGGTCAAGTTTCTTATTATATAATTCTATTTGAATAGGATTCATATTAGATACACCAAATTCTTTAATTAAGCCTTTATCATATAAATAATTAATTGCTTCATTAACTTCTTCATAATCTACTAACGCATCAGGACGATGTAGTAAAAGTATATCTAAATAACCACAATTAAGTAATCTTACACTTTCTTCTACTTGTTTAATAATATATTCTTTCGATAAATCATAATATCCTCTACAAATACCACATTTACTTTGGATAATCATTTTTTCTCTAAAGTTAGGGTTTCTTTTCAATACTTCTCCAAACAATGCTTCACATTTTCTATTTCCATAGATATCAGCATGATCGAATAAAGTAATACCATTATTTAAAGCACATGAAATTAGATTTTCTGCTTCTTCAATATTCAGTTTTCCTAATCTCATACAACCTAGACCTATATTCATATTTTCTCCTTGTTATAAAATATAATAGTACTTCATTTTAACATATTTAAATATGTATTTATTTTTAAAAAAAGTAATTTAATCTTTAATTTTATCAATAATATTATATCATAATGAAAATTTTTATACAATAAAATAACTACTTATATAATAATGATAATAAATTTTATATAAAAATAGTTGATTATTATTTATTGGGGTTCTTAATACAAGATCGCTGTACCAGTTTTACCGCCTACACGATACCCTTCAATATACGCACTTCTTCCTGTTCCAAGTGATACGACATGTTCTAAAGAACTTGCTACTTGTTTAGATGTTCCCTCACTAATTACTCTTCTTACGACTTGTGGTGTAGTTTGATAAATAATTTGATTAGTATTTGAAATTCCAAGTCCTTTTAAAACAGTTGGTTTTAATAAATTGCCACCATTAACTGCTGCACTTGCTGCTGTTACAAGTTGAATTGCAGAAACACTGATACCTTGTCCAAAAGCTGTCGTTGCAGTTTCAACATCACCCATACTTTTTGGATTAAATAAAATACCCGTTGTTTCTCCCATTAAGTCAATTCCAGTTTTAGAACCATATCCAAACTTCTTCATATAATCAATTAATTTTTCTTTCCCTAGTTTAAGTCCAATTTCCATAAAACCAGGGTTACATGAGTTTTGTAAAACTTCTAAATATGTTTCTGTTCCATGTCCACCTGCTTTCCAGTCTTTAATTCTTCTTCCACCTACCATCTTATAACCTAAATCATGGTATGTATCTGTTAATTTAAAGATATTTTCTTCAAGTCCAGCTGAGAATGTTACGATTTTTGATACGGATCCAGGTTCGTAGGTTTTGAAAATAGGCAAATTTCTATTATACAATGAACTATCATATTCTTGGTAATTGACAGGGTCGAATGTTGGACGACTCGCCATTGCATAAATTTCCATTGTTTTAGGATTAGCTGCAATCGCAATCACTTCGTCTGGATTATATTCAATCATAATATTATCGATAATCCGTTCTATCATAAGTTGAATATCTAAATCAATTGTTAAATATAAATCA
>CAJGDR010000018.1 GCA_904502205.1 uncultured Bacilli bacterium
GATAGTGATCATATTGGTGGTGCTATTAATCTTGTAAAATACGTAAAAGTAAAAAATCTCGTACTTAGTTATTACGATAAAACTAGTTCAACCAATTATTTAAAAAAATACAGTAAAAATGTCTATTATTTAAAATCCGGCAATCAAATAACAACAAAATATTTTAAACTTAATGTTATCTCACCAAATAAAGACTATAACAATATTAATGATAATAGTTTAGTATTTACTTTAGAAATTAATAATATAAAGTTTTTATTTACAGGTGATATTTCAACTAAAGTCGAAAAAGATATCTTAAAAAATAATAAAATAAATGTTGACTTTTTTAAAATAGCTCATCATGGATCTAAAACATCAACTTGTAATGAATTTTTAAATAACATTAATTATAAGTATGCTGTAGTAATGAGTGGATACTATAACCCATTTGGTTTTCCAATTAAAGAAGTAATGAATAGAATTCCAAAATACAAACAACTAAGAACTGATGAAGTTCAAACGATCAAAGTTATTTTAAAGAAAAACAAGTACATAATAAAAAACTAACTAAAAAAGTTGGATAAAAATATGTTTTGTGATATAATAAAAAACAATAGGAGGTATTAACATGTATTTAGAAGAAGTCTATTTGTTTACTGGAACTGAACAAGTCATTAAGAAAAGTAAAATGGATCGTATTTTAGAAAACTTAAAACCGGAAGAAACGGATATTATTAAATATGATTTAGATACTATTAGTATTCAAGAAGTTATTGCCGATTGCATGACAATACCATTCCTGAAAAAAAACAAAGTAGTAATTATTAAAAATCCAAAATTCTTACAATCACAAAAAACACATATTAAACATGATATCAAAGTTTTAATCAAATATTTACAAAATCCATCAGAGACTACGATTTTAATAGTTGATGCTGTTGGTATTAATATTGATAAAAATAGTGAATTATTCAAAAGCTTTCAAAAATTTTCATATATTATTGATATTAAAGAACTTGATATTATTGAATGTAAAGCTTGGGTTAAAAGAAGCTTTGCTAAAGAAAATGTTACAATTGGTGATGAAGCATTAAACCTACTTTTAGAGTATTTGCATGGTGATTTACTTAGAATGGAACAAGAAATAGATAAACTAGCAAGTTTCAAAAAGAATGACCGAGTAACGGAGGCTGATATAAAGTTATTAGTTTCAAAAAACTACGATGCTGATATTTATAATTTGATTAAAGCAATAATTCAAAAAGATCGTAAACTTATCAATGAAATATACACAAATTTAGTAATGACAATAAACGATGTATCAAGTATCATGGGTCTTGTTTCTAAATCATTTATGGAACTTTATACGACACTTAAACTTTTACAATCAGGATACTCTCAAAACGATATTGCAAATATCTTTAATATTAAAAGTGGAAGAGCATACTATTTAATTAAAGATGCTCAAACATTTACATTAAGCACATTAGAAGAATATGTTAACCAAATAGCAAAACTTGACTATCAAGTAAAAAAAGGTTTAATTGATAAATCATTTGGTTTTGAAATGTTCTTACTATCTATTTAATTTATAAATCCAAAAGGACTAACGAAATCGTTAGTCCTTTTTCTATTAATTTAGTTAATTTATGACAAATGTTTCTAAATTTTATATAATTGATTTGTAGGGTTTAGCTTATAAGGGAAAAAGGAAAACAAAACTAACATTATAAAATTTATGGAATAAATACTTTCAAAATGTTATAATTAGGTAAAATGTTTTGTAAAAACCAAGTACATTTTTATTACATTAATGGATATAAGTGTACTTATAATATTTTTGAATATTACTATGATGTCGGCTATAAATAATTATACCGTTAGAGAATAAAATAAAAAATGGGTTAGATTTAATCTAACCCATTATTTTATTAAGCTAATTGATTTAATTTAGTAGCAAGACGTGATTTTTGACGTGCAGTATAATTTTTATGGTGAATACCTTTAGTTACTGATTTGTCTAATTTTTTGCAAGCGAAATTATAAGCAGCTTGTGCTTTAGCTTTATCTCCTTCTTGAACAGCAGCGTCAAAAGCTTTTAGTGCACTTTTTAAAGATGATTTAAAAGATGCATTTAATAAATTCTTCTTACTATTAGTGATATCACGCTTTTTTTGTTGTTTAATGTTTGCCATTATTACACCTCCGAAGATTTTAACGCAATTATTATACCACGATTTCTATATTTTAGCAAGTAATAAAGTATAAAAATTACATTTATGTAATAAATTGTTTGTTTATGTTCAAACTATATTTGAGGTGATACGAAGATGAAAGAATATTTTAGAACAGATTTGGCGATTGAAGAAGTTGGAAAGATTATTGATCAATCTATAAAGGGTATAAAAACTTGTAATAAAATTTATTATGAGATTCCAATTGATTTAACAATTATTGAAAAAAATCATGACGAAAGAATTTCTAAAAAACCGGGAACATATTATACAATCGATTTAAGAAATATCAATTATCATGATCACAATACTTCTGATAATATAATTAAGGCTATGAGTAAAGTTTTAATTGAACTTCTGACAAATGAGAATGTATTAGATAAAAAAGGAATGATTATTGGTCTTGGTAATATTAATATTACACCAGATAGTTTAGGACCATATACAATTGATAATATAATTGTTACTAGACATTTATTTAAAAATGGTATGAATAGTGATGGTTATAGTGAAATTAGCGGATATAGTCCAGGTGTTATGGGAACAACAGGTATTGAAACAAGTGATGTAGTTAGTGCTATTAAAGATAAGATAGATGTAAATTATATTATTGTAGTAGATGCATTAGCATCTAGTGATACAACTAAAGTTAATAAAACAATTCAAATAACAAATACAGGTATTTCACCAGGTAGTGGTGTTGGTAATAAAAGAAAAGAAATATCTAAAGAAGTATTTGGTATTCCAGTCATCGCGATTGGAGTACCAACAGTAGTTGATGCTACAACATTAACAACAGATATATTACAACATTTAGAAAATCATATGAATAATCAATCAGAAAATATTGAATTTATGGGACATCTTGGTAAACTTTCAAACATCGAAAGAAAAGAACTATTAAGTGAAGCGCTAGTTAATAGTTTATATGAAATGATGGTAACGCCAAAAGAAATTGACGAAGTAGTAGAAGATTTAAGTAAAATAATCGCAAGTTCAATTGATATTGCTGTACACGATACTTTAAGAAAAGAATATTTAAATTAGTATAAAAAGATAAAGAGTTTCATAATATGTTATATGAAACTCTTTATTATTATTGCAATAATATCTTTAATTAATAATCTACTTATTACATATGATGAATATGTTTTATTGACACGAGAACTGTTGAATAATAATTTTGTAAATATATTAAAACATAGTAATTTGTTTGATTATATAAAATATGTATGCCATTTAATTATTTATTGGTTATTTTTTGATACTATGAGGTAAGTTATGAGAAAAAATAGAATTAGTATTTTATTTATATTGTTAATATGTGTATTGTTTGGTTTAATTATTGGTAGCTTTGATACAGTAGGTCAAAGAGATTATTTTGAAAAATCTAAAACTCAGTTTGAAGAAAACATCAATAATCCAAACTATAATAATTTACCTACAATTCCAACTAAAGATCCAACAACTAAGATTGCTCAAAAGATTGATAATAAGATTTATCAAAGTTTTCAAAAGATTCTTAAAAAAATGTTTTCAAGTGATTAGTTTGAACAATTTAGTAAAATATGTTAAAATTGTCATGGTGATAATATGAACATATTTAAGAAATTTATAATAAGAACCTATCAATTCTTTTTAAAAATTGGAACGAAGTTTATTCGCTTTCGAAAACCAATCATTTTAAATGATTTAAAAGAATCTATTAATTATTTAAAAGAACAAAAAGTTTTAATTATAATTCCTTCAAATGTTTCAAAAAATCAAGTTTTTGAAGAATTTATTAGTGATTTACAACAATCTAAAATTAATTATCAAATAGCTTATTGTGATATAGCAAATCCTACTATACAATTAGTTGATGAATATTATAGTAAATATCAACCTACTTTAATTATGTCAATTGGTGGTGGTTCAGTAATTGATTTGGGTAAACTATTAGCAGTAAAAATGACTAATAAAAAAGATTTGAGGAAGATGCGGGGAATTTTGAAAGTAAGAAGAAAACCAATTACACAAATTGCTGTTCCAACAACAAGCGGTAGTGGCAGTGAAGCAACTGTAGCTGCTGTTGTTAGTTGCGATATAACACATGAAAAATATCCCATTAATGATCCTAAAATTGTTCCAGATTACGCATTACTTGAAAGTAGATTTACTGTTACTTTACCAAAACATTTAACATCAACAACTGGTATGGATGCTTTAACTCATGCTATAGAGTGTTATTTAGGAAAAGCTAATACGAAAGATACTTTAGAAAATTCAGTTAGTGCGATTAAATTGATTTTTGAATCATTAGAAAGTGCTTATCTTGAACCAACTAATTTAACGTATCGTTCGAATATGCAAAAAGCAGCCTATTTGGCAGGTTGTGCATTTACCAAAGGTTATGTTGGTTATGTCCACGCAATAGCCCATCAATTAGGTGGTTTATATCATACGCCACATGGATTAGCTAATGCAGTACTCCTCCCATATGTTTTAGAAGAATATGGTGATTCAATTAATAAAAAAGTTCAAACTTTAGGTAATACTTTAGGTATCGTTGATTTTGATTTAGTTTGTTATGTTAAGAAAATGAATGAAACCCTAGAAATCCCTAAATATATTGAAGCATTAAAAGAAGAAGACTTTGATTTAATAATTAAAAGAGCTAAACTGGAAGCTCATCCGTTATATCCAGTTCCAAAACTATTTAGTGATCAAAACTTTTTGAATATTTTACATAAAGCATTAAAAAGATAAGTTTGAAACTTATCTTTTTTTTCGAAAAATACTTCATTTTACATTTGGTTGAAAGTTATGTTAAAATGTTAGCGAACAGTTCAAATAACTAGATTTTTTACTAATATTATGCTATAATGATATTGAGGTAAATGAATATGAATCTTCCAAATAAAATTACACTTTTTAGAGTCTTACTAATTCCAGTTATCATGATAATTGCAGAAATTGAATCATTACAAGTTTCATTCTTTTGGACATTAACACTTGGTAATTTCATTATGTTAGCAATTTTTATAATTGCTTCATTAAGTGATTTTGTTGATGGGTATATTGCAAGAAAACGAAATTTAATTACAAATTTTGGGAAATTTGCAGATCCACTTGCAGATAAAATTCTAGTACTTGCATTAATGATAATTTTATTAGAACAAAATACATTGTTACCAGGATGGGCAGTAACAATCATTTTAGCACGTGAGTTTATCGTAACTGGCTTTAGAATTATTGCTGCAGATAAAAATGTAGTCATTGCTGCTGGATGGAGTGGTAAAATAAAAACTAATTTACAATTTTTTATGGTTATATTATTATTGATTAATGGACCATATATTGGTACACTTGGAATATTCGAAGTAATTACACTAATCGTTGTATTACTTGCAGTATTTATGACAATTTATAGCGGAGTAGAATATATAGTTAAAAATCTAGATGTTTTCAAAGATGATCAAAAAGGAGAATAAGATGTCAGATTTTAATAAAGAAAAAGCTCTTGCTGATGCGCTTAAAGCCATTGAAAAAGAATATGGCAAAGGCGCTGTAATGAAACTTGGTGAAAAAGTTGACGAAATAGTTGACGTAATTCCTACTGGCTCAATTGCATTAGATGTTGCACTTGGTGTTGGTGGATATCCAAAAGGTCGTATTATCGAAATATTTGGTCCCGAAAGTAGCGGTAAAACAACATTTGCTTTACATGCTATAGCGGAGGCTCAAAAAAAAGGCGGTTATGCGGCATTTATCGATGCAGAACATGCTTTAGATCCAACTTACGCTAAAGCATTAGGTGTAGATATTGATAATTTAATTTTATCTCAACCAGATAATGGTGAACAAGCATTAGAAATTGTTGATGCATTAGTTAGAAGTAATGCTATAGATATTATCGTAGTTGATAGTGTTGCTGCTCTTGTTCCAAAAGCAGAAATTGATGGCGATATGGGTAGTAATCATGTTGGACTTCAAGCAAGATTAATGAGTCAAGCAATGCGTAAACTTGCTGGTGCGATAAATAAAACAAAAACAGTTGCTATTTTTATTAACCAAATTAGAGAAAAAGTTGGAGTATTGTTCGGTAATCCTGAAACTACATCAGGTGGGCGCGCTCTTAAGTTTTATGCAACAATTCGTTTAGATATTCGCCGTGTTGACCAAATTAAAAGTGGAAGTGATCCAATTGGTAATACAACAAGAATTCGTGTTGTAAAAAATAAAGTTGCTCCACCATTTAAAGTTATTGAAGTTGATTTAATCTTTGGTAAAGGAGTATCTCGTGAAGGAGAACTTTTAGACATGGCCGCAAATTTAGAAGTAGTTCAAAAAAGTGGTGCGTGGTTCTCATATAATGGTGAACGTTTAGGTCAAGGAAGAGAAAACGTAAAAGAGTTGCTTTCTAATAATAAAGAATTAGCAAATGAAATAGAAACTAAAGTTAGAGAAAAACTATAAAAAAACATTCAGCCGATGGCTGAATGTTTTTAGTTTAATTTAGATTTGTCAAAGTTGTCAATCCATTTTTCTAGAGTTTTCATTGTTTTTGTTAGTGAACCATCTTCAAATGGATTTTCAAGATTAGCTTCTTTTAAAAGTTCTAAGAATGTTTTACTGCCACCTAGTTTACATAAGTGATGGTAGTCAGCCCATGCTGCTTCATGGTTTTCCATATCTTTAACAAAGAATTGATGTGCACAAACTTGTGCAAGTGTATAATCGATATAATAGAATGGTGATGAGAAAATATGGCCTTGACGGTACCACCATCCACCTCTTTCTAATAAATCATTTTCATATACTTTATATGGTGTATATTTTCTTTCAATTTCACGCCACGCTGTTTTTCTTTCTTCAGGTGTCATTTCAGGTTTACTATAAACTACATGTTGGAATTCATCTACAGTAACACCGTATGGTAAGAATGTAATTGAATCAGTTAAATGAGCATAAATACGTTTATCTACATCATTAAAGAATAAATGCATCCAAGGATATGTGAAGAACTCCATACTCATTGAGTGAATTTCACAAGATTCCATTGTTGGCCATAAATAATTAGGTAAAATGGCATCACGGCTTGAATATACTTGGAAAGCATGACCAGCTTCGTGTGTTAAAACATCAATATCACCAGCAGTATTATTAAAGTTAGAGAAGATAAAAGGTGAACGCCATTTTGGAATATAAGTACAATATCCGCCACCAGCTTTGCCTTTTTTACTATCTAAATCGAATAATTCATGTTCAGTCATAAAGTCAAAGAACTCACCTGTTTCTTTACTTAATTCATGATACATTTTTTTAGCATTGTTAACTTTATCTTCAGTTGTTCCAAGCGGCATAGGGTTACCATTTAAATAAGTTAGACCTAAATCATAACTTTTTAAATCATTAATGCCAATTCTTTCACTTTGAAATTTAACGATTTTCTCAGCTAGTGGAACAACATGTTTTCTAATTTGTTCACGGTATGCTGCTACCATTGTGCTATCGTAGTCTGTTCTACCCATTCTGTAATAGCCAAGTTCAACAAAGTTTTCAAAACCAAGTTTTTTAGCAATTTTTGTTCTTATTTTTACAAGTTCATCATAAATTTCATCAAATTCTTGTTCATGTTCTTGATAGAAACTACAAACAGCATCTTCAGCGCTCTTACGAACATTACGATCTTTATCTTGTAAGTAAATTGAAAGTCCAGGTAGAGGTAAGACTTTACCATCAAATTCAATTTGTGCTGAAGCTTTTAACTTATCGTATTTAGTTGTTAATTTATTTTCTAATTGTAAATCTTCAATTATTTCTGGTTTAAAAGTCTTTAGCTCAATTTCAATTTCTCTAAATAATTTAGAGCCATATTTGTTAACAAGTTCAGTTCTAAATTTAGAATTGTAAATCGCTAAATTAAAGTTTTGAAAATATTCTGAAAGTTCAGGACCAACAGTATCAAAGAATTCTTGTTCTTTTTCGTAAAATTCATCTTGAGTATTAATAGAATTTCTAATTGATACAAGTGTTGCCATAGAACCATATTCGTTGTCAATTTGAATAAATTCTTGAATTGCTTGATCTACTTCTTCAAAAGAAGCTGCTTTATTGATTTTTTCAGTTAAAGCAATTATCGCATTTTTTGTTTCATCAACGTTTGGTCTAACGTATTGATATTCATTAAATTTCATAAAATCACCTCGTAAATAGTATATCAAATGTAATCAGTTATTTCAAATAAAAAGTCTAGACAATATTAATAATATAATGTATAATATTTTAAAAGGAAGTGATTAAATGTCAGTCATTGTGAAAAATATCAAAAAGACTTTTACATTGTCGAAAAAACAAATGAAAATTAATAAAACCACAAGTAAACTAAAAGTAGCAGTAAATGGTGTTTCTTTTGAAGCTATGAAAGGTGAAGTGTTTGGTTTACTTGGACCAAATGGTGCTGGTAAAACAACAACTCTAAGATGTATTGCGACGCTCATAAAACAAGATGAAGGTCAAATATTTGTTAATGGAATTCCAACTACTGATGAAATTAACTGTAAAAAACATATTGGATTTTTAACAAATGAAATTAAGATTGAAGAACAAATGACACCAAATTATGCTATTCACTATTTTGGTCGATTTTATAATATGACTTATGAACAAATTGAAAAACGTAAAGAAGAATTATTTTCAATTTTTGGTGTAGATAAATTTCAAGAAGTTAAAATTGGTGATTTATCAACGGGAATGAAACAAAAAGTATCAATTGTTGTTTCTTTAATTCATGACCCAGATATTATTATCTTTGATGAACCAACGAATGGTTTAGATGTTTTAACAGCGAAAGTTGTAACTGATTATTTAGAACAATTAGCAAAAAATGGCAAAACGGTTATTATTAGTACTCATATTATGTCTTTAGCTGCTAAAATTTGTCAAAGGGTTGGTATTATTATTAATGGTCAAATTGTTTTAAATGATACATTAGATAATATTTATCAAACTTATAACTCTAATGATTTAGAAGATATCTTCTTTGAACTATATAAAAAAGAAGTAGGTGATTTAGAATGTTAGGATGTTTTAATATTGTAAAAAAAGAACTAGATAAAATTTTTAAAAGTCCAAGATTAATCTTTTCTACTTTTATTTTACCAGGTCTTTTAATATTTTTAATTTATAGTGTAATGGGATCTAGTTTTACATCTGTTTCGGAAGAAGAACCTTCGATTATTTATGTTAATGAAGAAGTAAAATCTTTCAAAGATGCATATGATGTAATTCCTGATTTAAATATGCAAATTGTAAAAAATAACAGTGTTGTTATAGAACAAGTAAAACAAGATATTAAAGATGCAAAATATTTCGTTTATATTGAGTTTGAAAAAGATTTTGATCAAAAAATTCAAGATTATATTAAGGGTTTAAGTGGAACTGCTCCAAGTATGCAAATATATTATGATGAAACAAGTATGGAGTCAAGTACTGCTTACAATAAAATTTTGTCGATTGTTGAAATCATGCGTTCATCAATTACTGCTGAAAATGCTTTACCGATTAATTTTATTAGTTTAATGCCAGTAAATGTTGCAACTGAAGAAGAAATGTCAACGCAATTTTTCGCAATGTTAATGCCAATGATGATTATCATTTTCATTTTTGCTGGTGGAATTGCAGTTGGTTCAGATACAATAGCTGGTGAAAAAGAAAGAGGAACAATTGCAACATTATTAATGGCCCCAATCAATAAAAATCAAATTGTTTTAGGAAAAATTATTTCAACAGTTATTATTACTATTTTATCAGGCGTTGCATCTTTTATTGGACTTGCTGCATCGATGCCTAATATGGGTGATATGTATGGAACAGTTCAAAGTGTAAATTATAGTTTTATTACTTATTTAGAATTATTTATTTTAATTCTGATGGTATCTTTAATTGCAAGTAGTGTCTTCTTATTGGCATCAACTCTGGCTAAATCTACTAAAGAAGCAACGACATATGCGATGCCTGCATATATTATTGCAATGGTTGTTAGTATGATGACAATCTTTGATACTTCGATGCCTTCAAACATTTTACCATATTGTATACCACTTTATAACTTAACAATTGGTATTAAAGGAGTATTATTAAATCAAATAAATTCTCTACAAATATTATTAATATCATCTTCAACAATAGTTTGTTTTATAGGTATAACATTCTTAGTAACAAAATTATTCAAAAGTGAAAAAATTATGTTTTCAAAATAAAAAAATATCCAGTATTACTGGATATTTTTTGTTATATACTCAACAATTTCGTTAATAACACTATTAGGTGTAGAAGTACCACTTGTTACTAAAAGATTTATAGTGTTACTAAAGTCAATAACTTTGACATCATTTATATTTTCTACAAAATGATAATTATTTGTGTGATTTTTAGTTAATTCCGATAACTTTCTAGTATTATTACTTAGTTTATCACCAATGATTAACCATTTATCAAATTCACCATGGTACTCATCTAAATGTTTTAGTAATGCAACTTGTCTTTCTTTTGTAGCGGGACATATTATTGTATCAATTAAAGCGTTAGGATATTTATTTAAAAGTGCTTCAGTACAATCATTGATATCTTTTATTGACATTGTAGTTTGGTTAGTTAAAACTACTAAATTGTTATTAAGATCTAAATTATTGATATCTTCAACATTTTCTACAAGTTTAATATAATCAATTATTCCATCACTTTCTTGATGATTGTGTTTACCAATATAAATAACATCATAACCTTTTTTGGCATAATCAATAATTTTATTGTTGTTTTTTAATACAATCGGACAAGTCGTTTCAATTAACGTATTATTGTTTTTTTTGATTTGTTCTATTAGATTTGGATTTATGCCGTGTGCTGTAGAAATAAATGTTACATTTTGAAAGTTTTCGATTTCATTTTTGTTTTTTAACATTTCAAAACCATTATCTAATAACTCTTGATTTACAATGTCGTTGTGAACTAGTGGTCCTAACAAAATCCATGGTTTTGGATATAGATCTTTTACTTGTTTAGTTATCGAAATTGATCTATCAACACCATAACAAAAACCAATTTTTTCCATTACAATTATATTCATTACGATAATCTCCTATAAATACTATTATATTATACACTATTTAGAAAAAAATTGATAAGAAAGTTGCAACATTTCTTGAAAAAAAATATAAAATAATGTATAATAAGAATGATTTATAAAATATATGAAAGGAATTTATTAAAAATGATTACTACTGCTGATTTTAAAACTGGTATGACTATTATTTATAATGGTGATCCATGTGTTATTTTAGATTTCCAACACGTAAAACCTGGTAAAGGTGCTGCGTTTGTTAGAACTAAACTTCGTAACTTTAGAACTGGAGCTAATATTGAATATTCATTCAATGCTGGTGTTAAAGTTGAACAAGCTATGATTGAAAAACGTAAAATGCAATATTCATATAGTAGTGGAGACACTTACTGCTTTATGGATATGGAAACTTGGGAACAATTAGATATTCCTGCTGAAAGAATGAAATGGGAAGCTAATTTCTTATTAGAAGGTGCTGAAATTGAAATTGTTATGTATGGTTCAGAAGTTCTTGGAATCAACATTCCAGAAAAAATTGTTTTAGAAGTAACTGAAAGTAGCCCAGCTGTTGCTGGTAATACAGCTACAAATGCATTAAAAGAAGTTACATTAGAAACTGGCTTCAAAGTAAAAGTTCCTATGTTTATCGAACAAGGTGACAAAATTATTGTTACTACATTTGATGGTAAATATTCTTCAAGAGCTTAATAATTATTAAAGTCAGTTTTACTGACTTTTTTTATTTATAAAAAAGGGAGGAAATTTATGAAAAAGTTATTTAAATCAATGTTAGTTTTATGTATGATGTTTATTTCAACATTAATGTTTGTAACTGTCAATGCATTTGAACCTGTTGCAAATACAGTAGTTGGTGAATCATCATATTATCAAGGTGAAACTGTTGAAACGAATTATTTAGAAGGAAAATTAGAACATAATAAATACATTAGTTATAGTAGTTCTGGTTTAGAAGGATTTAATGCTGCGGGTTCAGGAGGCGGTGGATTAAATGTTCCAGGTCAATATTACCCACAATCTGTAAATGTTTTATCAATTCCTGCAGATACATCTGCTAAAGTGGTTAACTGGACTTACCAAACAAATTATGGTTGGGCACTTGCTACTGTAGAACAAATTGCTCAAAATTTTGAACAATATAATCCAGGTTGGAAAGTTGTAGCTGCAATTAACTCTGACTTTTTTGATATAAATTCAAAAAAAGCATTACCATTAACAACAAGTGGTGTGTTCTCATCTAATGGTCATGTATATAAAACAGCATCTTCGTCATCAAGTGCAATTGGTTTTACTAATAACGGCACAGCTAATACATTAATAGGAAATAAACAAATTGAAGTTACTGATTTTTATACATTACGTGTATATGATGCACAAAACAAGTTGTTAAGTCAACACAAAGTAGATAATGTTAATCCTACTGAGTTAAGTAATGGTTTATCTTTATACTATTCATATCCTGTATTTGTTACAGATGAATTAGGTGTTAAAACTAGAGTAACTGTATCATCAACACTACCTAATGGTGGATTAATTTGTGAATTACCTGTACATTGTATTCCAATGGATGAAACTGGATTTTTTGGTCAAGGTAATCTAGTGTTATCAAATGAAGTTGAACTAAACAAAGAACGTTTTGGAGTATACGCAACAGACGAAAATGTTAAAAAAGCAATTTTAGCTGGTTCTTATGTAACAATCCAAAGAGATTTTCTTGGTGCTTATGCTGATGTTGATCAAGTAACAGGTTGTGGTGATTCACTTGTTCTTGATGGAAAAGGTATAGTTTATAATAATAAAGAACGTCATCCAAGAACAATGGTTGGGGTAAAAGACGATGGTACATTACTATTTGTAACTGTAGATGGAAGACAACCAGAAATTAACATGTACGGTATGACTTATGATGAACAAGCTGCCTTAATGGAATATTATGGTGCAGTTGAAGCTTACAACCTTGATGGTGGTGGTTCAACTACAATGTTAATTCGTGAAGGTAATGAATTTAGAGTTTTAAATAGTCCATCTGATGGAAGCGCAAGACGTGACGCAAATGCTTTACTTGTTGTAATTCCAGATGCTTCATTAAAAGTAACTAGTGTTAAAGATAATAATGTTACTGTAGAATTACCAAAGCTTGGTAATGATGTTAATGTAAAAGATTACTATGTAAAAGTAAATGGTCAAACTTATACAATTACAGATAAACTTACAATTTCTAATCTTGATCCAAAAACTGAATATGTTGTAGAATATGGATACAAGATTATATATGATGGTTCAGAAAGACAGGTTATTGGTACTCCAATATCTATTAGAACCGGTAATGTAATACCAACACTTTCTGAATTTAAGTATACTTATAAAGATAATACATTAGAAATAAAATATAAATTTAGTGACCCAGATGCTGCAATATCATTTGCTACACTATTTGTTGGTGATGATGATTATGATATTGATTTAGAAAAGAATGTTCTTGTTGTTAAGAATGTTAAGGATTTTAAAGCAGAAGATGTTAGAATTACTGTTGTCTATGAGTTAAATTCAAGTTCTAATGGTACACAAACGGTTATTTATTCAAGTCCTGAAGAAATTGTCGAAACGCCTAGTCCAGAACCTGAACAACCAACAGATGAACCTAAACAATCTAAATGTTCTTCAGGAACTTACTTTATTTCAATTGTTTTATTAATGTCTTTATGTGGAGTACTTATTAATAAAAGAAAATAACGGAGGGAAAGATGTTTAAAAATGTTATTTACATGCATAGTTTAGCTAAAAAGGATGATTGTCCTAATAAAATTGATGCTACTATCGGTGTTCTACTTGATGATAACAAAAATCTAGTTTATTCGAATATTTTTGACAATACATTCAAAAGTTTAAATGGTGAACTTTATAACTATGCCCCTGTAAGTGGCGGTGATGAGTATCAAAACTCAATTAGAACAT
Organism: uncultured Bacilli bacterium; assembly: GCA_904502205.1. The sequence continues at coordinate 14,293 of CAJGDR010000018.1, forward strand.
ATTTTGAAATACCTGAAGAATATTCTATTGTTGCATCACCTGGTGCAACTGGCGCATTATCAATGTTGATGATTGCGAAACAACAAAAAAAGAATTTGATGTTAGTTCCAAGCTTAGCTTGGACTAACTATCAATCAATGGCTAAGACTTTTAATTATGATGTTGTAAACTATCCTAATCGTCCTTTGTCAGTTGATACAAGTATCTTTAGTAGTTATGAAAATATTTTTGTAATTATAAATACACCAGCATCAAATCCTGTTGGTAGTACATATACTAAAGAAGAACTTGATAAATTTATTGGTGAATTAGAAAAACATGATAATGTTAAAATTGTATTAGATTTAGCATATTACGATTTTTCTGCAAATCAATCTTTCTTATTAGAATATGGAAAAAATAAAAAGACATATTATTTAGTTTCATTATCTAAGACTCTTAGTATATATGGTTTAAGACTTGGAGCACTAGTTGCACCTGGTGAGGAAGATTTTATAATGTTTGCAAGAACTATTTGGAGTTCAACAAATAATCATGCAATTATGACTTTTAATGAAATCATGAAAGATGTCAAAGCTTTAAAACAAGAATCATTAAATAAAAAAGCTATTCTTGATAAAAGAGCTCATCTATTTATTAAATTATTAAATGAAAAGAATATTCCATATTATGAATTCCAAGAAGGATTTTTTGTAACTTTAAAAACTGATGATCCTGACAAAATGATTAGTTATTTATTAGATAAGCACATTTATACAACAAGAACTGGTGACGGTGTCCGTATTGCAATATGTGCTTTAACAGAAAAAGAAATAAAAATTCTAGCAAATTCATTAGAAGAATATCAAATCACTTGCAAAAGCAAGTAGATTATGTTATAATATTAAAGCACTGATAGAGATGTGCTTTAATTGCGGGTGTGGCGGAACTGGCAGACGCGCTAGACTTAGGATCTAGTTCCTCGGAGTGCAGGTTCGATTCCTGTCACCCGCACCATCATTTGGTCCCATGGTGTAGTGGTTAACATGCCAGTCTGTCACACTGGAGATCGCGAGTTCAAGTCTCGTTGGGACCGCCATTTGCGCCCATAGTTCAATTGGATAGAATACTTGACTACGGATCAAGGGGTTAGGGGTTCGA
>CAJGDR010000019.1 GCA_904502205.1 uncultured Bacilli bacterium
ATAAATTATTAACTGGAATTACCTTGATTTGTTCAGGAGCTAGCCATAATGGGAATACACCCGCAAAGTGTTCAATTAAAATACCAATAAATCTTTCAATAGAACCAAATAATGCTCTATGTAACATAATTGGACGAACCTTTTCACCAGATTCTGAAATATAAGTTAAATCAAATCTTTCAGGTAAGTTCATATCAAGTTGGATTGTACCGCATTGCCAAATTCTGTTCATTGAGTCTTTTAATTTAAAGTCAAGTTTTGGACCATAGAATGCACCATCACCTGGATTTAAGATATACTTGATACCTTTCTTTTCCATAGCACTTGCAAGTGCACTTTCTGCTTTATCCCAAGTAGAAATTTCACCAATGTATTTATCTAGTGGTCTTGTTGATAATTCAATATGATAGTTTAAGTTAAATACTTTATAAACATAATCATATAAATCAATTAAACGACCGATTTCTGCTTCAATTTGATCTTCTGTAATAAAAATATGAGCATCATCTTGTGTAAAGTTACGAACTCTGAATAATCCATTTAAAGCACCACTTGCTTCATGACGGTGAACAAGTCCAAGTTCTCCAACTCTTAATGGGAAGTCACGATATGAATGAATGCTATTTTTATAAACTAACATACCACCTGGGCAGTTCATTGGTTTAATCGCAAATTCTTTTTCATCAATTGATGAAGTATACATATTTTCTTTATAGTTATACCAGTGACCTGAAGTTTCCCAAAGTTCTTTATTCAACATAATTGGTGTTTGTACAAATTGGTAACCTTCTTTAGTATGAATATCAAACCAGAAGTTTTCAAGATTTCTTCTTAAAATCATTCCTTTTGGCATCCAGAATGGGAACCCTGGACCATATTCTGACATCATGAATAAATCTAATTCACGACCAAGTTTTCTGTGGTCACGTTTTTTACGTTCTTCAATAATAACTAAATGTTCTTTTAGTTCTGCTTCTTTCATGAAACAAGTACCATAAATTCTTTGTAATTGTTCACGTTTAGCATCACCTCTCCAGTATGCACCACTTACGCTTAAAAGTTTAAAGTTTTTAAGCCATTTAGTACTTGATACATGAGGTCCTCGACAAAGATCCATAAAGTTACCTTGTTGATAAACACTAATAACTGCATCACTTTCTAATTCATTAATTAGTTCTACTTTATATTTGTCATCTTTAAATAGTTCAAGAGCTTCAGCTTTTGAAACAACACGTCTTTCAATTTCAGTGTTTCCTTCAGCTATAGCTTTCATCTTCTTTTCAATTTTTACTAAATCTTCTTCAGTAAGTTTAACATCACCTAAATCTAAATCATAGTAAAAACCTTCTTCAATTGCTGGACCTACACCAAACATCGCATTTGGATAAAGTTCTTTAATTGCTTGTGCTAACATATGAGCACATGAATGGTTAAGTAATGGTTCCATTCCTTTTGCGTCTGCTGTAATAAGTTCAATAGCTGCATCACTTTCAATTGGTGCTTTTAAATCTTTTAATTCACCATTAAGTTTAACTGCTAAACATTTTTTAACTAAACTTACAGAGATTGATTGAGCAACATCAAGTGCTGTTGTTCCTTTAGGAAATTCTTTAACTGAACCATCTAAGAATGTAATTTTAATCATATTTGCCTCCTATAAATAAAAAAGTCCTCTTTCTATATAATAGAAAAAGGACGAAATATCTTCCGTGGTACCACCTTAATTTACTAACAAAAGTTAGCCTTTACAAACTATAACGGGTTTACCCGGCAACTGTTTTCACAGAGCAGTTCATAGGGAGTAACTATTTAGCCTATTTTGACTTTTTTCACTATCAAGTCTCACTAATAAAACGGTTTTAAATAATCGTGTCCTAATCATTACTTTTTTAATATTATACTATATTTTTTTACTTTTGTAAAGAATTATGTAAAACTAACGATAATTTTGATCTTTTAATTCTACAAAATCAACAAGTGTTTTAATACGTTCATAAACACGCACTGCTTTTTGTGCATCGATTTCTTTTGAACTTTCTGATAAGTGGTCTAGAATTGCTTTTTGGTCTAAGTTTGATGTAATAAATAATGGTTTTTTATTTATCATTCGATATTGTAAAATTGGAAGTAATACTTCATCACGAATAAAGTTCGTGTTGCTTTCACCACCAAAATCATCAAGGATTAGAATTGGAACTCTTTTTAATTCAGTAACAAGTTGATCAATTCCACCAGTCGTTACCATTGATTTGATTTTACGAACTAAGTCTGGATAATAAACAAAAGCTACATCAATACCTCTTTTTGTAAGTTCAATTGCAAGATATGCTACTATGTAACTCTTACCTTGACCACATTGACCATGAACATATAAACCTTTTTGTTTTGGGTTTTCTTCATATGTTTCTAAAAATCTTTTGATTTCTTTTAAAACAGTACGACGATTATTATTAATAAATAAATCTTCACCGTATTCACTAAAGCTAGTTCCATATAAATGTAAGAATTCATTAGTACTATGAGCATCATCATATTGAGCTTGATAGATACAAGGTACATAATCTAAATCAATATACATACTTTCTTTATCAAGAACTGGTTTTAATCCAATTCTTGTTTGTTTACAATTTAAAAGACCTGTACAGTTTTCACATAAACCTTTTTTATTAAAGTATGCCATGAATATTTCAATGTACTTTTCAAGTTCATCATTTGTTATGTGATTAGTATTAATAAAATCTTTTATATCTTTATCTTGTAGCATTTTATTTACAAAAGCACGATATGCTACATCATTATATACAAATTTCTTCATAATCTTTTATTCTTTCTTATTATTAAAGAACTCTTCTAAATCATCAAGAGTTTCTTGTTTTGTTTCAGGTTGTTCTTTTTTATTTTTATGTACTTCATTTTGTAAATAATCTTGATACCAACCAGGAACATTTTTTGTTTTATTTTTCGTATTAGGTGTTGTTATTAAATTAAGAGCATCTTCTGTTGTTTTAACACCTTTTCTAATCCAAGTATTAACAATTTTTAAGAAATAGTTATAAGCAGGAATTTCACCATTTTTTGTATCCATTACATAAATAATTAAAACATTTAAAATACCAACAGAAATATTAGTATCTACTAATAGTCTATCAAATGTTTCAATTTCTGAGGCAGTAAGTTTTGTATTATATTTATTTTCAACAAGTTGGGATGGAGTAATTGAATTTAATGTATTAACCAATTTATTATTCGAAGTTTGTTCTTTCTTAAAGTTAACTTCAAATTTTGGTGTATCATAATTCGAATAAATTTTCTTAACGTTTACTCTTAAAGTATCAAAATCAACAATACCATTTATAGTTGAATCGATTGTTGCATTAGCAAGTTCTTCTGTTGTTAAACCAAATAACCAAGCTAAACGATTAATTGTTTTATAAAGTTCAACACTTTCTAATATTTGTGGATTAACAATCGCTCTTGAACCAACCAATACTAAATAGTATTCATAATCAAAATGTGGATTATTTACTTTAATTTCATGATGTGAAGAATCTACCCACCAATTTGATAAATCTTCTTTATTTCTTTCGATACTATAAACTTCATCAATTGATTTTGTGATCTTTTGAAAATTAGTTAAATCATTTCGATAGGCTAAATATTCACCCGCTAATTCATAATATCTATTTTGACCAACAGTATTTAATAAAAGAGCAGAAAGTACTTCATCATGGAAAAACTCCCAAGGTGTTGGTAGTTTTTTAATAACGTAAACATATAAATTCTCATCAAGCACAATATCATTATGTACATAAGTATCAAGAAGTCCTAATGCTTCTAGTTCGAATCTTGCTGATAAGAATGCATCAATTGTATTCATTTTTAATGTTTTTAAAATTACTTTATGTTCAGTTTCTTTTGATTCAAGTTGACCTAGAGTTACTAATGCATTAAGAGTTTGAAATAAACTACAAGAAGCATTTGATAAAAGTGGTTGAAATAAATCAACAAATAACTTTTGATCATAACTCGATAAGGGTTGAGTCAAACAAACACTAAACTTATCTTTTAATGAAACATAGTATTCCATACTATTTTTTATCAACCGTTGTTAAATTCTTTCCTAACTCTTTGTAGAAAGTATCAATTAATTTTAATCCACGACCAGCTGAAATAATATAGCGTGTATTAACTTTAATATCTACTGCTTGTTCAAAATAACTAATACTAAATACATTAAAAATCATTTCTTGACGTCTACTATCAATACGAATTTCTTTATAATCATCATTTACTTCTTGTACAACAAATCCCATTCTTTTTGCGATATCAATAATTTCGCTTTTTACTTTGTTGTAATCTCCACGATAATAACGTGTTTTTAATAAATTGTTTGAATGATTATCAGTTGTTTGAAAATCATTACTAAAAAAATCAGAAAATCCCATCTTATGCCTCCATTATATTTTTTAATACTTTATTTATTTGTTCTTGTAAATCAACAAGTTCTTGATTGTTTTTAACGACAATTGGTTCAAATATTCTATCTTTAGCAAGTTCGATCAGTTCACTAATACTCATTCTAATTGAACTAGCTTTTATCGCATCACATTCAGAAACATTATCTCTTGTCATAATACGTTTAATTTGAATATCTTTATCAACATCAATTATTACTAAGTCTGTACATAGTGCATCAAATCCACTTTCTAATAAAAGTGGTGCAGATACAAACATTAGTTTTGGTTTGTTATTACCTATTATATCAAATTTTTCATTTTTAATTTCATTTATAATAATTTTTTTAATTATCGGATAAACAATGTTTTCTAATTCTTTTCGTTTATCAAGATTATTAAAAATAATATCTCTTAGTTTTCGTTTATCAACTAATCCATCAGAAATAGATGTTGGAAAACTCTTCTTAATTTTAGTAAATAATTCAATGTAATATTGATTATTAGGGTTTAAAATATCACGATTAATTTCATCTGCATCGATTACTTTAATATTTTGTTCTCTTAAGTAATTAGTAACTTCGGTTTTACCGCTAGCAATAACACCCGTTAAACCAATAATTTTAATATTGTCTTTAAAAGTTTGACATACTGGACAATAATATGTTCCACGTCCAGCAACTCTTGTTTTAATAATTGGTGTTTTACAAATAACACATTCTGATCCTTCTTTTGAATGTACTAATAGTGATTGTTGGAATCTGCCAGTTACACCTAAACTACTAGTATATGATCTAATTGTAGTACCACCTTGATGGATTGCAGCTGTTAGAACATATTCTGCAGCATCAACGATATTTTTAATATCTCTAATATCTAAAGTATTACATTTAGTTTCTGGATGAAACTTTGTTAAATAGCAAATTTCATCAGCATAAATATTACCAATACCGGCCATAACTGTTTGATCAAGTAAAGCAGCTTTTAAAGTGCCTTTATATTTTGATAATTTTTCATATACTTTATAAAAATCTGTAATGTTATTAGCATCTTCACCTAATTTATTTAAAGATGGATATAATACGATTTCAGCCATCTTAGTTGTATTAAGCAATACAAACTTCCCAAATTTTCTTGTATCATGATATCTTAATGTTTCATGTGAATTTAAAATAAATTCAACATGTTCATGTGGACTTAAAACATCATTTGGATTTTTAAAATAAAATTTACCTTCCATTCTTAAATGAACAATTAAAGATTTAGTATCTAAAATAAATATTAAATACTTACCTAATCGATTAATTTCTCTAAATGTTTCATTTAATAAACTACTACAAAATTCATCTTTGTTAGTGTTTTCTAAAACACCTTCATAATAAACATTAGTATTTGTAATTTTTTTACCAACAAGATTTTTTATTAATATTCTTCTTACGGTTTCAACTTCTGGTAGTTCTGGCATGAAATCACCTCTTTAGATATTATATCATATTTTAAATTATTTGTATAGTCTTATCTAAAAAATAAAGCGATGTGATTTATTCACATCGCCTTTTAGTGTTTTTTTATTGGTAATAAGACATTAGTCTTTTCAGCATATTCTTTATAAGCTGGATATTTTTTTAACAGTCTTTTTTCCATAAGTGGAATACTAATAAAACTAAACATTAGTAAATTAACAATAGGACCAAGTACTAATACCCAGTAATTGTCTCTAATTGAAAGCATAAGTAAGAAAATTCCAAACCAAAAAATAATTTCACCAAAATAATTAGGATGACGGCTTTTTTTCCATAAACCTTTATCTAAGATTTGATTTGGATATTTTTTTCTATAATATCCAGATTGAATATCACTAACAAGTTCAAATAAAATACCAGCAAGAGCAATAACAATTGCTAGAATCGAAGACAAATTAAAATTGTTAGTTGCAAGACCATTATTAACTGCATCAAAATAAGCTGCTGTTGGTAACATTAACAAATACACAATTAAAGTTGGAACTAAATGAATTCCCCCTAAATTAACAAGTGGCCAAATTTTTGGATGTTTTTCTTTAAAGTGTGTATATCGCCAATCTTGATGTGATAGATTTTTAAATCTAATTAAACAATTTAGTGTTAAACGTAATCCCCAAAGTTCAACAAGAACAATCATAATATATGAAGCCCAGTGGAAAACATCACCTTGAAGAGCTAAGATAACTACCATAACTTGTGGTAAAACACTCCAATATGGATCATAAATTGATGAGTTATTAAATATCCATGAAAAGATAAAAATAATCACTGTTGAAGTTAGATCCATAATTAAGAAACGAAGTAATAAGTTCATTTCTTTTAGTAAATCAAATACATAAAGTCCAACTAAAAAAGAAACTACGTATATTAAAAGTAAAATAGTATAACTGATGAACTTATTTTTAAACATTACTCTAAGTTCTCCTTATCTAAATGATAATATAATCCATCTAAATTATATCTAACGCGATCTTCACCAACAAAGATGTGAACAATTACACTATTTAAATCTACAAAGAACCATTTACTATCATTCGACATCGAATAACCTTTTACAATGTAACCTTGTTTTTGTGCTTCATCTCGCAAATATCCAACAGCACTCATTCCTTGTCTTGAAGAGGATGCTGTACATACAATACTATAATCAAAAAATGGTGTTACTGTTGATACATCATAAACTACCACATCAGATAATACAGCACGATTAATTGATTCATAAGCAATATCTAAAATAGGACTTTTAAATTTCATTTTCTAACACCTTCTTTCGATAAGTTTCATAAGCTTTGATTGTATTTTCTTCAATCGGTTCATTTTTTTCTTTTAACATTTGAATTATAGATTCAAGTATTTTATAAAGTCCATAATCAAAATCATCAAGTACTAAATTTCTAAAATATTCACAATCAGGATATGTTCTACCTCGTTCAACCACATCAGCAACATATACGACTTCCATAAATTTAGTCATATTACTTGTTCCTGTTGTATGATAATAAATTGCATTAAAAACATCGTCATTTACATTAAATAGTTCACGAGCTAAATAAGCTCCAAGAACAGCATGAATAACATTAGGATATTTTTTATAATGTTCAATCACTTCTTTTGTTTCATACTTAGATAACATTTCTAGTGATGTTTTTAAATCATAGATTTTAGCGATATCGTGTAAAAGTCCTGTAATTTTTAAAAGTTCATTATCAAGACCAAAATTGTACTTATCGTTTAGTTCAACAGCAAATTCACTTACACCGATTGAATGTTGAAATCTTTTTTGATGATTTTTAAAATGAACAGCAAGTTCTTCTTTTAATTTATGATAATTCATCATAATCAACCGTTACTTTTACCATTTTTAAAGCATTTACTTTAATCTTGCAGTCACCTACAATATGTAAAAAACCAATACCTGAAAGCCAAATATTTACAAGTCTAACTGAAGTTAAATTATATTCTAAACTTTCGCCATACATTGTTTTTTCTTCCATATTGAATGGTGGAACAAGTTTGTTAAATACTAAATTATTAAAAGCTTTTTCTTTATTTTCTGTTTTAGTTCGATGAATTTCTAATTTATCACTAACATAACATGATACTGATGCTTTTTCACAATCAATATCAATTGATGCTAAACCACCTAAAAATAATGTTTGTTGTTCTTTTAATTGATAAGTTTTTACGCGAATAAAATTCTTAGGCACCAATACTTTTAACGTTTCTAGTGGTGCACAAGATAAGACACTTTCTTCATTTAAATATCCTGGTGTATCAATTAAATAACATTCTTCTTTTAATCTGTTTTTTCCAACACCAATTTTAATTAAATTTGCTGTTGTATTGGCTTGCATTGAAGTTGTAATTAAATCAACTGTTTCTGCATATTTTTTCAAAACTAAATTAACAAATGTTGATTTACCAACTGAAGTTGCACCAATAATATAAATTAAATTGTTAGGATATTTTTTGTTTAAACTTGTAAACATTCTATCCATTATCAAATCAACATTCTTTTCTTTAAGTGAAGAAATAAAGAATATATTATGAACATCTAAATTATATTTTAATGCATTTGCTTGAATCTTTTCTTTTATTTTATTAAGTTTTAAATCTTTTGGATATAAATCACTTTTATTAACTAAAATCCAAACTGGATTATTACCAATTAATGTATCTAGTTTTGGAATAAAACTTGTATAAATATCCATAGCATCAATCATTAATAAAACTAATGCTTTTTCATTTTTAATATTTTGTAATAAATTAAAATAAGTATTATGACGTTCTTTAATCAAATCAGGATTTGTCATTAAAGTTAAATTGTCTAAACTATAATCTAAATTATAATGTCTTATAGCATGACATCTTTTACAATAAGCACCTTTATTAATTTCGACACTTACTGGAATGTAACCCGGTTTACTAGGATCTTGTGTTTGAAGTGTTGTTCCACAACCAATACATTTACTCATATATTTGTTCTATCTTTCTATAAATTTCCATATTTTGTTTTTTAATTTTTTTTAAGATTTGTTTTTCTCTTAAGCGATTAATTTTTGTATACCATTTTTGGGTTTTCTTATCAATTGTTTTTACTAATACACTATATAAATTTAAACGATTGAATCCTAAAATATCAGTTACTAGTTGATCTCCTAAAGCAATAATTAATTCACTTTCTAAATTTTGTTCTTTTAAATAGTTTTTTAATCTTTTAGGATGAGGTTTTTTAGCACTTGCTAAATAACCATCAACACTTAAACATTTTTGAAAATGTTCAATACGTTCTTTTTTATTATTTGATATTAAATAAATTTTAAAACCAATTTCTTTAATTTTTTTAATCTTTTCTTTTAATTCATCATTAGGTGTTTCCATAGTGTATGGTGCTAAAGTATTATCTAAATCACTAATAATAATTCGAAAACCTTGTTCATATAATTTATTAAAGTCAAGATCATTAAATTTATTAACTACATTTTTTGGTGTATACATCAAATCACCTCTTATCATTATATTATACTAAAATTAAATGATTTTGTCTATTAATACAAGGAGATTTTAAATGTTAGGAATATTTAGTTTACTATTAATACCTTTAGTTGGTGCGATAAATTCAGGTAGTTTTCCCGATGTATTGTCGCCAGAAAAAGAATTAGAACTAATCAACAAATTAAAAGATAATGATTTAAATGCTAGAAATGAATTAATTGAACATAATTTAAGACTTGTTGCACATATCGTAAAAAAGTTTGAAAATACTAAAGAAGACAAAGATGATTTATTATCAATTGGAGCTTTTGGTTTAATTAAAGCAGTTGATTCATATAAATTAGATTCAGGTGTAAAACTTGCTACTTATGCATCACGTTGTATTGAAAATGAAATTTTAATGCATTTAAGAAGCAACAAAAAAAGAAAAGACGTTACCTCATTATATACACCAATTGGTGAAGATAAAGAAGGTAACGAAATTAGACTTTGTGATATTATTGAAGATCCATCGCCACTTCTTAGTACAACATTAATTAAAGAAGAATATGAATCCAAGCTAAAAGAAGCCCTCAATGTCTTAGATGAAAGAGAGCTTGATATATTATCACGTCGATTTGGTTTAAACGATACTGTTATTGAAACCCAAAAAGAAATCGCAAAATCATTAAAAATTAGTAGAAGTTATGTTTCAAGAATTGAAAAGCGAGCATTAACTAAAATATATTTATATTTAAAAGAAAATGATTAGTGAATTTTAGTTTTATTCTTTTTTATAATAATTTTTACTAAAAAGATTAATACTGCCAAAGTTAAAATTGAAAAAGCAATATAAATAATTGTTTGATAATTTTCACTGTAACATTCTGCATCAAGTCCACAACCGATTAAATTATTTTTGATTATTTCAAACTTAATAGTTTTAGTAGTTTCGTTTCCACTTGCATCTTTTGCATTTACAACAAGCGTATGACTTCCAATAATATTAATCGGAGTATTTTGATAAATTTCGCCATCTAGTAAGAGTTCTACAGTTAAGTCATTATTAAAATTATCGCTTACACTATAATCAATATTTGGTATTGTTAAATATTTTTTATTTTCTTCGATATTTTTAACAGTAATAGTTGGTGATGTTGTATCAATCAGTTGAACATCAAGTGTTATTTGATTACTTTTATTCAAAAACGAATCTAATGCATATACTTTTACTTTTAGTTTAATACCTTGATAAAGTAAATTAATAAATGTATCTTTTTCTATTACTTTATCAACATTATAATATTCACATGTAATATCTAGTGGTAACTTAAAGTTATCACTAGTTTTTATTACGTTATTTATCATTAAATTTAAATCACTAAATTCACTATCTTTGATTATTAAATCATCTGTTTTTTCAATTGTAGGTGGTGTTGTATCTACTAAGAGTATTTCAACATTTACTTCTTCACTTCTATTTTGACTTAAATCATATGCGTAAATTAACAAATTAACTTTATATGTTTTATTTAATTCTAATATAATATCAGGATTTTCTGTTTCATTAATAAAATATTTAATTATTGGGTTTTGATCATAACTATCAAAGACTGTTAAATATTTATTAATATCAAATGATTCTATTTCATAGTCCATAATTTCAATCAAGTTATTAATATTTATACTTGGTGCAGTTGTATCGTTAATTTTTATGGTTTGAACAAATTCATCACTTTCATTTTTACTAAAGTCTTTTGCAGTTACTTTAATTACTCCACTTAAATTATTTTTTAAATATGTAAAAAAATCATTTTCATTTAAGATTTCATCACCATTTCTATTATAATAACTTATTATAATTAATGGGTTTTGATCATAATTGTCTATAACTTCAAAATCATAAAGGTGTTCTTTTGATAATTCAAAATCATTAATGACTATTTCTGGTTTACCACTAATAATAGGTTTTTCTGTATCTACTATATTAATTGCTTTAGTTAAAATAATACAAGATGAGTTAGTAAAATCATATACATAAACAGTTACAACTTGTGATCCAACTTTATTTATATCGATTTTATCTGTTATAATTTTAATAATAAATTCACTATCTTTTCGATTTGAAATATTAATATCATTACTAAAATCAGGTAATTGATCACCTAGTTTAATCTCATAACTATCTTTTAACCATTCTACTTTAATCCCCTCACTAGTTACAACATTAACTGGAATTGTTTGATAATCAACGCCAAATAGGCCTATTTTGATGTTTTGTAAGTATTCTCTAACATCTTTACAATTAATTTTAGATCTTAGAGTTATTTGGACTATGTTATTAAATGTTGGTAAATTTTCATTGGTTTTTTTAAATGCAACAAAACGAATCACATTATTTTCAATATCATTTACGTATACCTCATCACTATTATAATAACTGTTAATTAAAAGCTCACATGGAACATCATTTACTACTTCAAAATATTCACCAATTTCAAAAACTAACTGAATACTTGAATATAGTTCTACTTGTTCAAAGTTTAAAGTTATTAAAAATTCTTCATTTTTATCTACTGACAAATCACTATATATTACATGTATATTTTTTTCACTTTCACAAAAAACATTATACTTATATAAATTAGAAAGTAAAAGGATACCGAGTAATACTATCCATTTCCTCATTTTAATCACCTGTTTTATTATAACAAATGTTTTTTAAAATATTAGCCGAATTTTGTCTTCAAATAAAAAACTCCCATATTAAATATGGGAGTTAAATATTTTATTCAAATTCGTAATCAACCGAAACACTTGCACTTCTGATTTCATGCATTAAGGTTTTAACAACGGAAGTATGATACTCATCATTTTGATAAAGTAATAAATCTTCTTTAGAATTTAGAATAACTTCTAAAATAATATCATAGCTTCTTTCACTATGTAAGAAATCAATACCAACTTTTAAATCAATTACTGTTGGAACTTTTCCTTTCATTGATTCTAAAGTTTTTTTAGCTAGTGGAATTTGGTCTTTAAATTTATCTTTAATTTTAAAACAAACAATGTGTTTAATCATAATATCACCTATTCTAGTTCAAAGGCACCAGTATATAATTGATAATATGTACCTTTTTGATTAATTAAATCTTGATGTGTACCACGTTCAATAATACGTCCTTTTTCAAGTACCATAATAACATCAGAATTCATAATAGTAGAAAGTCTATGTGCAATTACAAATACTGTTCTTCCTTCCATTAATTTATCCATACCACGTTGTACGATTGCTTCTGTTCTTGTGTCAATTGATGAAGTTGCTTCATCTAGAATCATTACTGGAGGGTTGGCAACTGCAGCTCTTGCGATTGCAATTAATTGACGTTGTCCTTGAGAAAGGTTTGATCCATTGTTTGTAAGCATTGTATCGTAACCTTGAGGAAGACGAGTTATGAAATCATCTGCCCCAGCTAAACGTGCTGCATCAATACATTCTTCATCAGTTGCATCTAGCTTACCATAACGAATGTTTTCAAGTACTGTTCCTGTGAAAAGGTTCGTTTCTTGAAGTACAATACCAAGTGAACGACGAAGATCAGCTTTTTTAATTTTGTTAATATTGATTCCATCGTATCTCACTTTACCATCAGCAATATCATAGAATCTATTAATTAGGTTAGTAATTGTTGTTTTACCTGCACCTGTTGCACCAACAAAGGCTACTTTTTGTCCAGGTTCAGCATAAAGTGTAATATCGTGTAAAACTGTTTTATTTTCGACATAACCAAAATCAACCTCAGTTAATCTTACATCTCCTTTAAGTAATGTATAAGTTAATGTACCATCACTATGAGGATGTTTCCAAGCCCAATTTCCTGTTCTTTCTTTTGTTTCTTCAATTTGACCATCTTCTAAAATATTGCAGTTAACTAGTGTTACATAACCATTATCTACTTCAGCTTCTTGATCCATTAAGCTAAATACACGAGAAGCTCCGGCAAGAGCCATTACCATTGAACTAACTTGTTGAGATACACCATTAACATTACCTGTGAATTGTTTTGTCATATTAAGGAATGGAACTAAAATATCAATTGTAAATGCAAGGCCTGATAAGCTAACATTTTTAACATTTGATATTAATAAAATACCACCAACAACTGCAATTATTACATATAAGATATTTCCGATATTCGCAATAATTGGACCCATTAAGTTTGCATATGCATTGGCTTTTCTACTATTTTCGTATAAGTCTTGGTTAATAGCTTCAAAATCAATTATACTTTGTTCTTCATGGTTAAATACTTTAACAACTTTTTGACCATTCATCATTTCTTGAACAAATGCTTCAGTTTGACCAATTGATTTTTGACGTCTAATAAAGTATTTCGCAGAACCGCCACCAACAACTTTAGCAACGATAACCATGAATACTACACCAACAACAACGATTAATGTCATCCATAAACTGTAATATAACATTATAAAGAAAACAGTTAATACAATAACACCACTTCTTAAAAGTTGAGGAAGTGATTGAGATACAAGTTGACGGATAGCATCAATATCATTAGTGTAATAACTCATGATGTCACCATGTTTATTTGTATCAAAGAATTTAATTGGTAAATTTTGCATTCCATTAAACATTTGAATACGAAGTTTTGATAAGAAACCTTGTGTAATGTAGGCCATTAACTGAGTATATAAAACATTTAATGTAATTGCAACTGCATAAATTCCAATTAAGAAAAACATCAACTCACGAATTTGTGGTTTTGCAACTGCCCAGTTTTTTGTAACATCATAATCATTAATTAATTTCATAACTTTTTGAATTAATACATCTGGAATTGTTGCAGCAGCAGCTGATGCTAAAATACAAACGATTGTAATTACTATCAAAACTGGATAATATTTAAATAATAGTTTTAATAATCTTTTGAAAGTGCGACCTTTATTTACCTTAGGCATTGGCTTCATTGTCATCACCTCCGTTTGTTTGTTGATTGTATACTTCTTGATAAATTATTGATTTTTTCATTAATTCATCGTGTGTACCAATATTTTCAATATGACCATTGTCAAGTACAATAATCATATCAGCATCTTCAACAGATGCAATACGTTGTGCAATAATAATTTTTGTAGTTTCAGGAATAAATTTCTTGAATCCACTTCTAATAAATGCATCTGTTTTTGTATCTACAGCACTAGTTGAGTCATCTAAAATTAAAATCTTAGGACGTTTTAAAAGTGCTCTTGCAATACAAAGTCTTTGTTTTTGTCCACCAGATACATTTGTTCCACCTTGTTCAATCCAAGTATCATATTTATCTGGGAATGTTTGAATGAATTCATCGGCTTGAGCAAGTTTACAAGCTTCGATTAATTCTTCATCTGTTGCATCTGGTTTACCCCAACGTAAGTTATCTTTAATTGTTCCTGAGAACAATAAGTTCTTTTGTAAAACCATCGCAACTTCATTACGAATTGTTTTAATGTCATATTCACGTACATCAACTCCACCAACTAAAACACTACCTTCAGTTACATCATAAAGACGAGGAATTAATTGTACAAATGTTGATTTACTTGAACCAGTTCCACCAATAATACCAACAGTCATACCTGATTCAATTTTAACGCTAATATTTTCTAATGCATTACGTTTAGCAGTTAAATTGTATTTAAAGTTAACATTATCAAATACAATTGAACCATCTTTTACTTCATATACTGGATTTTCTGGATTTTTAAGAGC
>CAJGDR010000020.1 GCA_904502205.1 uncultured Bacilli bacterium
ATGGCTTATTTTAGCAACATCTTGATTAAATTCAATGATTAATAGATAGTCAACATTTAAATTTTCAAGAATTTCTTGTTTGCTAGGCATATCAATTATATAGTTAAATGAAACATTATTTCTTAAAACAGTATCGATATGGGGGTTGAATGTAATAACTGCCGATTTAGCATTTTTAAGTTTTGCTGATTCAACTGTTTGATTAATTAGTTTTTGATGGGCTTTATGAATTCCATCAAATTGACCAATTGTTACTACAAGCGGACTATCAATAAAAGTATCTTTATTAAGATAAATAACTTGCATATTAATACATCCTTTTTACATCATCCATGTATACTTCATCAATAATAGAACCACCTAAACAATATTCTCCATCATAGAAAACACATGCTTGTCCTGGTGTAACTGCCCATGCAGGTTCTAGTGTTCGTACTTCTAATTTATCGTTATCTAACCATTTAAGAACTACAGGAACATCTTTAGAACGATATCTAAATTTTGCTGTAATTTGTGTTCCATCTTGTGGTAATTCATTAAAGAAATTAACATTTGATGTAATAATACGGTTAGCGTAAAGAAGTTCATTATTCTTTCCTTGACCAACAAGAAGTGTATTATTTTCTAAATTTTTACCAATTACGAACCATGCATCACCATCGCCACCAATCCCTAATCCATGTCTTTGGCCGATTGTATAATACATTATTCCATCATGTTCTCCCATAACTTTACCATCTACAGTTACCATTTTTCCTGGTTTTGATGGTAGATAGTTTTTAAGGAATTCTTTGAAGTTTCTTTCACCGATGAAACAAACTCCAGTTGAGTCTTTTTTCTTTGCTGTAACTAAATCATATTGTTCGGCAAGAGCACGAACATCCTTCTTTTGCATATCTCCAATAGGAAATAATGCTTTAGCAAGTTGCTGTTTAGATATTTGAGACAAGAAGTATGTTTGGTCTTTATTCTCATCTAATCCACGTAAAAGGTAATGTTTATCACCATTGTGAATAACTCTAGCATAGTGACCCATCGCAATATAATCAGCACCTAGGGTCATAGCATGATCTAAAAAAGCTTTAAATTTAATTTCTTTGTTGCACATAATATCAGGATTTGGTGTACGACCTTTTTTGTATTCATCTAAAAAATACTTGAATACAGTATTCCAATACTCTGTAATAAAATCAATACGATGAAGTTTAACTCCTAGTTTTTCTGCAACTTTAACGGCATCTTGATAATCAACTTCTTGAGGACATACATCATCATTAATTGTTGGATTTCCATGAATGTCATTGTTTGTTGCAGAATCCCAGTTACGCATAAACATTGTTTCTACTTCGTAACCTTGTTCTAATAATTTTATTACAGCAGCACTTGAGTCAACACCACCAGATAATCCAAGAATTACTTTCATAGTACTACCTCATTGTTGCTTTAATTTCAATAATTGCATCACGTAACATCATTGCTTCTTCAAAGTTTAAACTTCTTGATGCTTGACGCATTTGTTCTTCTAATGTCTTAATTAATTGACGTTTTTCAGTTAAAGTCATTTTGTTAAGATCATTATCCATAATTGTATCTGTTTGTTTTTCTTCTTTAGTAATTATTAATGCTTCGCCAATTTCTTTAATAATTGTTTTTGGAACAATGCCATTGGCTTTATTGTATTCTTCTTGAATTTCACGACGTCGATAAGTTTCTTTGATAGCATTTGACATTGAATCAGTAACTTTATCAGCATACATGATAACACGGCCATTAGCATTTCTTGCCGCACGTCCAATTGTTTGAATAAGTGAACGTTCACTTCTTAAGAAACCTTCTTTATCAGCATCTAGAATCATTATTAAACTAACTTCTGGAATGTCTAATCCTTCTCTTAAAAGGTTAATACCGACGATGCAGTCATAAACACCCATTCGAAGTTTTCTGATAATTTCGAGTCTTTCTAAAGCTTTAATTTCAGAGTGTAAGTAAGCAACCTTAATACCAACTTCTTTTAGGTATTTAGTTAATTCTTCACTCATTTTGATTGTTAAAGTCGTAATTAAAGTTTTTTCGCCTTTAGCAATCTGATCTTTCAAATTGAAGATAATATCATCAATTTGACCGTTTATTGGTTTAATCTCAATAAGTGGATCTAATAATCCAGTAGGTCTAATAATTTGTTCGATAACCTCAGTAGAATTTTCTACTTCATAGTCACCGGGAGTTGCGCTAACATAAATAACTTGATCAATTTTTTCTTCAAATTCTTTAAAATTTAAAGGTCTATTGTCAAGTGCTGATGGTAATCTAAAACCAAAATCAACTAATGTTTGTTTTCTACTTCTGTCACCATTGTACATACCACGAACTTGTGGAATTGTAACGTGTGATTCATCGATAATCATTAAAAAATTATTTTTAAAAAAGTCAATAAGTACAGCAGGTGTTTCGCCTTCTTCCCTTAAAGACATGTGTCTTGAGTAGTTTTCAATACCACTACAAGTTCCGATTTCGGAAATCATTTCTAAATCATAGTTTGTACGTTCTTTAATTCTTTGAGCTTCTAGATATTTTTCATTGTTTTTAAAGTAATCAACTCGTTCATCAAGCTCATTTTTAATTCTATTCATTGCTTCTTCAAGTTTTTCAGGATTTGTTACGAAGTGAGTTGCTGGAAAGATTGAAACAACTTTCGTTGTAGAAATAACTTTACCAGTAACTACTTCAAAAAAAGCAATTCGTTCAATTTCATCATCAAAAAAAGAAATTCTAATTCCTTCATCTTTTTCTGAAATTGGAATTATGTCGATTGTATCACCTTTTACTCTAAAACTTCCACGAGTAAATTCAATATTGTTACGTACATATTGCATTTGAACTAAACGTTCTAATAAATCATCTCTTTTGAAACATTCATTAACTCTTAGAGTTAACATACTATTTTTATAATCATCAGGGTCACCAATACCATAAATACATGAAACTGATGCCACAATTATTGTATCTTTTCTTTCTAAAATGCTTGCTGTAGCTGCATGTCGCATTTGGTCTATCTCATCATTAATACTTGAATCTTTTTCGATATACATATCTTTACTAGGAACATAAGCTTCTGGTTGATAGTAATCGTAGTAAGAAATAAAGTATTCTACTCTATTTTCTGGAAACAAGTTTTTAAATTCAGCATAAAGCTGACCTGCTAAGGTTTTGTTGTGGGCAAGAATTAAAACTGGTTTATTTACATTATTGATAACATTTGCAATCGTAAATGTTTTACCAGTTCCTGTTGCACCTAAAAGGGTTTGTTCTTTAACACCATTTAAAACGTTTGTTGTTAAACGTTCAATGGCTTTTGGTTGATCGCCAGTTGGAACATAATTCGCAACTAGTTTGAAATTTTCATTTGCCATATTATGGTCTTAAGAATACGACACATTTTGGTCTTTTTGGGTCGTATAAAATATCAATATATTCTTGTTGAGTTTCAGTATATAGGAAAGAATTTAGTTTAGTTTCAACTTGTTCACCAGTATTTGTACTAAATTCGATAGTAATTAGTGATTCTTTATTTCCTTTACTGTTTTTAGCACGACCAAATTTATAAGTTTTAACACGAGCTTTTGCAACATTACCATATAGTTTTAAGTAATTTTGCATATCTTTTTTAGGCATTTCAATAATATTCACTACAACATAACTTAATACCATGGCATATACGAATACCATAATAATTACGTAAATTTGATTAAATACGCCACCTTCACCTGTAAAGGCTACGTCTTTACTAAATACATTATTTTTAACATAAATAGAAATTGTATTTGCGTTAACCCAAATACTAAATAGAATTAACATAATATTTAATAGTAATGGACCTTTTTCAAGTTTAATTTTAAATGATTTAATTAAAAGTGGGAATCCCATAACACGTTTCCAACTTGATATATCATTGTAAATTAAATCAATTTGATCACCTTCATTAAATTCTTGACCTTTTAAATCTGAATCAAAGAATTCGTAAGTTGTTGTAAAATTTAAACGGTTGTGTTCGCTTTGAAATTCAACAAGCATATAAATGCGATTTTTTACTTTATCAATTTGACGAATATAAGCCGCTATAGTTTGAGGATTTCTTTTTAAGGCTTTTTTGTATCTAAGATCTCTTACAAGACCAACAACAAAATTTACAATAAATACTAAAAAGAAAAAGATGTTAATAGTTAAATAAGCAATTTTTATAAACATATGAGTACTCCTTTATTTATGATATTCTTGATTATTAATAATTGTTAATGCACGATATATTTGTTCTGTTAAAATAAGTCGCATTAACTGATGAGGGAATGTAAACTTTGAAAAAGATAAATGATAATTACTTCTTTGAATAACTCGTTCATCTAATCCATTAGAACCACCAATAATAAAAACAATTCTAGTTGAGTGGTAGTTATTAATTTCAGTTATCTTTTCGGCAAGTTCTTCACTAGTTAGCATTTTACCTTTAATTTCTAAAGTAATAACAAAATCTTTATCAGTTATTTCTTGTAATAATAAAGTTCCTTCATCATAAATATTTTGTTTAATCGTTTTTTGATTAAATTCCTTAACTTCTGTTATTTGAAATTTATCATATCCAGAAATTCTTTTGGCATATTCATTAATTCCATCTTTAATAAAGCTTTCTTTAATTTTTCCAACACATAAAATTTTAAGCACAGTCTTCCTCCAAATCAATTAAAATTGGTTCATTTTGTTTTCCAACAAATAGATTTGTATTTGAATTAGTTTTTTGTATTGCTTTTGTTGCATGTAAAATTGCTAATTCTTCAGTATTACACTCTTCACTAAGGTGAGCTAAAATAAGATGTTTAGTGTTATTTGATAAAACTTCATTTAAAATAGCTTCACATTGTTCGTTGGATAAATGTCCTTTATTCGAAAGAATGCGTTGTTTCAATCGATAATCACGATTACTATTAAGTAACATTTCAACATCGTGATTAGATTCAAGAATTAATACATTCATTCTTTTTAAAAGGGAATAATATTTTGGAAGAATATGTCCGGTATCGGTTGCATAGCCAATATTAGTGCTACCAATTTTAAATAAATAACCGTAGGCACTTTTTGTATCATGGAATAAGTTAATTGGTACAAAATAAATGTCACCGATATTATATTTAGATTCTGGATTAATAAAGAAGACGTTATGATTTGTCATGTTACAAGCAACAGTTTTAGGTAAATTATAGTAAGATGCTTCGTTAATATAGACTTTAGCATTAGTACGTTTTTTGATTTGAGCAAGATGCATAACATGATCAATATGTTCATGAGTTATTAGTATAGCATCTAACGTATCTAAAAGAATGTCGAATGATAGAAGACGTTCTTTTAATTTGTTATAACTAAGCCCGGCATCGATTAAAATTTTTGTATTATTGGTTTCAATGTAAGTACAATTACCTTTTGAACCACTTGCTAAAATTATTACTTTCATATACTTTCTTCCTTATGTCTTCATTATTATACCATAAACCCCAAAAAAGTACAAATAAAATGTAAAAAGTAGGGAATACCCCTACTTATCATAAAACTGATGTTAGAAAGCCCAGCATGCACCAATAATTACTAATAGAATAAATAGTACTAAAATGAATGCATAACCGTATTCTGTTTTAGATTGATTCATAAACCGCCCTCCTCCCATATTAACATACGTAAAAAACTTTTAAAAATAAATTATTTTAGCCCAAAAAAATAAGAATATTTTTGTTATGTTAAATGTAAAGAGAAAAAACATTTGCGTAATTTAAAAATGCTTTGTATATTATTTGTAATTTTTGGCATTTTTTGGTATTATAATAGTGTTACTTTTTTCTAGAAAGTGTATTTATACAAAAAGGAGAACAAAATATGAGTAAAAAACAAAACAAACAAAGCTCAGTACAACAATCTAGTCCATTAAAAGTTGTATTACCAGTTTTAATTGGTTTAGTAGTAGTACTTGCTGTTACAATTGTTATCGCAATTGTATCAACACCTCAAAAAAGTGCAAAAGTTGAAAATGCAAATGAAACTTTTGTAACTATTGGTGATCACAAAATCACTAATCAAAAGATGTATGAAGTTTTAAAATCTCAATATGGGATTAACAAAGCTGTTGAAATCATCGATTCTGAATTATTAAAAGATGTAGTTGTTAGCGCAGAACAACGTAAAGCTATTATTGACGAACTTAAATACGGCGAAAACGCTGATGAATTAAGTGATGAAGAAAAAGCTTTAAAAGATAAAATTTACGCTAATAACTTAAATTTATCAGGATACACTACACAAGCATTAATTGATGCTTATGAAGAATTAATTTGTAAAAGAACTCTTAAAGCTCAACAACTTTATGCTGAATACATGAAAAATAATGATTATACAGCAGAAGAATACAAAGCAGCTTATGAAGAATTAAATCCAACTGAAGATAGCGCTTATGTAATTTATTTAACTTTTGCTAGTAAAGCACAAGGTGAAAAATTATTAGCTGAACTTGGTAACGTATTAAGTAGTTCAATCAAATCATCTAGTACTGATAAATATACTGGTTGGGAACACAAAGATAAAAAAGAATTAGAAGCTGCAAGAGATGAACTTGCTGCACAAAGAGATACTTTAGTTTCTGAAAAAGATGCATTAGAAGCTTCTAAAGAAGGTAAAACTGAAACTGAAGTTGCTGAAATTCAAATTCAAATTGATGAATTAGTTGCTGAAATCGAAACATTAGATGCTCAAATCGCTGCTAAAAATGATGAAATTAAATTAGATGCTACTGATATCGCTTTAATCTTTATCAATGTTTATAACTATATCAATGCATACTACAGCAAAGATTTCAATGCTGAAGAATTCTTTGATGCAGAAGGTAAATTAGTTGCTGGTAAAGAATTATTAGTAGAAGGTGTTCACTACGAAATCGTTGGTGAAGGTGATAAGAGACACGTTGAATTTAAAGAAGAAGCATTAAAAGAATTAAGTGAATCTAATGAATACTGCAAATTCTTCTTTACTACTGAAGAAGCTGCTAAATTAGATGAAAAATCTAATGCTTCAAGTGGTACTGGTAAATTCAGTTCTACAATCATGGATTTAACAGCATTCAGTGCTTTAGCTGAAAATGGTGAACTTAAAAAAGTTTATACTACTGAATTTAAATCAATGACAAGTGGTGAATATTTCATGGCTTATAAATTCGGTGGTGAAGACAAAGTTGAAGTTCCTTATGATTTCACAGATAAAGCTGAAGAATCTAAAAAACCAAGTGCTGAACTTAAAGCAGAGTTAAAAGCTCATTTAGTTGAAACTAAATTCAATGATGATATTGAAACTCAAATGTTATTAATGTTAAGACAAGAACATAATGTTAAATTCTATGACCGTTTCTTAAATGCATCATATAAAGCTGCTTATGTTTATTTATATGAAAAAACATTAAAACATGTTGATTATCCAAAATATGAAGAAACAACTAAAGCAAATAAAAAATTAGCTTTCGAATTTGATGGAAAACAATACACAGCTCAAGATTTATTTGAAGAATTAGCTGCTCAATATGCTCCACAAAGCACAGTTAAATTAGTTAATGCTTATGCATTATTATCTAATGCTAAATACAATGAAATCTATGATCCATATAATGACAAAATTTATGATAAAGAAGCTTATTCAAATGTAGTTTCTGGATTCAATTACTACAACTTATTATATGGTAACTTAACAACTGTTAAAGAATACAAATATGCATTTGAAAATGGTGTATTTGAATCTTACGGATTTACTAAAGATTATGGTTGGAAAAACTTCGTTAAAGATTATTTAGGTGAAGATGACAACCAATTCTTAGCTGCTGCATTATCTCAAAGTTATGCACAACAAAATTACTTCTTAGAAAAATATGATTACAATAAGATTTTAGTTAATATGGAAAAATTATACAACGAATATTTCTCATTAAAAGCTATCAACTTATTAGTATATGTTAACTATGATAACGATGCAACACCAGATGAATTCAAATCTGAAGAAGGTGCTGAACAAGAAAATTGGACAGCTGACCAAATCGCTTTAGCTCAAGAATTAGTAACTAAACTTTATACTGATAAAGAATCAGTTGCTGGTGAAAAAGATGACACATTAAAGAAACAATTAGAAGCTATTGTTAAAGCATACAATGAAGCTTCTTATAATGATGATGTTTGGGGTAAATACTTAAGAGCTGGTTTAAAAGTTAAAGTTGATAATGGAGAATTTGCTAGTGGAAAAACTACAGCGACTGAACTTTTAAATAAAGAATTTGCTACAATTTATCAAGCAATTGAAGCTAACAAAGATTACAAATTAGGTGAAACTTCTGAATTTACAACTCCATATGAATATAATAAAACAATTAATACTGAATATGGATTCTATCGTGTAGCTGTAACAAATGCTGGTAAACGTATTGTTACTGGCGATAATGGCGCTACTGATTACAAAACACTTACTATGGATGTTTATAAAAAACATTTAGATGGTGAAACATTATCAGAAAATGTTGTTACTGGTTTAAAATATTACTTTATCGCATCAGTAGATGAATTATATGATTCAAATGAACAAAACTACTTAATTGCTGATTTAAGAGAATCATTAACAGCTAAAGTTGCTTTTGCTGAAAACGATATTCAATTTAATGCTGAATATAAAGATGTATTAACTTGGATTAGAAACAACATTGGTTACGCAATCGAAGAAGCAGAATTAGAAACTGAATAAGAGGCTAATACATGAAAAAGTGGAAGTTAATAACACTTATATGTAGTGCTATATTATTAATCGGGGTTATCGTATTATTAATTGTTATCTTTACAGCTAAAGATGAACAAAAATATAAATACCCTACTGTACAACCAACTATCTCAAATCCAACAAATGTTTATTTAGAAGTTGGTAATAAAAAAGTAACATATAAAGAATTATATGACTTAGGCTTAATCTCATATGGATTAACAGCTTTAATAGATTTAACAGATGACTTATTAATCGATATCCCAGTATCAAACGATGAAATCGAAGAACATCGCAAAAATCTATATGCTGCATACAATAACATTGAGGTTGAGGAAGTTGACTTCAACGATGAAGAACAAACAAAAGTATTCGTTGAACAAATGAATTATCAAGGTTACATGACAGAAGAAGAAATTACAGCTGCTATTAAACTTGATTTAAAAAGAAACAAAAAAGCAAAAGAAATGTTGGAAGCAGATATTGCTGCTTTCCAACCTGTAAAAGATGATAAAGGTAATATTACACAAGAATTGTATTTTACAAAATCACAAATCACAAGTGCAATTTTATCAACTTGTCCTGATAAAGCTGAAATCATCTATTTAACATTTAGAAGTGAATCTGAAGCTTATAAATTAATGGAAGAATTTGATATTGACAAAAACAATTTAGCAAGTGGATGGTTTCACAAATCAACAAATGCACCATTTACAAAAGAAGAAATTCTTGATACATTTGTAAAAATGTATAACAAATTAAATGAAACTGATATTGTTGATAATAAATATCCAGTTTATACTCAACAAGAATTATCAAAAATTAGTTCTGCTTTAGCAAATGGTATTTTTACATCTTTAGAAAATCTAGATGAAACTGAAAATCTTAAATCTAGTATGACTGTTGCTCCTAAAAAATATGCTACTGGTTATTATTATTTAGCAGTTAAAAAATCAACTACAGTATCAATTACAGTTGATCAATTTATGGAACAATATAAAGCTAAAAACTTAAATGAATGTGGTCAAAAAGTTTATGATAATTTAGTTGATACAGCATTTACATCATCAATTATTAATACTTATTTATATAAAAATCGTTTAGATAATAATATTAAAATTTATGATGAAGGCTTAGATATTAAATATATTAACTCTAGCGCAAGTGCTTTAAAAGGTTATCTTGATATGTATCAAGGGACTACTGAAGAAAGTGCAACATATTTATTAACAATTAATTGTAATGGAACAACAAAGCATATTACAGCAGATCAATTAATGACTGAAATCTTAAAAAGATATGGTACATTATTAGTAACTGAATATATTAATCGTTATATGATGTTTAATGAACAATATAGTACAGTATATGATTATGCTAAAGGAAATAAATACGAAAAATATGCACAAATTGAAAAATCAGAAATCTTAACTTACAAAGCTGCTTTAGAAGATGGAAGTTTAGAAACATATGGTTATTCTAAACATTATGGTTGGGAAAACTTTATCACAGACTACTTTGGTGTTCAAAACGAAACTGAATTAGTAATGTTAGGTGATGCTTATTCTCTTGCTCTTGAAAAGTATGGATTAAATTCATTTACTTTAACAAATGATGTTGTAAATGAAATTTATAAAAAATTCCATTTAGCTTATGAATTAACAAGAAAAGATGCTGGAAATATTTCAATTGATGAATTTGAAGAATATCTTGAAACATTAGAAAAATCAAGTTATGAAAATACTTTAGTATATCAAATCATGAATCGTTTAACTACTTTCTTTGATGTTAAAGCAGGTACATTAAAATTCTATGTTGATACTAATAGTGATATATCATTTGATGATCTAACTGAAGAAACTAAGAAATTAGGAACTACATTGATTGAAGCAATCTATTATATTGCAAGCAAAGAAGTTACTGAAATAACTGATCCTCAAAATGAAGTTGAAGTTTTAGCTCAAAACATTTTAAGTGATTTAAAAAATAAAGAATTTAGTCCAATAACTTCTATTACTGGTTCAACACTTGCCGAAAGAATTGCTAGACTTGTCTTAATTTATAATAATTCAAGTTTATCAAATACAACATTTAGTGTTTATAAACAAGCAGGTATTAGATTAACTGTTGATCAAGAATCTTCATATACAGATGAATCTACTAGTGATGAATTAGCTGAATTATTAAAAGATGCTTGGAATATGATTTTAAAACAAGAAATGGTAATTGATGGTGAAACAGTAAAATTCCCATATACAGAATATACAAATACAGCTGTAAATGCAAAAGCTGCTTTGGGAATTTCAGCTCAAAATCCATATCGTATTGAAGAATATTACAATACAGAAACTACTGTATCAATTATCTTCATGACAGCTGCGACTAATTCAACATGGTATAACTATCATGAAACATCAGTTACAATGTTCCCACTTACTGCTGTTGGTGAAGAATATGTTATTGATTTAACTAAACTTCAAAGTTTTAGTGATTATTATGTATTATCAAATCGTGATGAATTATTATTAACAAGCGCTGAATCAAGCCAATTAAAAGGTATTGAAAAACCTACTACATTCCAAAATAATTACATTAGTAATGTTATTGCTGAATGTCATAAACATTTTAATGGCGATAAACGTATATCTGATTTAATGTATAATTATCGTAAAACTTCAATTAATGATGGAGTAATTAAATTCTCAGATCTTAATAATAAAAATTTATATTTAAAAATGTTAGATATTATTTTTAAACAAGATTAATTTAAAAGTGTAACAACTTATGTTGTTACACTTTTTTCTTGAAAACTTTTTTTATTTATGATATAATTACATCGTATATTGGCGGAGCGCAAGCTGAGAGGTTATTAAGTTAACGACGCTTATACCTGAACTAGATAATGCTAGCGGAGGGAAATATAATATTCATCTATCGAATTGTTATTTCTTCTCTTTGGCATTTTCCAAGGAGTTTTTTTCTTTAGGAGGATGAAAAATGAGAAAAACCAAAGTAAATTTTATTGTTGAAATTAGTATTTTTGCAGCACTTGGATTAGTGTTTGACTTTCTAGCAACACTTTATTCTGCAATCATTTGGCCAAATGGTGGATCAATTACTTTAGCTTTTGTTCCAATCTTTATCATTGGCTATCGTCATGGATTGAAAGGAGGATTAATAACTGGTTTATTAGTTGGTGTAATTCAATTAATTTGGTCTGGTTATATGTTAAACTTTTTTCAAGTATTGTTAGATTATGTTGTACCAAATGTTGTTTTAGGAATAGTGGGAGTTGTTTCTAAATATGTTAAAAAGAGTTCATCTTGGAAACAAGTTCTTATCATTTCGATATCAATTGTTATTTCTTGTTTATTAAGATTTAGCTCTTTAACTTTAAGTGGAGTTTTATATTGGAATACTGGTTTTATTGCATCGGTAATTTATAATGGTGGTTATACTTTAATTAGTATGCTTATTAGCTTGATTGTTACACCACTTATAGTAAATCGTATTAATCTTAAAAACTGCTAATTTTCGAAAAAGAAAAATCAACAATAATTAAGTATTATATAAGTAGAGGTGAGAAAATGAAAACACTAATACTTTTTATAATACTTTTTTTATTATCCGGTTGTAACAAAGACGAAATCAATATAGAGAATATAGAAAATGAAAAAGAACAAACTAGTGAAATATTATATGTTGAATTAAAAGGTAAAGTTAGATTTCCTGGCATTTACGAAATTAATGGTGAAAAATATTTATATGAAATTGTAGAAATAGCTGGGGGTTTACTTGATAGTGCTGATCTTGATAATTTAAACTTAGTAGAATTAATTACTGTTTCTTGTAGTATTACAATACCAGAGAAAGCAAATATAGATAAGCCTGCGTTAATTAACTTAAATTATGCAAGTATAGAACAATTAATGACACTTCCTGGTATTGGTAAAGTTTATGCTGAAAAGATTATTGAATACCGAAAAACAAATGGTTTGTTTTTAACAAAAGAACAACTTAAAGAAATCCCAGGAATAAAAGATAATGTCTACAATAAAATCAAAGATCTTATCACTGTTTAGTATTTTCCAAAATAACGGGCATTTTTTAGCCATTTCGGTAGTTTTATTAGTACTGTCAATAAATTATTGGTATTTATCAATACTATTAATAATATACTTATTTATTATATTTAAAGCATCAAAAAAATTGTTTGTTTTAATAATTTTAATAATTAGTATTTTTATAAGTATTTATCTTATAAAAGAACTAAATTATAAAAAAGATATTATATTACCTATAAAAGCTAAAGTAATAAGTATTAATAATAAAACAAATTATTATCAATTAACCGTTAAAACTAATAAACACAAATATTTAGTGAAAACTAAAGAACTATATAATATTGGTGATATCTTAATAATAAATGGAGAAATTGAAAAACATTTAGTACACTATCCTAATCAATTTGATTATGAAAGCTATTTACATTTTCAAAATATTAAATATGTAATAAATAATCCTAAAATTATAAAGATTGATAATACTTTTAGTTTAAGAAAAATCCATTTCTATATAAAAGATTATATAAATAAAACTTTTCCAAGTAAATTTGCAAGTTACATTAATACTTTAACAATAGGTAGTAACGATACACTTGATAGTACAAATATAGATAAAATTGGGATTAGTCACTTATTTGTAATATCGGGACTTCATGTATCTATTATAATAATGATTATTACCAAATTACTTAGTTTTTTTAAATTAAATAAAAAACTAATAAATTATATTACTATAGTAACAATTGGAATATACGTTATTATTACAAACTATTTAATATCTGTAATTAGAGTATTTGTAAGTTTAGTAATCAAATCATTTATTAAACTTGATAAACTTGATCAAATATCTTTAAATTTCTTAATAGTTAGTTTAATAAATCCTTTTATTGTTAATTCGTTAAGTTTTATATTAACTTATATAATTGCTTTTTTTATGATGGTTTATCATATTAAAATAAATATTAAGATAAAAAATAAAATATTTAATAAAATAATTAATTATTTATTAAATACTTTATTATTAACATTTTTAATTCAACTATTGGTATTACCATTTGTTATAAGTATTAATCCAGATTTTAATCTAATAAGTATTATAGTAAATCCTATTTTTATAATCTTTGTAACTTACTTATATTTGCCAATTTCATTTATAATATTAATAATACCTAGTATTTTACCAATTTATGGATATATAACGAATATATTTGAATATTTGGCCCAAAATACGGCAAATATCGAGTTTTTATTACTAAGTTTAGGAAATATTCATATTGTTTTTAAAGTGCTATATTATGCCGTATTTTATTTGTTGTTAATAGCATTAGAAACAAAAAAACTTAAACTTTGTTTGTTTTTTATAATATTTATGATTTGTTGGTATTATAAAGGTTGTTTCAAACTAAATGATGAATTATACTTCTTAGATCTTCATGAAGGAGAATCAACAGTTATTGTTTCTAAACATACCAAAGATGTAATTGTTATTGATACGGGTGAGGTTTCAAAAAACTTTGATTTTACTAAAATAATTAAAAACTTAGGAATTAAAGAAATAGATTATTTAATTATAAGTCATAGTGATAGTGATCATATTGGTGGTGCTATTAATCTTGTAAAATACGTAAAAGTAAAAAATCTCGTACTTAGTTATTACGATAAAACTAGTTCAACCAATTATTTAAAAAAATACAGTAAAAATGTCTATTATTTAAAATCCGGC
>CAJGDR010000021.1 GCA_904502205.1 uncultured Bacilli bacterium
ATCATTAGATCAAATAATTTTGATACTAATCCTCTTAAAGCATCGTAATTATAGAAATCAATTCCTTCGCTACCTAGAACACCAAGTTCTTCAACGATAACGACCATATCAAGAATAACTTCGATATCTGCTTGCCAATCTTCAGCAACTAAATTTGTAAGTTTTAAAATGTTTTTAAATTCTTCAAAGTTTAATTTGCCTAATTGGAATTCTTTAGCTATATCAACGATTTCAACTACAACATCGATGAATAAATCACTACCAACAAGTTTCTTTAACATTGCTTCAATGATATCCATTTTGTCAGAATCTTGAAGAATAGTAGCAATATCAAGATTAGCTAAATCTAATTCCATTGTTTGGAATAATTCATAAATGTCAACTAAGTTAACTAATTCATTTTCCCATGTAATTCCATCAGTAGAAATAATATGATCTTTTGGCCATTCACCAACAAATCCTTTAGTCATTTCTAAGTAAAGTGCAGCATTGATAACAACAGGCATTAACTTAGCGATAAAGTCAGTAGCACCAATGTTTGCAACTACATCTCTTAATACATCAGAATTTAATTTTAATGGATCAAAATTTTGAGTAATGTCTCCAAGTTCTAATGCAATTCTAAGAGCATCTAAAATTAATGGTAAATCACGAGACCAATCAACCGTAGCTAGGCTATCTAATGTTTGACCAGATGGTTCTAATAAATCTGATACCATTTTTAAGTTGCCAGCAAATTCTATTGCTGCGGGCATGATTTCATAGAATAATTTAAAGTCTTTTAGTATTTCAAAAATACGATCTTGTTTTACATCACTTAATGACCAGATGTCAATTGGAATTGCTTTATCTGGTGCATAAGCCTCAGGTAAGATATTCGCAATTTGAACTAATTTAATTAATTCTTCACGAACATAAATTGTTTGAGTACTAGTTTCAATCTTTAGAAGATTATCAAATAGTGTTTCATCCAATGGTTTTCCTAAGAAGTATTCACTTGAACCAATAATTTCAGCAACAATACCTGAATCATATTCATCTGCAAATTCGAATACCCAATCAAGTAATTCATTATTGCCTTCAGCAACTTTGTCAGTTGTTTGTTGTCCGCCACCCATGATATCCATAACCATGTCGACAGTTTCTGGTTCAACTTCACTTACAATTGATAATAAGCCAGTGATAGGTACACAGATTAATAAAACAGTTAAAGCACCTCTTAATAATCCAAGTCCAGCTGCCCAACCACGTCTTTTACCCTTACGAACTTTTTTAGGATTACGACTTAAAGTTACGACAACTTCACCATCATAAATATCTGACTTAACTACAACTACACCTTCATCAAGACCAGTTTCACGTTTTGCTTCTCTTTCATTACGTTTGCGTCTTCTACTTCTAATTGTGCATAGACGAATGATAGAACCGATAATGAATGATAGTAAGCGAATTAGGATACACAATACGTACACAACGATTGTTCCAACCAATATCAATACGAATCTTAATACAAATTCTAAGACACTCATTACTAGTGAGTAAGTTTTAGTTCCTTCAACTAGTAGATTTTTAACATCTGGCACTAGTCCTCCGGCTACCTCAACTATTAATTCTCTTAACGATGTGAATGTTAATTTATCACTCAAATTTAAGATTCCCGATAGTAAATCGCTTAACATTGTAGTAGCAAATGCAGGTAATTCAGCATCTAAAAGTAATGCAACATTACCTAATACGAGCCATACTAACCCTAGTAAGACTACGAAAACAATCATTAGTTTTAATTCCCTTTTAAAACCCGCAAGGAACCCAACTAATGTAGATAATGCTAATATCCCTAATGCAGCTAGTCCGAATATTAACATTATTGTGTTTACACTTGGCATAAACGTACACCTCTTTCTTTAAGATTTACTCTCTTATTTTACCAAAAAATCGATTTCTTGTAAAGTGAAGTATTTAGTTTTCGTATTATTTTTTAAAATTTTAATTTTAAAAAGTAAAAACGTTTTCTTTATCACTTTTAATTGATATTTTAATTTTTAACGAAAATTTCCTATATTATTTCTAGACTATTTTATTTATATAATAAACAAAAAAGAACTATATTTTAACAAAAATATAGTTCTTTTTTATCCATAAATTAAGTAAAAATTTTATTATTGTTGAAACACAATATCGCAAATTTCATTAGCAGCTTCGCTTGCTAAAGTACCTTTATTAGAGTGTGCAACTACCACTAATGCAGTAGTAAAATCACCACCAAATCCTGAATTAAATCCTTCAATTAATCTGTTCAAATCATCAATTTCGTGTTTCCAATTTCTTTCATATAATTGATCATTAGTAAGCGGTTGACCACCATTAATATAATCTTTTAATGTGATTATATTACCATTATAATCAAAAGAGATATTAGCGATTTTTTCGTTAATTGTACCTGCAATATCAAAGTATTTTTTTGCAATTTCTGATGTTTGTAATTGACTAACTACAGTATCATTTTGAATCGATGCATTAATATTATAATCTCTAATAATAACTAATTCATTACTATAGTCATATCTTGACCAATCATCATTTTCAGCTTGAATACTATCTATGAAACCATTATTTTCTGGTGTTTTAAGTAGTCCATTTTCCGATAATATTTCAAGAATAATTTCGTTAAAGATATTATCATCAATAGTAACATCTCCATCATTTCTAAGATCATTTCCAAAGATATATGACTGTTTCATTTGTTCTAAAACATTAGCCAAATTATATGTTTCATTTTTAATACTAAATCTATTAAAATATATGTTATTCAATTGTTTTATAATTTCTATTAATCTTGTTATTTCTTGGTCCCATTCATCTTTGTTTGAATCATAACCACCGCTTGAATTAATATCATATATTTTGTCTAATACATTTATTTCTAAACTAGCTCCATATAAAGCATTATTAATCATCGGCATAAGACTATCTAATGAAACTATTTCTAATTGATTAATCTTTTTTAGTTTTTCTTGTAAGTCAACTAATTGTTTATTTGTCATTGATTCAAACTCAATGTTAATCAATGATTGCATATCATCATATAACTCAATTACTTTTAGAATCTGTTCTTGAGCCCATTCAGTATGAGCTTCTTCAGAAAGTTCGTATGCAATTAGTTTTTCACTTTTCCAATTATCAAGCCCCAATTGAGACATTGTATTAGATATCATACCTATTAAACTATCTTTAATCAATTGAGATTTTGTAATCTTTTCAACGATATTTTTAGTTTGATCATAATTTTCTTCTTTCATGATTAAACTAAACAAATCTGCCTCAGCAATATTTTGATAACCAGCATCTGAAATTAATTTAAATAAATCAACCATTATGCCCTTAATATTATTTATTTCAGTATCCCAATTTACATTATCATAATTTAATTTCAATCCAATTTGTTCAAGCGTAACATCTATATCAGTAAATTCAACAATTGCTTGAACAATATCAGCTTCATTATTTTTAACTGTAGATAAATTAAATACATTTTTAATTAAACTATCAACTACATCATAATTATTTAGAATATTAAATTCACCATTTTCAGAAAACATGATTTCATATAAATCATTAAGAATAAAGCCTATTGTTGAAAGATCTTTAGTTAAATCAAGTTTAGTTAAATCTAAAACATGTGCAAGATTTCCTAGTTCTTCACTATTAGATATAATTGATTCTTGAACTAGATCATTTAAATAAACTAATATTACATCTTTGAAAACACCTGAATTATTTAAAGAAGTTCCAATGTTTTTTAAAGCTAATGGGAGATTCGGATTTCCTAACATACTTTTTGGATTTTCTAAATCAATATTTACTGTATCAACAAACTCACATAAAGCTCTTAAAATATCTACAATATTTTGTTTTTCAACAGACCAATCAGTTTCAATTAATTTATCGAAATCAATATTTTCCTCTGATGCTTCTAATCGAACAATTTCAATAATACTTGGAATTGTAACATTTAATAGTTCACTTTCTCTAAATCCAAGTAAGATTGTTTCACTATTTTCTAATATGTTATCAATTATCTTATTCTCATCATCAATATTATTCCAAATAATCCCAACTAATAAACTATGATAATCAATTTCATTTTTTAAATTAATTGTTCCGTATGATGTTTTTATTTCAATTAGTTTTCCAGTAAACTCAGATTGTAATTTAAATTCATCACCAAAAACTGTTTTTGCAATACTTAAAGCAAAGCCACTTGTTAATTCTTCAAATGAATCATTGTCGCTATTACTCATTTCTTCTTTTTGATCAGCTTTATCAAAATCAATTTCTTTAACAACATGATTTGCCATTCCAAGAATACCAAAAACTGGTGCTGTCAAGAAGAACATTAATATAACATAAGATGCAAAAGATACTCCTAATGCTATAAATCTAAATCCAATTGTTTTTCCTTTACCAATTGGAATAATAACTCTAAGTAGTAACTTTAATAAAGGTTTAACTATAATTAAACCAACAATTAAAAGCAATAAATATGCAGGTAAACGCATAATACCAATTGATGCAGATGTTACAAGTTCTAGTGTTGCTGGTATTTGATCAGTGGTTACACTTAATTCTTCAACAAACATATCACTTAATAATTTAGATAAAGTCATTGGTGAATCATCACCCGTAATAAAAGATATATCAAAACCTGCTAATGTTTTTGCGATCATACCACAAAATGAAATAGCTAGAATTATCACTACAAAATTTGCAATTAAATTATTTAAAGATTTTTTAAAACCTCTTAAAAAACCTAATAGCAAGCTCAAAACAAAAGTAGCTATTAATACAATATTTACAATTATTGAAACTAAACTAAAGTCCATATAATTCACCTCTTTTTTATTATTATAACATATTAAAAAAAGAGTGTCT
Organism: uncultured Bacilli bacterium; assembly: GCA_904502205.1. The sequence continues at coordinate 4,933 of CAJGDR010000021.1, forward strand.
TATTATTAACTAATAAATTCAGTTATTTGAATTCCAATTTTTTTCAATTTAATTATTGGTTGTTCATAACCCCGAAGTAATATTTTTGCGTTTTCAACAGTAGTTTCACCGCTTGCAATACTACCTGCTATAATTAATGAAAAAGCCATTCTTAAATCTTTTGCTCTTACGTTTGATCCAATTAAAGAAGATTTATTTATAATTATTGAATTATTCATTTGTTGAATTTTTGCTTTCATTTTTCTCAACTCTTCAACGTGACTTATTCGATCTGGGTAAATATAATCTTTGACAATTGAACGTTTATTAGCACATAACAATACAGTTGATAATATCGGCTGTAAGTCAGTTGGAAAACTTGGATATTCATTGATTTCAAGTTTAATACTCTTAATGTTACCACTTTTAACAATTATGGTTTCATCATGAATATTTACAATACAACCCAAATCCCTAATGACATTTATAACACTTTCCATATATTTTATTGGACTATTTTTAATTATTAGATGACTATTAGGAATTGCTGATGCTAACAACATATAACTTCCAGTTTCAATTCTATCAGATATAATTTTATAAGATGTTGAATATTTTAAATTACTTGTAAATATATATATTGATTTATTAGTATTTATAATAGTAACACCAATCTTTTTTAAAAACTTAATGGTTTCTAAAACTTCTGGTTCAACTGAAACATTAACAAGATTAATTGGATGATTAGAGTTAGTACAAGCAATAAGTGTATTAATAGTTGTTCCAACTGATTTTTTTGTAAAACATATTTTGTTTTTCGAATCTTTTTCTTTCTTTATATATAAAGTATCATTATATTCATCAATAACATATCCTAAATCTTCAAATGCTTTTATGTGCATATTAATTGGTCTATCACTAAAATTACATCCGCCTGGCAATCTGATCGAGCACACATTATATCTTGCAAGGCATGCTCCTATTAAATAATATGATGCTCTAAATTTTGTAACATCAATTGATTCAATAATTGGATTAAAAGACTTAGCTTTAATAATTAGTTTATGTTTTTCTCTTTTTACATAAACACCCATACTTTTTATGATGTCAATCATTAATAAAACATCAGTTATTAAAGGTATGTTTTTTAATATTATTTTCTTTTTAGTAATTAAACAAGCAGCAATAATTGGTAGTGCTGTATTTTTACTTCCACTAATATTTACTACCCCAGATAGTTTCTCACACTTAGTAATTTTTAATCTCATGAAAGACTCCTTTTAATTTGATATATCATTATATTGCATTTTTTTGTTTTTTATGCTATGATATTGTTGTATTCTTGAAAGAAGGTGATAATGTGCGATACAGAATCGAACATGATGCTTTAGGAGATAAACAAATTTCGGCTGAAGCATACTATGGAATACACACACTTCGTGGTAAAGAAAACTTCGAATTAACAAAACGTGGTCTTAATAGACAAATGATAAAAGCCCTTGCTACTATCAAAAAATCCGCAGCACGCGCAAATGCAGATTTAGATTTATTACCTGAAGAATATGCTAAAGTTATTGGATTAAGTAGTGATGAAATTTTAAATGGTCGTTTACACGGTCAATTCATTACTGATTTTATTCAGGGCGATAGTGGTTCAAGTATGAATATGAATGCAAATGAAGTTATCGCAAATCGTGCAAACGAAATGCTTGGTAGTAAAAAAGGATTATATGATCAAATTGATCCAATCAAACATGTCAATTTAGGCCAATCAGCATATGACGTCATTCCAACTGCAGGGAAGATTGCTTTAACTAGACAAACAAAAAAACTAATCGTTGAAATTAAGAAACTTGTAAATACTTTTACTGCTAAATCAAATCTATGTAAAAATGATTTAATTCAAAATGAAACATTAAGACAAACTTTTGATGCTTTTAGTTTAGTTTTAAATCGTGATATGAAGAGAATGGATTCAGCACTTGAAAGTCTTCTTGATTTGAATGTTGGTGTAAGTTTAGTTGGTGATCATTCTAAGTTCATTAAAAAGTTAGTTGCTTATATTTCTAAATTTACTGGTGAACCTTTTAGACCAGCTAAGAATTATATTGATTCTACAATCAACCTAGATTGTTTTTTACAATTAAGTTCTGCTCTTAAAACACTTGCTGTTGACTTATTAAAAATTTCTAACGATTTAAGATTTATTGGTGGTAACAATTATGGAGATATTAGTCTTCCACTTGTGCAAGAACTAATTACTAAAAAATCTGAAGTTGTAAATTCTACTATTTTAGAAGCAGTTAACCAAGTATGTTTTTATGCTATCGGTTTAGATGCAACTATCACACATGCTATCGAACTTACTCAACTTGAAACAAACGAAAATTTACCTATTATATTATATAGCTTATTTGAATCAATTAATACACTTCGTCGTGTAATTAGAACTTTTAGAGAAAAAGCTATTGAAGATATTATTATTAAATAAAATAAAACCGTTCATTAATAAAATGAACGGTTTTTTATTTTACTTCTTATTTGTTAATTTTACTATTAACTTACCAAGTTCAACAAAAACAATTGTTGAAGCAGCAAGACCTAAACAAATCATTAAATATTTAGGTTCTAATGCTACTAGTTGGAAAACATTAGCAACTGGTGTAATATAACATACTAATAATTGAACAGCCATTAATGCAACAAACGATATTATTAACCATTTGTTATTAAATAATTTTCTATTTAAAATTGATTTATTAGACTTCATATTGAAAGCATGGAATAATTGTGAAGAAGCTAAAGTCATAAATGCCATAGTGTGACCTAAGTCTGAATTTGGATTTGCAAAATGTCCAATAGCATAAGCCGCAAATGTTAATAAACCAATCATAACACCTTCAAGGAAAATTACAATACCAATTTTATGAGCAAAGAATCCTTCAGTTTTTGGTCTTGGTGATTCATTCATTACTTCATCATCAGTCGCTTCACAACCAAGTGCAAATGATGGGAATGTATCAGTAACTAAGTTTACCATTAATAAATGAATTGGTAAAAGTGGATCACCAAAATCAATTCCAATAAATAATGCTGAAATAAGTGATGCTAAGAAAATTGCTAAAACTTCACCAATATTACTTGATAATAAATACATAACAACTTTCTTAATGTTTGCATAAATTCCGCGCCCTTGTTTGATTGCTTCAACAATAGTTCCGAAGTTATCATCAACTAACACTAAATCAGCTGCTTCTTTAGCAACATCAGTTCCTGTAATACCCATAGCACAACCAATATCTGCTTTTTTTAAAGCAGGTGAATCATTTACACCATCACCAGTCATTGAAACAATATGACCTTTCTTTTGCCATGTTTCAACAATTCTTACTTTATCCTCAGGTGCTACACGAGCATAAACAGAATACTTTTCAATATTATCAAACAATTCTTCATCAGTCATCTTTTGTAATTCACTAGATGCAATAGCCAAATCACCATCTCTTAAAATTCCAAGTTGTTTAGCAATTGCTTCTGCCGTTTTTACATGGTCACCAGTAATCATAATTGTTCTAATGCCTGCTTTAGATGCTAATCTAATTGACTCTTTTACTTCCGGTCTTGCTGGGTCAATCATTCCGACAAGTCCAACAAACGTTAAATCATTTTCAATATTTTCTGATGTAAGTTCTGGAAGTGTATCAAAAATTCGATAACCAATACCTAATACTCTTAAAGCATCGCTGGCCATTTCTTCATTCGCAAGTAATGCTCTTTTTTCATCAGGTTTATATGATGACTTTTCAAGAATAATATCTGGAGCACCTTTTGTGATTGATAAGAATTTACCATTATATTTATAGATTACTGACATCATCTTACGATCAGAATCAAATGGTAAATCAGCAAAACGATCATTAATATTTATCATTTTATTTTTAACATATTTTTGACAAGCAACAACTAAAGCAATTTCAGTAGGGTCACCAATTTCTTTTAACTCACCATCAACTACTTCACTTTTAGCATCACTACATAAACTAAAATATTCAATCATTGCTTGTTCTTTATCATTTAATTTATCTTCAATATTTTTCAAATTATTATTATGATAATACTTAACAACTGTCATTTTATTTTGTGTTAATGTTCCAGTTTTATCACTACAAATAATTGATGCACATCCTAAAGTTTCAACTGCAGGAAGTTTCTTAACGATAGCTTGTCTTTTGGCCATCTTGTCAACGCCGATTGCAAGTACAACTGTAACAACAGTAGCTAAACCTTCTGGAATCGCAGCAACTGTTAATGCAATTGCTGTCATGAAAGCACTAGTAATACCTTCTTTTGTAATTGACTTTAATGCAAATAGTTCCATTGCAAATACAATAACACAAACAAAAATACAAATAATACCAATTGTTTTACCAATTTGATCAAGTTTATGTTGAAGTGGTGTTTGAGTGTTTTCTTCATTCATTAACATTCCAGCAATTTTACCAATTTCTGTATTCATACCAGTACCTGTAACAACTGCTTTTGCTCTACCATATGTAACATAAGTTGATGAGAATAAACAATTAGTCATATCTCCAATTGCAACATCTTCTTTATCAATATGTTGATTGTTTTTATTTACTGGAACTGATTCTCCAGTTAAAGCTGATTCATCAACAACTAAATTTGCAGACTCAATAATCATCGCATCAGCAGGAACAAAGTCACCTGCTTCTACTAATAAAATATCACCAGGTACAATTTCACTAGAATTAATTTTAATACTTACTCCATCTCGAATTACTTTAGCATTTGGTGTACTTAATTTCTTCAATGCTTCTAGTGATTTTTCAGCTTTACTTTCTTGTGCAACACCTAAGATTGCATTTATTAAAACAACGATTAAAATAATTAAACTTTCGATCCATTCTTCATGGTCAGCTATTACTGAAACAACAGCTGCAATTAATAAAATAATAACCATAAAGTCTTTAAACTCTGACAAGAATTTAATAATTAATGGTGTTTTCTTTTTTTCTTGTAAAGCATTAGGTCCAAACTGTGAAGTCTTTTCTTCAACTTGTGTTTTAGTTAAACCTTCTGTTTCATTTGTTTGTAATTCTTTAATTACTTCTTGATAACTTTTCATTTCTCTTCTCCTTTTTTCGACATAAGAAAAGACCCTTACTCTTAGTATTAAGAATAAAGGTCTTACGCTCTCAGTCATACTGATAGTTGCATCCGGTATATTTCTCTTAACCATATACGTGATGACGAATGCAACAATAATAGAAAATCTATTATCGGTTACTCTCCTTATAGGATCTTTTTTGTAAATAGATTATATCTAATTTTATTTGAATTGTCAAGACTTTTTTAAATTATTGAGCTTGTTTTTGAGCTTCTAATAATTGTTTGATTTCTAGTAATACACTTAATTCAGTAATTACTGGTTCTTTTGGAGCTTTTGCTGCTTCAGCTTCTGCTAATGCTTTTGCTTCAAGTTCTGCAACATATGCTCTTTCTTTTTTATTTAATTTTTTGTTTCTTGCTTTTTTCCATTCAATGCGAGCATTTAAATTATTAGCTTGTTTTTTAGCATCATTTAATCTGTTAATAAATTTAACAATAACAAATAATACAAAAGCGATAATTAAGAAATTGATGATAGCATTGATAAATGCTCCCCAGTCAATATAAATAGATTGAGTTAAATCAACAATCATTTTACCTGTTGCATTACCAGCTTCGTCTAATTCGGCAACTTCTACTTTTTGTAAATATGTATAAATTTCTGATAATGAATTTTTACCTAAAAGTCTTGCTAAAAACCAGTTAATAATTGGTTTTAAAATATTGTTTGAAAGTCCGTTAACAATTGCTGTGAAAGCACCACCAACAATAACCCCAACAGACATATCAACAATATTACCACGCATAATAAATTTTTTAAATTCTTGCATAAATCCTACTTTGTTCTTTTTCTTTTCAGCTTTTAAAGCTTTTCTTTCTTCTCTTGTCATGCTTCATACCTTCCTCTATTTTTTACTTTGTTCTTGAACGAGTGTACTTACTAATACAAAAATAAAATATAATCCTAATACTATTATTAACATACTTTATTAAAATGTTGTTTTAAATTTTTTACTAAGTTTAATAACTCGTTCTTTTACTTCTTGAACTTTAGCATCGCCTGTTACAGTTAATCCTAAATGAATAAGTTCAGCAATTTGTTCAATTTCTTTTTCTTTCATACCTCTTGTAGTAATAGCTGGCGTACCTATTCTTATACCACTTGCGTATGCAGGTTTTTCTGTATCACCTGGAATTGTGTTTTTATTACATGTAATATTTACTCTATGTAACAGATTTTCTGCTTGTTTACCTGTAATACCTAAAGATGTTTTAACATCTACAAGTAACATGTGATTGTCTGTTCCACCAGTAATTACTTTGTAACCATATTTTTGTAAGTGTTCTGCAAGAAGTTTTGCATTTAGTAGAACTTGATATTGATACTGTTTAAATGAATCATCAAGTGCTTCTTTAAAGCAAACAGCTTTTCCGGCAATAACATGCATTAAAGGTCCACCTTGAATACCAGGGAATACAGTTTGATTAATTCTTTTAATAATTTGTTCATTATTAGTTAAGATTACTCCACCCCTTGGACCTCTTAATGTTTTATGAGTAGTTGTTGTAACAATGTCTGCATAATCAACTGGATTTTGATGATACCCAGCAGCAACGATTCCTGCGATGTGGGCCATGTCAACCATTAATAATGCATTATTTTCTTTTGCAATTCTTGCAAATTCTTGGAAATCAATTTTTCTTGGATATGCTGATGCACCAGCAACAATTAATTTAGGTTGTTCTCTTTTAACAATTTCTTCAATTTTTTGATAATCTAAAAATCCTGTTTCAGGATCGACTTCATAAGAAATAAAATTATAATCTTGTCCTGAAAAACTTAAACTATGTCCATGTGTTAAATGACCACCGTCATTTAGATTCATTCCAAGTACTTTATCACCTGGTTTTAAAACAGCTCGATAAGCTCCCATATTAGCTTGTGAACCAGAATGTGGTTGAACGTTAGCATATTTAGCACCAAAAAGTTTACATACTCTTTCGATTGCTAGATTCTCAACAACATCAACATTTTCACAGCCACCATAATATCTTTTACTTGGATATCCTTCTGCATATTTGTTAGTTAAACATGAACCAACAACACCTAAAACATTTTCTGAAACATAGTTTTCAGAAGCAATTAATTCTAAACCTTCTCTTTGTCTTTTTTGTTCATCGACAAGCGCTTGATAAATTTCATTATCGATTTTCTTTAACTTTTTTTCGTAGTTTGGCATATATTAAAAAACCTCCCGCAAATATAATTATAAATATATATCCTGTAATAAATAATATGTTGTCAATGTTTACATTATCTTTAAAAATAATTGTTAATACATACAAACTAAGCCAACCAAGAAATCCAAGAATCATCATTATATAAGCAATTATTTTCATTCCCATGCTCCTAATTGTACTCCTTCATTAACATTAAATATAGCTGATGGAGTAATATTTAATCTTTCAATTTTTTGTTCATATTTAGAATACAATACTAAATCTTCACTAATTTCTTTACTATTATCAAGAACTATATCTCCTTTTGGATCAAGAACAATCATGTCTTTTCCAAAAACAAAATAAAGAAGTGATTTTGAATTGTTTGATTGATAATCTAAATAATCTGTTTTAATATATTTTAAAGTTGTTTCAGATGCTTGTGTTTTTAATATTAGGGATTCACCCATATATTCATGAATATCACAATATCTTCCATATGCTTCTACATCAAAATTACCATTAATATAACTTAACATAACTGTTCCAGTTGTTTGAATCTTACCATTCATTGTTAAATAGTAGCCAGTAAATGTTCCAGAATTCATTCCAACATTTAATTGTTTTGTAGTTGATTCATAAAGTGTAACAGATGTTTGATATAATGATTTAATATTTATATTACTACTTGAATGTACTTGTTTTAAATCTAAAGTACAACTTTGTGTTTCAATTATTGTTTCTACATTTTCCATCTTATTAATAAATACATCACCACTAGAACTTGTTAGAGATAATTTATTTAAAACAGTATTATTAATATTTACTTTTGCAGCTCCATTAATATATTTTAAATCATTACATTTGTTGTTTTCTAATAAAACTGACCCAGCTCTTGATTCAATACTTGCGTTATTAAAACTACAATTAGTAATATTAATACCACCTTTTTGAATTAACAAATTAAGATCATTGAAAACTGATTCATAAATAATAACATTACCAGAATTTGCAGTTAATGTTAAATCATTTAAAACTACATTATCAAATTGAATAATACCACTTTTATTTAAACAAGTTATCGATAATTGTTCAGGTATTGTAATTTCAATATAAGGAACAGGTTCTGAAAATAAACCGAACATATCAAATTCTTTCAATGTATCTGTTGTAAACTTTAATGTCTTATCGATTTGTTGAATTTTGTTTGTTCTTTCAAATTCACTTGAAACTTTAATTGATAAATTTGTTCCTTTACTAAATAAGATGTTGGCAGAATCTACATCAAGTAATATTTTGTTGATATCTTTATAAGTAGATAAATCTATTTCTTGAACTACTTCTTCTGATTTAACATTCGCAAACGAACGATAAAAATATGTTTTAGTGCAATATCCTATGATCAAAAATACAAATAATATTAATGCTGAAACAGATAAAACTTTACCAAGAAGTTTTGGTTTTTTTATAAATTTATCAATATAATCCATAATAGAATTATCTAAGAATTTTGGATTTTTATCAAATGGCACTAATACATTTTCTAACAACATATTAAATATCATATGAAATAAATCTAATAAAAATATATAAACTAATAACAAGACTAAAATATAAGAAAGAACTAATATTGTATTAATTACAATTTCTAATATGCCTTTTAATCTAAACACTAAACTACTAACTCTAATTATACTACCAAAAGTAAACCACGTAAGAACAATAGTTGAACTTACTAAAAGCAAAATTATAAATGTAGATACAATTGCTTTAAAATTAGCTTTTTGTTTGGATTGCTTTTTCCTTTTTTCCAAATAATCGATCCCTTCACTTGAATACAATCCTTCAGCAATCGATTGAGGACTTGGAAGACTTGCAACTATTTTTTCTTCAGATTCTCCAAAATCTATTAAATTGTTTATCTTCTCACGGTAAATAATTAATGTTGATTCCCGTTTAGATTTAGGAAGAAATTTCAGTTCTTCTTCTAACTCAATTAAATATTCTATTACGTTCATAGTTTAGTACCTCAATGATTATTATAACACTTTAAACTATTTTTGTAAAATTAAGCATAAAAAAAACTCAACACAACGTTTGAGTTAATTACAAATGGTAGGCCATACTTGATTCGAACAAGTGAGTGACGGAGTCAAAGTCCGTTGCCTTACCGCTTGGCTAATGGCCTATAAAATAAAAATGGTGGAGGGGGACGGATTCGAACCATCGAACTCGG
>CAJGDR010000022.1 GCA_904502205.1 uncultured Bacilli bacterium
TAAGGTATTCTAACTAAAACTAGCTAAAATACCTAATAAAAATAAAAAATAGATCCTCTTTTCAGAAGACCTATAGATTTCTTAAAATGGGGCGAATGATGGGACTCGAACCCACGAATGACGGAGCCACAATCCGCTGTGTTAACCACTTCACCACATTCGCCATATGAGATTGACTGGCAGGGGCTGTAGGAATCGAACCCACATTGACGGTTTTGGAGACCGGTGTACTACCGTTGTACGAAGCCCCTATTTACTAGGCTTCTTTATTATACCAAATCTTTTGTAATTTTGCAAGTAATTAATTATAAAATTTTAAATATTATTTTGATAAATAAAAAAATCGTTTAGAATTTACTAAACGATTTTAATTTTGTTTTCTTTTTTTAGAAATTACATTCATTAAAACATATACCCCAACAAGTCCAACTGCAAAAGATCCAAGGATTAAATACATTTGCCATGTATCTACTAAATTATCAAAGAAATAAACATTACAGTCAATAGAATCTTTTACAATATTTGTTACTTGAGAAGGAATACCTGTATTTTCAATTTCTTTAATTGTTGATCCCATTGTATGATTTCTTAGTAAAGATGTACCATAAGTACCCGGTAAGAAAGCAATAACTTTTTGTAAGACTTTTGGAAAACTAGATATCGGCATGTATGCACCACAAATAAATCCATAACAAGAACTAACAATTGAACCAACTGCTGATATTTGACCTTGAGATGATAAGAAATAATTTATTATTGATGATAAAGCTGTTCCAAAAGTAACAAGAAGCACAACATCTAAAAAAATCAATAAAACATCAACAATTGTTAAATACCATCCAATAATTGCGATATATATTAAACAACAAATAGCTGCTGTAAAACAAACAATTAAAGTGTTGATATATGTAGCAATATAATATGAAAAAGCAAGTGTTGATTTTTTAACTGGTGTCATTAATATATCACCGCGTGAATTTGTAACTTTATCTTGTACCATTATCATATTTGAACAAAATGATACAGTAATACAACAAACTGCAAGAAGTGACGAAAATAGTTGTCCACCGACTAATCCACTAATTAATTTATCATCAATAGCAATCGGACCACTAAATATTTGTAAAAATGAATCTTTATAAACATTACCTAAAAATGTTATATACAAAACAAGTAAAATTAATGGTGTTATCAAAGATGTAAAAAAGACACCTTTATCTTTAAAAAACAACTTAATATTTCGTTTAATTAAAAAAGTAAGTGAATTCATTAGTTTATACCCCCACTATTACTTCTACCAGTAGCGTTCAAAAATACATCATCCATTTTACCTTTAACAACTTCGAAATCATTAAAAAGTTCTGGATATTCATTAATTAATTCTTTTGCTTTTGCAGTCGAATCAATTTTAATTCTAAATCCATCATTAATAACGTTATAAGAAATATTTAGTTTCTTCACTTCTTCTTCAGTTACATTATATAAATTAATATAATCAGTAGTAAACTCATTTTTAAGTTCATTTGGTGTTCCTTGTCCAACAATTCTACCATGGTCTATAATAACTACATAGTCAGCATCACGCGTTTCTTCCATATAATGAGTTGTCAAGAATACCGTAATATTTTGATCTTTACGAAGTTTTTCAACAACATTCCAAACCATTTGTCTAGTTTGTGGATCAAGTCCTGTTGTTGGTTCATCTAAAATTAATATTTTAGGATTATGTATAAGTGCTCTTGCAATATCAACTCTTCTTTTTTGACCACCACTAAGTTTTCCAAGTGTTCTATTAAGTAATGGTTTTAAATCAAGTAAAATATTTAGTTCTTCTATTTTATTGTTGAATTGATCTTTTGTCAACCCATAAAGTGCTGCTCGGCACATCAAATTATCTAATACTGTTAATTGTTTATCTAATACTGAATTTTGAAAAACAACCCCTATCATTGTTTTAATATTAGTTGAATCAACATCTATATCAATTCCATTAACAAATACTTTACCTGAATCTTTAGCGATTTGATCACAAATAATGCTGATTGTTGTAGATTTACCAGCACCATTAATACCTAAAAATGCAAATAATTCACCTTCATTTACATGAAATGACAAATCATCAACTGCTTGAATATCACCAAATCTTTTTTTCAAGTTTTTAATTTCAATAATATGTTTCATAAATTAATTACTCGTAGAAATGAACATAATCACTATTGTATTGTGTTCTTTCTTCTTTCTCTTCAGCAGGATATCCGATATGAATCATACCTAGTGGTTCAATATTATCAGTTAGTTTTAATACTTCTTTAGCTTTTTTATATGGAATTTCCATTGGTTGAAGTCCACACCAAACCGCACCAAGATTAAGTGATGTAACACGTAATAAAATATTTTCGATTGCAGCTGAACAATCTTGAATATAAAAATCATTAACACGATCAGAAAGTGTTCTTTCACGGTTTCCACATACTACAATTACAAGTGGTGAATTAAAGTTAGTATAGCGACCTACACTTTTAATTTCATTTAATAAATCTTGATTTTTAATAACATAAAATTCCCATGGTTGTTTATTACATGCACTAGGTGCAGCCATTGCACATTCTAAAATATCTTTAATTGTATCGTTATCTACTTGTTGTTCTTTAAATTTTCTTATGCTTCTTCTTTTTAAAATACATTCACGTACTTCCATAAATAACCTCCATATATAATTATATTCAATCTAATAAAAATGTCAATAAATCTAAGTTAAGTGGTTACTTTCTTTAAGTATTTGGCTATCTAACAAAGTTTGTAAAAACGCCTTTTTCTTTTTCTGGTAAACCAAATTCTTTTTTTCCAAGTTCAATGCTTTTCATTAAAAATGTCATATTTCTCGCAAGTGTACGCATTTGTTGTAAACCTTCTTGATCTTGTAAAGCATTTTCTCCATAACCTGAATGAAACCCATTCCAATATTGGCCAGATGCTATTGGCATACCACTAATAGTAAAGTATTTATTAAGTTCATCAAAAGTAGCAGTTATACCACCACGTCTTGCAGTTGCAATTGCTGCACCGACTTTCATCGCTTTACTAAATCTTGTTGAATAAAATAGTCTATCAAGTACTGCAACTAATGTTGCATTGGCCGATGCATAGTATACTGGACTTCCTACTACTAAACCATCACACTCTTCAAACTTAACTGCTATTTTATTAACGATATCATCAATAATGCACTTTCCTGTTTTATAGCAGTTACCACAAGCTAAACAGCCACGAACGTTTTCAAGACCAACATTAATTAATTCAACTTCGATTCCATTTTCAAGAAAAATCTTTTCCATTTCTTTTAAAGCAATAAAAGTTGCGCCTTTAAGATGGGGACTACCATTTAACATTAATACTTTCATATAACACACCTCATATATAAACAAAGTATATCAAAAAAATGCAAATTAATCAGTAAAATTACTAATTTAATTTGCATTAAAAATTAATTATTATAATATTTTGTTTTTGATCCATTCGATTAAATTTCTATTATCATAATTCATTGGTACTTCTGGATAAACAAATATCATTCTATAAACATATAAACTAATTGTTAAAATTAATAAACTAACCCAAAAGATCTTTTGATGATAAATTTTACTAACAATTGAATATTCTTTAAATATAATAATAAATAAAACCAACGGTAAAATATAAATTAATGGATTGAAATTAAACGCATTTACAAAATCAAATTTTAAAATTGAAATTCCCGCTCTTGTCATTCCACATCCAGGACATGGATACCCACATATTAATTTTATCAAACAATTAGGAATCTTTAATAAATAAGTTATCAAGATATATAACACAAATAGAATTATTAAAATGCTGTAAGTTTTAATAAATTTTATGAGTGTATTCAAATACTTTTTCATAAATTCACCATATTAATAAAGGGATTCAATTGAATCCCTTTAAATTTTTAATTCATATTATTAAAAGAAGTTTGAGCGATTGCCATTGATACAATTGACAACCCTAAAATAGATAATATAAAATTAATTACTAAATTATTTTCAGATGTAACAGAATCTACTTTTTTATAAAATTTGTATTGCCAATAAATACTATAAATACCACATGTTAAAATACCTAGTACGATAGCTAAAATATAATTAGTTAGTGGTTCTTCTGATTCAAGGCTATTTAATTGTTCAGTAGAAACATACATCCAATAAATACTATAAATACCACATGTAAAAATAGATAATAAAATTACAGATAATATATCACGTTTTGTCATATTAATTCTCCTTTTTTTATTATTATAATACAATTCTATTATTTTGTCAATTTATGATTATATTTTTATTTAAATTTTTTTGAATATTCTTTACTCAATATATAAATAAAAAACTCGATACAATAATTGTACCGAGAATTATTAACTTAAATGGTGATCCGTACGGGATTCGAACCCGTGAATGCATGCGTGAAAGGCATGTGAGTTAAGCCGCTTCTCCAACGGACCATTTATTTTACTTTTATATTATACTCTTTTTTGTAAGATTTAGCAAGTAATATGATAAAAAAATAGAGAAGTTTTTTATACTTCTCTATTTTTTACAATTTCTTCTTTTAGATTTGGATTAAATACACCTTTTTTAATCATTTCAATTTCATATAAATATGGTGCATAACTTACATCTTTTGAGTATGTACTAGGAATATATGGTGTTTCTAAGATTTTAGGAATGTTTACAAATCTTTCATCATTAAAAAATTGCATAACAGTATCAAAACCTAAATTACCAAAACCGATGTTTTCATGACGGTCTTTGTGGCTTGCTAAAACATTTTTAGAATCATTTACATGAATTACTTTTAAATAATCAAGACCTATAATTTGATCAAATTCTGTAATTACTTCTTGATAATTATTGACAATATCATAACCAGCATCATGAATATGACAAGTGTCTAAACAAACACCAATTCTTGATTTATTAAAAACACCGTCAATAATCATCTTAATTTCTTCAAAAGTTCTTCCACACTCAGTACCTTTTCCAGCCATTGTTTCTAAACAAATTATAACATCAGAATTAGGTGTGTTTGCAAGAATCATATTAATACCTAAAATAATTCTTTCAATCCCTTTAGCACTACCAGAGCCAACATGAGCACCTGGATGTAATACCATAAGTTTAGCACCAGTCGCATCAATTAATTTAACTTCTTCAGTTAAAAATCTAATAGCATAGTCATGTTTTTCTGGATCTTGTTGTCCTAGATTGACAATATAAGGAGCATGAACTACCACATCATTAATATCAATATTATTTTCTTTTAAGAGACTTTGCATTTGTGGTATTCTCATCTCATGAGATTTTTTACGGAATGTATTTTGAGGTGCTCCCATATAAACCATAAAACAGTTGGCATTATAACTTAAGGCTTCTTCAACACTTCCTTGTAACATTTTAACACCATTGTTACTAACGTGACTTCCGATTTTCATTTCGACTCTTCTTTCTATATATTTCTTCGATTCTTTCACGCTCAATCTTTTTAATTTCTTTTTTAATTACTTCCATTCTTTTCTTTTTATATCCTGGTTTTACTTTCTTTGGAAGTGGATGTTTAGCATGAACTGCATCAGTTTTTTCTTTTAATTTTTGTGTTCCAATAGCTTTTTCAAGTTTTGTTGCTACAAGCTCTCCATTAACAATTTTCTTGAATTTTACATTTAATCCTTTTTTTCTTAAAAAGTCAACGTATTTTTCATCATCGTAATCATACAATGCAAAAGCAATACCTGTTTGATCATATCTAGCAGTTCTTCCTGTTCTATGAATATACCACTCTGTATCTTTAGGTAGATCAAAATTGATAACATGGCTTACACCTTGAATATCTATTCCACGAGAAGCAATATCACTGGCAACTATATAACGATATTGCATATCTTGAATTCTTTTTAATGTTTGGCGTCTAGTTCTATCATCTAAGTCACCATGAAGTGTTGCAACTTTAATGTCATGATCAGCTAAATGTTTAGAAAGTTCAATTACTTTTTCTTTAGTATTAACAAATATCAATAGTAAGTATGGATTAATTAAATCCATTAAGTTTAATAAAACTTCTTCTTTTTGTTTTGCTTTACATGGAATAAAGCAATGTTCAATTGAACTCTTTGTTAATTCTTTTTCTTCAATAATAACTTCATCTGTACCACTTAAGTATTTATTAATGAATTGTCGTAAACCTTTAGTAAGAGTTGCTGAAAAAAGCCAGAACTTTGGATTACCAACAATAATACTTAATACCTTATCTACTTCAATGATTGCTTTTTCTTCAAAAACCATATCAGCCTCATCAATAACTAAATCATTGGCTGAATAAATTTTTAAAGCATTAGCTTGAACAGCTAAATCGTAAATTCTTCCAATTGTACCGATTACAACTTGTGGTTGTGATAAATTTAATCTTCTAATTTCATTGTCTCTAGATGCACCACCAATATAAAGTCGAACATCAACATCAGCAAACTTAGCTATTTGTGATGCAACATTATAAAGTTGTGTTGCAAGTTCACGTGTAGGTGCAATAATAACAGATTGAACAGTTTTACTATTTACATCAATTTTATCAAATATCGGAAGTAAGAATGCGTGTGTTTTACCAGATCCTGTTGCACTTTGAACAATAATATTAGAATTACTTTTTAATTTCTTAAACACTAATTCTTGTACTGATGTTGCGTTAACAAATCCAAGTTCATCAAGTGCTTCGAAAATAAATGGTTTAAATTTCATTTCAGTAAACTTCATTATTTAACTTCCTTTCCAATAATAATATTATTATCTAAATTTATTAATTTAACATCTACTACTTTATTTGTTAAATCAATATTTTGATCTTTTACTTTAACTTCTAAATAATTAGAAGTATGACCGTGCCAATAACCTTTTTTTAGTTGTTCAAAAAGCACCGGTAAAGTTTTTCCAATAAATTTATTTTTATATTCTAAACTTAATTCTTTTGCAAGACTTTGAAGCTTATGAGCTCTTTCTTTAATAACTTCTGGTTTTAAATGATTTGGCATATTATATGCTTTAGTGTTAGGTCTGATCGAATATGGGAAAATATGCGATTCTGCAAAACCAATTTTTCTAAAACTTTCACAAGTTTCTTCAAATTCTTCGATCGTTTCACCAACAAAACCTGCTAAACAGTCTGTTGTAATTGCAATGTCTTCAAATCGATTTTTGATTATATCAATTTTAGAAAAATATTCTTCCATTGAATATTTTCTTTCCATTCTTTTTAAAACACCATTACTGCCAGATTGAAGTGGAATATGAAGATGTCTTGCAATCTTTTCAGGATATTTAGCAATTACATCTAATAATTCGTCACTAATTTCCATAAGTTCAATTGATGATAAACGTAGGCGATAAAGGTTAGGGATTTCAACAATAATTTTTTCAATTAACTTAGCAAGATTAATCGAACCTAAATCTTTACCATAAGTCCCTGTATTAATACCCGATAAAATAATTTCTTTTACACCACTATCAACTAAACTACTAACTTCATTAATAACTGATTGTGGATTACGGCTCTTAATTGGTCCTCTAGAATATGGTATTGCACAATATGAACAGAAGTTTTCACATCCATCTTGGATTTTAATAAAACCTCTTGTGTGAAGACTTAATTTATTTAAACAAAGTTCTTCAAATACTTGATATTTTTTTGAATCTTCTACTAAATTGATTTTCTTTTTTGATTCAACAAATTGCATTATTAAATCATAAATTTTACTACGATTATTAGTACCAATTACAATATCTGCACCAAGCTTTTCAGATACAGTATTTGGATCAAGTTGAGAGTAACATCCCATTACAACAATTATTGCATTTGGAAATTCTTCTTTTTTACTTCTAATTAATTTTCTAGATTTTGCATCTGACTGACTAGTAACAGTACATGTATTGATTATAATAACATCAGGATTATCATTACTTTGAACAAAGCCTTTACCAATTAAATCATAGCTTACTGCTTCAGATTCATAAATATTTACTTTACAACCTAAGGAAAATGTTTGAAACTTCATATTATTCACCCAACTCTAATTCATAACTAATTGCACTCATTATATATAAAGGTGCAACTTCTGTTCTTAAGATTCTTGGTCCTAAAGTAATTGCTGTCCAATTAGAAAGTTTACTTATTTCTGATTCATCAATACCAGCTTCTGGTCCTACTAAGATTAAAATGTTTTTATATTTTTGTTCTTTGATGATCTTTTTAAAAGATTGATCTTTTGGATCTAAAACAGTTGAAGCATATAAACAAATGTCATAGTTTTTTTCTAGTTTTAATAATTCATTAAAAGTTATTGGTAATTCAACATTTAAAAGTTTAGTACGATGAGATTGTTCTGAAGCTTCTTTTGCAATCTTTTGTAGTCTTTCAGTTTGTTTTTGTTCTTTTTCTTTGACAAGTTTAACAACAGACTTTTTCATTAAAACAGGAATATAAGAAACTGCTCCTAGTTGTGTAATTTTTTGAATAGTTTCTTCTTTCTTTTCTCTTGAAACTAGTCCATGAGCAATCGTAATATTAAGTGGTAATTCTTTTTGTTCATCAAGTTCTTTTTCAACTTTTAAAACAACTTGATTTAAATCAATACTTTCAATAATAGCTATCCAACTATTATCTTGATCGCTTACATATACTTTATCACCAATGTTCATACGCATAACGTTTTTAATATGATGACAATCATCACCCGTAATATAAATGTTAGGTAAAATCACACTTGATTTTTCAACAAAATAACGTTGCATAAGCTACCTCCTTTAATTATTCTTATTATACCAAAAAAAGACTTTTTTTGCAAGATAAACCATTTGATAAAAAAAGAATAAGCTTAAGCTTATTCTTTTTCCCATTTTGCATATAAAACGATATTACCTGTTGAACCCTTTTCAATCACAGTTATTCTATCTCCATCACATTCTGGTGTTTCATACCAACCTAAGAATGTTAAATCGCTTGTTGCAGGTAATAACACAACAAGTTGTTCAATTGTATAACTTGTTGGTGATGATGGTAATACAACATTATATGATTCATCAACCACTTCATATTTAGCAGGGATTTTATCAAGGATACCAATAGTTGCTCCTTTAGCCCATTGATGCATTCTAAAGAAAATTTGAATCTTACCAGATGATGTTGGTTTATATGTATCATCATACCAATCATAAGCATTAACAATTGCATTATATAACCATTGATCAACACCTTGATATTTAATACGGTATTCATCACTATTAAAGAAATATTCTTCATCAGGTAACATAACACATGTACCATCACTATTTCTTACAACTTCTTTATACAAAATATTAGAAATTGTAAGTTCAAAATCATAGATATCTAGTGCTAATAATTCATCTACATTACTAAAGGATACAGTTTTACCATTTCTTGTAAATGTATAAACACCATTATTAACTTTCATTCCACTAATAGCAGTACCACGAGATGCTATCCAATTAAATAAATCACTATAAAGTTCTTCAATAAATTGTTCTTTAGATCCAAATGAAGTTTTAACAACTTTTTCTAAATTACTTACATAAGTAATTGAATAGTTAATTGGTTTATAACAAGCAGTAAATACAGTATCTTCTTTAATGTTTGTTAAGTCTTTATCCCAACCAATAAATTCATAACCAATCAGACTTGGTTCACTTGGTGCAGCTGCAGTTTTACCATCTTTAACAGATGTTTCTTTAAGAATAGTACCATCTAAATCTTTAAACACTACACTGTGTTTAACACCAATTTCACCACTATTTACAGGTAATGATAAAACATCCATTCGATGCCAATCACAAGTAACAAAGTCAACACCTTTATTAATCCATTGTTGTACTACATCATAATTAACCCATTGTGAATAAGTATATGTAGAAATCTTAAGTCCCGCTTCTTTATATCTTGCAAGCCAAGCTTCACTATTACTTGATGTACCTGTAACGTTAATACTAATATCTAAGTTATATTTAATACAACGTTGTAAGTAAGTTTCACTTTCACATGAATTTACTAAATATTGACATTCAACATTTTCATAACCATTTTCTCTTGTCCAAATTAAACAATTATATTGTGATGCTAAGAAAACGATTTGATCAACCATATCATAACTTTCAATAACATCCATTAATGCTTGCATTCTTGATTGATCACTATTTGTAATACCTTTTGAACTTTTAAGTTCAATAACTGGTCTGACGTTATAAGTTTTACAAATATCTAAGAATCTTTCTAAAGTACAAAGTCCTGCTGTATATGGTGAGCCTGTTACAGATCCATTATTAGATGGATATCCACCATTTCTGGCTTTTGTAATTTGATAATCTTTTAATACACTCCAAGGTGTAGTAGAAAGTGTATAGTCACCAAAAGTATCATCATGAGATAATACAAATACACCATCTGATGTTTGTTTTAAATCGATTTCAACATATTGATATTTTAAAACTTGAATTGCATAAAGAATTGCTTCTTCTGAATTCATTAGGCCATAATATGAACCCGCATGTCCAATAAATGAAACTTGATTATTCCAAATAACTTCAACGTTTCTTGTAATACTAGCAGTATTTCCTGAAGAGTCACTTACTTCATATGTAACTACTTGTTTACCATAACTTTGAATATCAAATCCATCTTTAATAACAATTTTACTTGTTAAGTCACCATCAATATTATCAGAAGCAGTCACGTCGTTTAATAGAGCTTGTGTATCGTTCCAGTTAACGACAATTGAATCTTTACCATAATAAGAAATAACAGGTTTAATTTGATCTTTTTCCACAGTAATCACGAATTCCTTTTGAATATCTTTGTAAGATGCATAAATTGTTGCTGTACCAGGTTTTAAAGCAGTAATAACATTATTATTAACTTCAACAATGTCAGTATCTAGTGTCCACCATTTTAAATCAAGAGGATTATAATTAGTAACATCTAAAACTATTTTATCACCAACATTAGCAGAAGTTTTTCCTGAAATTTCAAAATCTAATGGTTGTTCTTCAACAGTTATTAAAATTTCTTTTGTAACACCTTGATAAGTTGCAGTAAGTGTTACAATACCTTCTTTTAAAGCTTTTACTTTATTACCTTGAACACTTAGAATTTCTGAATTGCTTGATTCCCAAACAACTTCTTCATCGCTTTCTAGTGATGTTTTATAAGTAATTTCATCACCAACTAATAGCAAATTATTACCAATAATTTCAAATTCAATTGGTTTAGCTACTTCAATAGTATATTCAATTTTTTGATTTTGATCGCTTTTTAAACTAACAACAACTTTAACTGTTCCTTCTTTTAAAGCTGTAACATTTAAATTTTCATCAACTGATACGATCGTGTTATCTTCAATTTCAATATTCAATGTTTTATCTTTAACATTTTTATATTCGATATTTAATTGTGTTGTTTCACCAACTAACATTTCAACTTTATCACTAGTAGTTTCAATGCTTGGTAAATTTTGTTCAAATTGCATATTGCAACTTGCAAGTGTAAATAAGAATAAAACTAGAATTAATTTAAATACATGTTTCATTTTAATCACCTCTAGATATATTATATCATATCAATTTTTTTAAGTGCAAATAAAAACCATTCCAATTAATTGGAATGGCTATACGGAGTTTAAATACCAAAAAATTTCTTAAATTTTTCAAAGAAAGTTGAGCCTTTCGATTCATCAGTATTTGAAAGTTTTGTAAATAATTCTTTTTGATTATTGTCAAGTTTAGTAGGTGTTATAACTTTAATAATAACATATTGACTACCACTTCTACCACTTGTTTGGTTTTGAATACCTTTACCAGCAAGTTTAAATTTAGTTCCTGTTTGAGTTCCAGCAGGAATCTTCATTTTTACTTTACCATGAATTGTAGCAACTTCAATTTCACAACCAAGTGCAACTTGTGAGAATGTTACCGGTAATTCTAAATAAATATCATTACCATCTCGTTCAAAAATTGGATGTTCTGCAACTGAAACATTAATAAATAAATCGCCTGCAGGTCCACCATTTGAACCAGCTTCCCCTTGACCTGATAATCTTAATGTTTGTTCATCATCAATACCAGCTGGAATATTTACGTTAATTTTAGCTTGTTTACGAGTTTTTCCAGCACCTCGACAACTTGAACAAACCTTATCAATAATTTTACCTTTACCACGACAATCAGGACATGCAGCTTCTGTTTGAATACGTCCTAAGATAGTTACTTGTTCTGTTAAAACGCGACCTGTTCCATGACATCTATTACAAACATGAATATCATTTTTAGATTCAGCACCAGTTCCAGCACATTTAGTACATTCTTCATGACGTTCAACTTTAATTTCTTTTTTAACACCAAATGCTGCTTCTTCAAAAGTAAGATTAATATTTACACGAATATCGTTTCCACGAGTTGGACCATTTGATTGACGACGGTTTCTACCTCCACCAAAGAATGAAGAAAAGATATCTTCGAATCCACCAAAGCCTCCACCGAAGCCGCCGCCAAATCCGCCGGCTCCAAATGGATTACCTTCTTCAGATCCAAATTGATCATAATTTTTACGTTTTGTTTCATCACTTAAGCAATCATATGCTTTTTGTACTTCTTTAAATTTTTCGACAGCATCGGGTTCTTTGCTTACATCAGGATGATATTTTTTGGCAAGAGTACGATATGCTTTTTTTATTTCATCTTCGCTTGCGGTTTTACTAACTCCTAATATTTCATAATAATCTCTTTCAGCCATTAAATAGCCTCCTGTCTAATTATTTACTATTTTACTTCTTCAAAATCAGCATTTACTGTGTTATCATCATTTGAACTGTTTTGTTCAGGATTTTGAGCTGCTTCTTTTGCTTGTTGTTCTTTTTGGATTTTTTCGTATGCTTTAATTGCAATTGATTGAGCATCTTTTTCAAGTTCAGATTTTGCAGCTTTAATCGCTTCTAAATCATTACCAGCTAATGCTTCTTCTAATTTTTTAGTAGCAGCTTCTACTTTTTCTTTTTCTTCAGCTGTTACTTCTTCACCTAAATCTTCAACTGATTTTTTAACACTGAAAACCATTTGGTCACATTCGTTACGAAGATCAGCTTCTTCTTTACGTAATTTATCAGCTTCAGCATTTTCTTCTGCTTCTTTAACCATACGTTCGATTTCTTCATCACTTAAACCATTTCCACCACTAATTGTAATAGTTTGTGATTTACCAGTTCCAAGATCTTTTGCAGAAACGTGTACAATACCGTTAGCATCGATATCAAATTTAACTTCGATTTGTGGAACACCACGTGGAGCCATTGGAATACCAGTTAATTGGAAACGACCTAAAGTTTTGTTATCAGCAGCCATTGGTCTTTCACCTTGTAATACGTGAATTTCAACACCTGGTTGATTATCTTGAGCTGTTGAGAAAATTTGTGATTTAGATGTTGGAATAGTTGTATTTCTTTCAATTAAACGAGTTGAAACACCGCCTAAAGTTTCAATACCAAGTGAAAGTGGAGTAACGTCTAATAATAATACGTCTTTAACATCACCTGATAATACACCACCTTGAATAGCAGCACCCATTGCTACTACTTCATCAGGGTTGATACTTCTGTTTGGTTCTTTACCAAGTTCACGACGAACTAATTCTTGAACAGCTGGAATTCTTGA
>CAJGDR010000023.1 GCA_904502205.1 uncultured Bacilli bacterium
GGGTTATGTTTTAAATTTCTAATTTTTCTTTTAATTTTATTTTTTGTTAATAGGATAATATATTTAGGTGTTTGAATATCAAATAATTCAATACTTTTTAGTACTTTTAAATCTTCAATATATAAATCATATAAATTACTATTTTCATTCGTTTTTCTAATTTCTTCTTTTACACTTTTTTTAATAAATATTAATTGATAAATTAAATAATCTAGGGGTGTAATATCAAAATAAGAATGTTCGTTATCATAAATTTGTACAAAATTAAATTCTAAAACATCATGGAAATTATATTTATTATTAATATTTTTAATTTCTTTGATGTGATTACAATGTTCTTCAATATAAGAATTTAAAATTAAATTGAATATAAATATTATTATAAGAACAAAAAATATTATTAGTAAACTAATCATAATAAATACCTCTATTAAATTCAAAGTTAACATATTATAACACTTTAAATTATTTAAGTCAATTTTTATTAATTAACAATATATATCTAAATTATTCACATTTTTGTATATTTTAATATACATTTATTATGCAATTTATTACTCAAACTTAATAAAAAACTAGACTACAAATTAGTCTAGTTTGATCTACTATATGCTCTTGAAACATCGTTCATTGTAATAATATTTAATTCTAATGCCTCATCAATTGTATAATATTTATCTTCATGATAAACATGTAAACTGTATGATGCATCAAATGAAAACGAATATTCACCATATGTTTTAGTTTCAATATATGCAGGATAATCATATAAATCACAAGTAATCATAAAGATCGCTGTTTCATCTTTTTGATACAATCCACGAACATGTAAATTATTTGGAAAAACAACATCTGAGGATTCATTAATATATACATTTTTGATTTTATCTAAAACATCATAAGTTAAGAATAGTTCTTCTTTATTAGGATATATTTTATTTATTTTTATTGGATAATGTGTATGAAAATTGATTTTTTCTTTCCAAGTTTTTGGAATTAATATAAGTTCATAAAAATCAACATCAGGTATATATTGATCAATAATTACTTCAGGAAATTCTTTGTCATAATTATATGTAATATATAGATTGCTATTTTCTAAATATAAATCAGAATAAGTAATATTGGCTATTGACATAAACCAAGGTTCAGTTCGTTTTATGTATAAACCATAATAGTTCTTTACCAAATATTGATCACCAAACGGTGCAGCAAATAATTCTTGAAGTGTACCATCATATATAATATCACCTAAATCAACAATTTTATACTTGATATTTTCATCAATTGGCTTATTAAATGAAAAGTTCTTAAAGCGTGCATAAAGCGGATTTTCAATATAATGTTTATAATCTAATTCTAAAGTATCTGAATTAATAATTATATCGAGATTTTCATTAGGCATTACAACTTCAAATAATAAATATTGACTATTATATTCATTTACTAAAGTTCCTTGAACTAACTCATTTGTAGATAAAGATAAATAGATATCTTCAATATGACTCATTACTTTAATGTATATAATTTCATCAGGATATACTTTGTTATCTTCACTAATACTTGCAGTAAAGTCAAGATTAAAAGGATTATGAATATTAAACTGATGTTTTTCATCATTATTATAAAGTGGCAATGTAATAGTTTCATCAAAAAATTTTAGTTCACAGTTAATTTCTTCTGCGATAGTATCTGAATTTCTGTCAATTAATTTTAAATTAATATACTCTAAATTCAGTTCCGTTTTATCACTACAATAAATTTTATAATTATTGTTTATTTTTTGTTCACCTGGTTTTGATAAGTCTATTTTATATGTTTTAGAATCTTTTTCAATTTTTAATTCAACCCTAAATGGTTTATAAAATTTTTCATTAATGGTTGTTTGATCTTTTAAAACATTGTTATTTTGTTTGACATATTGCATGATATCAATTTCTTTAAAAGTTGTAGTAACTTTCATTGATTCATTTTCACCAATATAACGACCATTTTTTAAAGCAATATCAAATACAATAGGAGACTTACAACTAGTAATTAATAAAAACATTAAAAGTAATATAATTAAACTACTTGTTTTTTTCATAAAACCACCTCTTTATTATTATAACGCTAAAATTTTATAATTTATTGGTTAAAAATTAAATTCAATAGTTTCTTGTTTATTTTCTTTTGTAATTTCAATTTTAAATTTAATAGCTTCTTCAACCTTTTTTATTCTACCTAATTCATTAATATTATCATTTAATGGGATTAATTTAAACTTATAACCTTCATCTAATAATTCACAAAATGCATATTCTGTTTTTACAAGATCCATGAAATGATCCCACATCCCATTCATTCTCATTGTTTGTGGGCAGTTTTTCCCGCTATAATAATGATGTTGACGGATATCTTCAAAATTTAAATTGTATTTATATAAAAGGTTAGCAACTAGCTTTGCTGTTTTTTGCCATGTGTAATAGATATCTGTACCTTCATTTATACAAGATTCAATACCAATAGAATTATTATTTCCACCACGATTAGCAATAAGTTCGTATGTTTCGTTAAAATATACCTCACCTAAATAATAAACACCATCAATTAGTTTACAAAGAATACTTTGATCGTTAATATCACTTGTAGTAGCAACACGGTCTAAAATTACTTCACCATTTTTTTCTTTATATACACGTGGTGCTAGAATATTTGATTTAACACCATCAATTTCAAAATAGCCATCATGTGATATTGTAATTATGGGTGTTGGGTTAGTGCCTGTTACGTTTGTTTGATATAACTTATAATCAAACTTCGTAGTATCACCAGCATGCCACGCGACCTCATTATCGGGAATTTGTTGATATGTACCATCATTACCAACTACATATTGATAACTACATGCATACTTACCTTGTTCCCAGTATTCATCGCGAACAGTATTTGACCAAAATTTAGCAGTATGAGTTGGATCAGCATCACCAGTATCATGTACCGTAATATAATATTTAGATTTAATATTACCTGGACGATTTTCATTATCAATGCTTGCAAGATTCTCAATAACTTCAAAATCTTCAAACAAATATTTACTAACACTTTGAATTAATGTATGATCAAATTCATTTTGCCAACCATATACTTTAATTTCTGTTTTAAAAGGTTTATGATTAATATTTTCTTTTAATAATTTAATTGCTTGTTCCATTTTATTTACTCTTTCTTGGATTTTCGACACTCCAAACAAGTGTATCATATCCTCTTGCCCAGTTTGCATGCCAACCTTCAGGCATCGGTTCTGCTTCACATTTAATATTTAATAATGGGCAATTATAAATTGCATATCGTGAAATATCCTCAACCGAAATAGGAATATAAAGATCTGTTAATCTAGTGCAGCCTGAGAAGACATATGATCCAATTGATTTTAGATTATTTGATAAAATTATATTTTCTAAAAAACGACAATTTCTAAATGCTGAATTACCAATTGATTTAATACTATCAGACATTAAAACTGTTTTTAAGGAAGAACAGTTATAAAAAAGGGATGTTGCGATTTCTTCCATCTTATTAGATAAAACTACACTCATCAAACTTGTACATCCATAAAACGAATTTTGACCAACTGTAGTTACTGAATTTGGTATAACCAAATTTTTAATTTGTTTACATCCATAAAAACTATATTGTTCGATAATTTCAAGGGATTCTGGTAATACGAAATCTTGTAAAGCCTCACAACCATAAAAAGCATATTCACCAATTGATTTTAAACTATTAGAAAATACTATTGTTTCAACTGGATTATTATAAAATGCATATTTTTCAATACGTTCTACACTATCTAATACTTTAAAGTTAGTATTAGTAATTGATTTATTTACAAAAAATAGCGTTTTACCATCTTTAGAATAAATGTTACCATTATCTGACATTAAGTATTTATTATTACTAGATACTTCAAATTCTTGAATTAATGGACATAAATGAAAAGCATCAAAATAAATTGTTTCAACATTATCACCAATATAAACATATTCTAAAGCTTTACAACTTCTAAATGTAGATACTGGTATTTCTTTGACATTATTAGAAATAACAACACTTTTTAAATCACCAAAATTAAAAAACTGATAATCATGAATTACAGATACTCTATCTGTTAATACAATTTCTTCTACCAATTCATAATCATTGTTTTCATTTAAGAAATAAATTGTTTGACTATAATAATTTGGTAAAGCAGCTGAATCACCAAATGAAATTTTACACCAGTCTTCAGCACTTCCTTGAAAATAAGCCTCTTTTAAATTAGTACATCCAATAAATGTCGATAAACCCACTTCTCTTAATGTCTTTGGCAAATATATTTCTTTTAAATTAGCACAATAATAAAATGCAAAAGAATTTAGTTTCACTGCATTCGAAATTGTAACACTTACTAAAGATGAAGGAATATCAACTTCTTGATTGCTATATTTACTTGATCCAAATAAATATCCAAAATGTGTATTTGATGTACTATCTATCTCAGGTCCAATAAATGGAATAGATAATTTTTGTAAAGATTGACAATTTTGAACAATACCCATTCCAATTTTTTTAACATTTTTTGGCACAATCATTTCTTTTAACTTTATACAACCTAAAAAAGCTGCAGTACCGATTTCATCTAATGTATTTGGAAGTGCAATTGATTCTAAACTAGAACAGTTATAAAATGCATTATCACCAATTGACTCTAAGTTTTTTGAAAGATCTACATCTTTCAAATTAATACAATTATTAAATGTATTATTAGATATTGTTAGAACACCACTTGGAATAGTAATTTTTTCCAAACTAGTACAGTTATAAAACGCACCTTCCCCAATACTTATTAAAGTAAAAGGTAATAGGATTTCTTTAATGTTTATACACCCCGCAAAAGCTCCATCGCCAATTGATCTTAACTCTTTTCCAACTTCTAGTGTTTGAATCAAAGTACAATCTTTGAAAGCATCTGTATATATGATTTTAACATTTTCAGGTAATACAACATTTGCCTGTTTTAATTCTTTTACATTTAATAATATCAAATATGGATTAGTATCGTTACCAATATAAGAAATTCCATCAAGATTTGTGTACTCAACATTTTCACACTGATAAATTGCGTTTGGTTTAATTTCATAAAGATTGTTCGAAATATTAATCTTTTTTAAGCTAACTGCATTATCAAACGCAAACTCTGAAATTACTTCAACACTATCAGGCATAGTAAATACTTCATCTTTTTTACCAGTTGCGTATTTAATTAGTGTTTTTCCATCTTTCGAATATAAATTACCATCAATTGATTTATAGTGCGGATTATCATCACTCACAATAATTTCTACAAGTGAATTCATTCCATAAAAAGTTTCTCCACAAATATCTTCAATATTAGGACCTATTTCTATTGTTTTCAAATTTTCACAATCACTAAACGCATATTTTCCAATGGAAACAACAGTATCCGGTAAACTAATTGAAGTTAAATTTTTACATAATGAGAAAGCATTATCACCTATTGAAACAAGTGAATTTGGTAGCTCAATAGATGTTAGTGATGTACAACCATTAAAAGCAGAATTACCAATTGAATACATTCCGTCAGGGAGTGTTATCGAATTCATTCTATTACAATTTATAAATGCACCATCTTTTACACCTAGTACTCTTCGTCCTTGGTAATAAGCACTAACGTAAATATCACCAGTAATACTATCAAATGCACCACTTACTAAAGAATAGTTACCATTCCAATGTACTTCAAATTCTAAACCAAATGTTGATTCATGATCCCATAAAGCATAAATGATTTTATCTTCGGTAATTTTAGTGTAATCATCACTCCATTCAAGGAAGATTTCACCATCTTTACTTACTACTGGAGGAACAGCATCTTGACCAAATTTGACAGTTTGTTTTAATTCACCACTTAATAAAACACCACCATTTAGTTCAAATTGCACTGTATAATAATCTTTAGTAGTTCTAAAAGTAATTAATATAACTGCTAAAACAATTAAGATATCAACAGTAATAAATATTAAAAGACTTAGTTTTTTCTTCATGTCAAGTGCCTCCTTCTATATATTCATATTATAGCATATTAAACAAATTTTGTAAATATTTTAAAACAAAAGAAAATCCCTCTAAAAAAGAGGGATTTATTTTATTGTCCAAAATATTGCTTTCTAGCCCATTCTGGTAAATATTGAATATAATCTCTAAAAATAAATACTTTAGTTTCATGAAGACGTTTGTTTTCTTCACCAGTTACTTTATTATCAAAGTCATTGATAGCAGCATTCCATACACCAACGCCACCAGTAAGTGATAGGTCATAATAACCTTTCATTGTTTGACTACCTGTGAATACAAAGTCATCTTCACCATAAGTTGTGAATTTCATTGTACCATTAACAGCATTCCAGAAAACATTTAAGTTTTGTGAAATTCTTGGTGCTTTATAGATTCTTTCGATTGCAGCTGCGGCTGGGTGACCAGATGCAGCATTTAAGTTATATGTATTGTTTTGAGTTGGAGCACCAGGTTTTGCTTGGTATTGGTTTGCACGAGCAGCAGAAATAGCTACTGCTTTTGGATTAATCTTATCAAGTAACGCTTGTGAGTTAGATCCATGTGAACCATGGTGATGTGCTTTGAAAAGTGTTACTTCTGGTAAATCTTCATTTTTTAAAAGATCAGACTCACTTGCAGTTGTAAGGTCACCACCAGTAAAGAATTTGAAATCTTTATAATAGAAGATTACAGTAAGTGATTTACCATTACCAGCACTTGATTCAGTATTTTTAATGTAATTTCCAGTATTTAATACTTCGAAATAGAAATCTTCAGTTAAGTAGTAAACATCTGTTGCACCATTAAGTTTGTTTACAGAATCGTATGCAGAATGATATTGCATTCCAAGAGGAATATATGTTTCTCTTGCGTATAAAGCATTACCAGTACCGCTTCCTCCATAGTCAACCATTAATGAAATGTTTTCTACAGTACTTAATGCATTTTTTAATCCATCAATGTGGTCACCATCACTATGAGATAACATTAATAAATCAAGTCTGTTATCTGCACAATGTTCAGTAATAACTTTATTTACAAATGTACCATCATATTCATATCCTGAGTCAATTAAGATTTCAACATTACCTTTTTTAATAAAGATAGAATCTGAATAGATATGTTGCATTTCAATAAAATAGATTTCAAGTGGTTCATCATCACCTTCATTACCAATGAAGATTGGATCATCTTGAGAAAGACCAGTTCCTACACCTAATTGTTCAATTTTTGCTGTTGAATCAATAAAGATTGAATCATTTACATATGGTGTATCTTTTACAAAAGCAGAAATAATAACTGTACCTTTTTTATGAACAGTAACTTTACCATCTTCATCTACACTTGCGATTGATGGGTTTGAACTTTCCCAAATAATTTGTTCTTTTGAATTATCACTAATTTTAGTATTTAATTCTACTTCATCACCAACATAACAATCAAGTTCATCAATGATAGTTAAGTCTTTTACAATTTCTAATGTTTGAGGTTTACTATTACCAGAAGCAGTAGTACAACCAGTAATAAATAAGATTAATAAAATATTTAAAGTAATTATTAGTTTTTTCATTGTACTAGCCTCCTATTTTAATAATTTAATTTCATCGATATTAACACGACGACCTGTATTTTCAACAACTACAATTGCGATACGTTTAACACCTTCTGGTAAAATAAATTGATATGTATCAAGTTGAGTATTTTCAATTGTAACTGATTCAGTTGCTTGCCATGTTGAACCTTGGTCAAATGAGTATTCAACTTTAATTTTTAATCCAGCAGCATCACTACCATAAATAGCAGCTAAGAATTCTACACAGTTGTATTCACCATCTTGTTGAATTTCAATACGAGCAGTTTGATCAGCACTTGTACCAGATTGTGCACGAATAGCAAATTTGTCTTGATATTTATCACCGCTTGTAGCAGCAATTAATGCATTTCTTAATAACCAAGTATAAGCAGGAGTTCCTAGAACAACTGTGCCTTCTTTGTATGATGGTTTAGAATCTGAGTTACCCCATGAACTTGCATCTAAAGCATCGTCTAAGTCAAATACAACAACTTCTTGATATTCTTTATTATTTAAAGCACCAACTAATACTTTAAATTCTTTAGTAACACTTAATTCACCAATTGATAATGTAACTATTAATGTTACTGTTGTATCAACATCAGCATGTGTTACAGCACCTGTATTAACTTCAATTAAATTACTATCTGAAATCCAACTAACAGCAATTTGATCATAACCAGGAATTGTTTGTGGGATAGTAATTTGATCTTTTAAGTGTGATACAGATTCAGAAATTTGAATTTTGCTTAATGCAGATTCTAATAATACTTCAGGTGATACTTCAGCAAATTTAATATATTGACTATTAGTAATTTGAATTTGTGGAGCAGGAGTACCATAACCATATGCAGTAACAAGTCCTACAAAGTCAAACTCAACACCTGCAATTGCAGCTGATAAAATATTAGAAATAGCTTCAAATTCTTCGTCTTCCATATAAGCAGGATCAACTCTGAATGTTGCAGATTTACCATTAACTATTGCATAGAAATTATAAGCTTTTGTACTTACTTCAGCACTTTCAAATACTGCACTACCACTTACAAATGAAGTGTGATATTCATTCATAGCATCTAAGTTAGTTGGATCAACATTACCAAGAACATTAATCTCAGATACAATTTCTTCGTCTAATTCGTTAAAGTATTCTACATCAACAATTTCACAAAGTCCACGGTAATTTTTCTTAAATCCACCAACTTCGTAAACTTTACCAAGTTCTACTGGGAATGCTAAACTATTTTGTGCATATACATAATATCCACGATTACCATTATGAATTACATAGTTTACAGTATCTTCATCAACAGGACTAACATGAACCACGATACCTTTAATTTTTAGTGGTGTTTCATCTTCAGCATCAAAATATTCTTGATGTGTTGCGAAAGGCATATCTGGCCAATCTTTTGTTACAACAGGAGCATCTGCTTTTTCAAATGTTAATTCAATAGTTGCAACAAGTTCACTATATCCATTAACAGTTGCTGTAATTGTTACGCTACCTTCTTTAGAAGGTGTAACAGTACCACGCGCAACTGTAGCAATAGTTGGATCACTACTTGACCATTCAACTTTTTGTGAAGCATTGCTTGGTGTAACAGAAGCAGTTAAATAAATTCTTTCGCCAACTTTACATGTAGTTTGATTAGCTATAATTTCTACACCAGTTGGTTTGATTTCTGGTGCAGGTTTATTTTCAACAATTAAAGCATATTTTTGTGAAACTTTTTTATGGTTCACAGAAGTTGCAATAATTTCAACTTTACCAAGTGATTTTGTTGTTACTAAACCATTTTCATCAACTACTGCTACTTTTTCATCACTTGATGACCATTTGACATCTTGGTCAAAATGTTCAGGATAAATTTTAGCAGAAAGTTGTAATTTTTCGCCTAAGTAAACAACACGAGTATCTAACTCATTAATGATTTCGATTCCTTGGATACTACTAGCTTCTCCGCCTTCCATAGTACAACCAGCAAGTCCAAAAATCAAAAACATACTAAAAACTAAAAGTATTTTTTTCATTCGTTTATTCCTTCCTTGTCTAATATATAGTTATTATATCATTAAAGTCTATTTTTGTCTAATTTAATAAAAAAATAGTTAACCCAAAAGGGTTAACTATTATATTATTTTGCTCTAATAACGGCATAATTACCGTCATTTCTTAAATAAATTGTTGTAGGTTTGTGATCTTCTTCATTAATAAACATATAGAAGTCATGTCCTAAAAGCTCAAGTTGAATGATTGCTTCATCAACAGTCATTACAGTTAAATCAACATGTTTTTCTTTTACAACTTTCTTTTCTTCATCTTCTACGCTATTTTCAATTTCACTAAAATAATTTCCAATACCGTCACGTTTTTTTATAAACGTATTAATTTTCTTTTTATGTCTTTGTAGTTGTTTTTCTAATTTCTCAACTGCAATATCAAGAGCTTTAAACATATCATCAGCTTCTGCTTCTGCTCTCATAATGAGGTATTTTGTTGGGATAGTCACCTCAACAATCTTAGCGTCACCGTACTCCTTGCACACAACGTTTGCTGTAACACTATCAGCAAGTCTAAACATTTCGCCGATTGGTACAATTTGTTTTTCAATGTACTCTCTAAGTGCAGGCTTAACAACAAATTTGTTCTTTCCGTGAATGTTAACTTTCATATAAATACCTCCTAAATATACTTGTCAAATTAAACTTTCTTTGACACTTATATTATACCATAAAAACGTTTTCATTAGTCAAGAAATTGCAACTTTTATTTATAAATTATTAAAAACCCATCACCTAAATTAAAAACTTCTTCATCATACATATATATATCAGTTATGTAATCAACAATAAAAATTAAATAATTATTTACTTTTGCATAATTAATTAATACTTGGATACTTTTCAAATTTTCAAGTTTACTAAAGATAAATTTACTTCTACCTATAAATATTACATCTAATTCTTTATAGGTTTTTATTCTAAATAAATTACTAAATAAACGCATTAAATCACCAAATAAATTATAACATAAATTAATTATAATTTTATTTCGAAAAAAAAGGTAAAGTTAGAAACTTTACCTTTTAGTTACTAAATACCAAGAAATTCTTGTTGATCTTCTTTTCCTTGATTTTTAATATGATTAATCATCAATACATATTTTAAACTATTAAAATTATGTCTTAATTTTTTATTATCACGTACTTTAAAAGCAGTATCACCTATTCTAAATAATAAACCGCTTTTTCCAGCTACTGAAACACCTTCCATATCAGATAAATTATAATTAATAATTTCAGTATCTGCATTAAATTCAAGATGGTCTTTATATAATTTAATAGTTCCATAACCAATTAAATTTTTAATTTTACCACTTGTAAATGAATAAATTTCAACATTAGTATCTTCAAATATTACATCACTAGTATTAACATCATATTCTAAAATATATTTTATTTGTTCATTATACCAATCTTTTACATATGGTAATTTATAAAGTTCTTTATCTTTAGTTATTGTTAAGTTTTCATTATATTCCCATGTTGTATGACATTTTGTACATTTAAATTCATTTTTTTGTGATTCAATAGTATTTATACTCATACATTCTGGACATCTAAATAATACTCTTTCAATGTTTTCAGCTTTGTTTTTTGATTTAAATAAATTACCTGATTGCATATCATTAACACTAAGTTCTTCAAGAATTAAATTGTGCAATTCATCATCTGTTAAATCTTTGTATTCAGCTGGTTCTAAGATTCTTTTAATATTAAATGCTAAATGACCTTTACGTTTTTTATTAGCCCATCTTGGATCTACACCATAACCACCATTAATATTATAAATAATAATTGGAACATTTGTTTTTTTGAAAAATTTCGTAATTGCTGGAGAAATATAACAAAGTTCTCCACTGTATGTTCTGTTACCTTCTGGGAATACTGCAACAGTACCACCTTCTTTTAAAACTTTCAACATTGTTTTAACAGTTTGAATATCACTTCTTCCTTTGCTTTTAGGAATGATACCTGTAATAAACTGTAACCACCATGATAAATACTTAATATTAAATAAATCGTCACTTCCAACATAATACAACATTTTATTAAAAGCAAGATTTAAAAAGATTGGATCAAGAGTAGTAACATGATTACATACTACAATATAACTTTTATTTTTCTTTATTTTAAACTTATCACGTTTAAATCGATATTTAATTTTTAAAGGAATTAGTAAAATCAAATGTAAAAACTTCTTAAAGAAGGTATGTCTTTTTTTAACCCATGGTTTCTTTTTTGCCATAATAATCACCTTTATTAGATTATATTTGTCACATATTTTAATTATTATATCATTCTTTTGTTTTTTTATCAACTAATTGTAAATGAAAACTAAAGTTATAACTATTAAATTTATATACAAACAAAAACGAACAAAGAATTCTTTGTTCGTTTTTTTCTTTATTTTATTATATTCAATTCTTTATCGATATAAATTTCATCTGCTTCTATTTTTTCAGCATTAATAATATTACATCTAACCTCAGACGCACGTACATTACCATTAATGTCTTGACATGTTACTGAATCTCCTGCAGTAACATCCCCATCAATATTACCACATGTAACGCTATCTCCAGCTGTTGCTGTTCCTCCTACATTGCCACAAGTAATACTATCACCTGCATTGGCATTTTCACCTACATTACCGCAAGTAATACTATCCCCTGCAACTGCATCTCCATCAATATTGCCACAAGTAACGCTATTTCCAGCTCTTACATCACCTTTTACATCTCCATCAATTTCAACAGAGAAATAACTAACAACGTCTTTGACATCACCATTTAATTCAATTGTAATATTTTGAAAACTTTCCTTTGATTTTTTAAAATCGATAGCTTTTATCATTTTATTTCCATCAAGTACTACAATATACATTTTATTTTTTTCTAAATTAGAAACATCAATTGTTGATTCTTGATCCATAACTTCTGGTTTAGGTCTATCAAACAATTCATCAATTGTAATTCCAAATACATCTGCGATATTTGAAAGAATTGAAATATCCGGATTCGTATTACCATTTTCCCATTGACTTACTGCCTGATAACTAACAAATAATTTTTCAGCCAGTTCATTTTGTGTTAAATTTTTAAGTTTTCGTAAAGTTTGTATTGTTTTTCCTAGATTCATAATATTTCCCTTTCTAATAATATAATAACTAGTAATACTCAAATTTTAACAAAATTAGACTAAATATTCAATAAAGTATTTATTGAAAAAAACTATTTTAACTA
>CAJGDR010000024.1 GCA_904502205.1 uncultured Bacilli bacterium
AATAATGTTGTTATTTTCAATAACATAAATAATTGTATTTCCATTATTAGTTAAAGTCAATTCATCTTGTTGTTTAGTGTTATTAATATTTAATAAATTAAATAGTTTATTATTACCTAAATAATAGATATTATCATTTATTTTACCAGTTACACCAATTCCTGGTAATTCTTCAAAGTTGGTAACATTAAGTTGTTCTAGTTTATGGGCTTTTTGATAATCGTTAAAAACTCTAGCTATTGGGTGACTTGATTTATTTTCAATACAACATACTTTTTGTAGTAATGTATCATCACTATAGTTGTATATTTTTGATATCATTAAATTACCATAAGTTAATGTACCTGTTTTATCAAAAATTATCGTATCAATTTTATTAGCATTTTCAAGTGTTTCACTTTTCTTAACTAAGATGCCAAGTTTTGCAAGATTTCCCTCACTTACAACAATAGCAAGTGGAGTAGCAAGTCCTAAAGCACAAGGACATGCGACAACTAAAACACTTATAAATGCATTGGTAGCAGTATTAAATGAACTTTGAAAAATCAAATGTCCAATAAAAGAAACGAATGCAATTAAAATAATTGCAGGAACAAAATAACCACAAATAATATCAGCAATACGAGCAACTTTCATTTTAGATGATGTAGCATCAACAACTAGTCGAACAATTTCTGATATTGTTGATTCTTTACCAATTTTCTCAGCTTGATATTCAATGTAGCCATTAGTTACAATACTTCCAGCTATTACTTGATTACCGATTGTTTTTTTAGCAGGTTTACTTTCACCGGTAATAAAAGCTTGATCGATATGACAAGTTCCAGATGTGATTTTACCATCAACACCAATTTTCATACCAGTTTTACAAACTATTATATC
The DNA here is from genome assembly GCA_904502205.1 of uncultured Bacilli bacterium. The sequence goes on from CAJGDR010000024.1 coordinate 883, forward strand.
GCCTTTTTGTATTTCATCAATTGTTTTTTTAACAAGTTCATCGCCTTTTTTTACTAAGACATCATTTGGAGTTATTTGTACTAAATCTTTAATAGCATCAAGTGTTCTAGACTTAGCATTTGAATCAACAAAACGACCGAAAAAGATAAAGTAAATAATGATTGCAGCTGATTCAAAATAAAGATTATGGGCAGTTTCAAAAACATCAAGAAGTAGTAAGACTAGATTAATAGTACTGTAAATAAAACTAGTAAATACACCAATTGTTACTAAAGTATCCATATTTGGTGTTAAATGAATTATATTTTTAATACCATTTTTAAATATATTAAAACCTAATATAAGATATGGAATAGTTAATATCAATAAAGTGATGCCATAAATCTTAGGATTTAGTTCCATATTTATAAAATCAGGAACAGGTAAATGAATCATATGACCCATTGAAACATACAAATAAAGACAAGATAAGATACCATAAATGATCAATATTTTTGTTTTATTTTGATGTTCTTTAGACTCATTAAACTTATATATTCCGAGATTTTCAAATCCTGCTCGTTTTATGTAATTAGTTAAATCATCCATTGTGATATCGTCATCGTATTCTATAGTAGCATTTTGTAAAACTAAATTGACGGACGCTTGAATAATTCCTGGTTGTTTGTTCAGGTGTTTTTCAAGTCCATTAGAACAAGCACTACAGCTCATACCACCAATTTTTAGTGCGACTTTCTTCATTAAATCACCTCTATAACTATTATATAATATTTATAAGAAAATGTCATAAATCTTGCATTTTTTAGTTAAGTATGATATACTATATAATATAAGAAATATTAAGTAATAAATAAAAAGAAAGGAAAAATTAATAGTTGAAAATTTCCTATTATAACATAAATAATATCAAATTTAAATATTAAAATGGTGATTTATGAATAAGCAACAAGTTATTAAAATTATTGATGTTATGTTTATCGCTGTATTATTTATGACAGCTTTTGAAGTTTTATTTGCGTTTCCACAAGTAAGTAGCTCAATTCAACATTGGATTGAACATTTAGATAATAAATGGATGATTTGGGTAGCTTTTTGGTTAATTATGTTTATTCAAGTATGTATTATTCCAATACCTGCTTATATCGTTTTAAATGCTGCTGTAAACATTCATATTATTGAAACAAGCCTTGGTTTAAAAGTTTTTGGCACTAGTGACTTATGGATCTTATTAGCTGTTATTATTAGTGCTTATATGGCAGGTGCTAGTGTTGCATATTGGGCTGGTGCTAAACTTGGTAAAAAAGCAGTTATGTGGTGTGCTGGTACTGAAGAAGAATATGACAAGTGGAGTGATGTATTTAATCGTGGTGGTAAATGGGCTTATGCTGCAACTGTTCTTTTCCCACTATTCCCAGATGACTTGTTATGTTTAGTAGCAGGTTCAGTTAGAATTGATTATGGATTCTTTTTTGTAAGTAATTTAATCTGTCGATCAATTGGAACGATTTGTATGATTGGTGCACTAGTTGTATTTAATAATTTTAATAAAGGTGGAATACCTTGGACTTTAATTTTCTGGGCTTGTGTTTTAATTGGTTTGATCGTGGCATATCATGTTTTAAAACACTTAATTAAGAAAGAAAAGTTAGAACAAAATAATTAGTTTTAAAAAAGACATTCAGTTACTGAATGTCTTTTCTTTTTAAATATTTAGTTATTTTTGAAGCTGATTTCGCACTTTTAAACATAAATCAGGATAATTAGTAACAATTGAATCAACACCTTTTTTACAAAGTTTTCGCATTAATTTTTCATCATTAACTGTCCAAACTGATACTTTGATATTTCTAAAATGCATTCTTTTTACAAATCCACATTTCATAATTTTATATAGTGGTGATATGCCATCAGCATGACATTTCTTCATTCTTTTGTATGGGAAGATTTCTGTTAAACGTTCTTTAAATGAAATATTACCACGACCAACTAATAAATAACAATATGCATCTTTACATAATGCTTTAACATTTTTGATTGCTTGATCATGGAATGATCTTAAATAAAATTCATCAACTTTTAAATGTTTAAAAATAATATCTAAGATTTCTTGTTCATAACCAACTTCTTTAAGTTCAATATCAAAAGTAATTAAATCTTTGTATAAACCTAAAGCTTCATCTAAAGTTAATAAATGAAAACCCATTTCTTCAGTTACTTTGTTTAGTTCTTCATAAGTATGATCTTTAATCAATAAACCTTTGATTGTAGGATCGTGATTGATAATAATGTAATTATCTTTTGTTTTACGAATATCTGTTTCAATTATTTCACTTCCTACTTCCACAGCTTTATTAAAAGCTTGAATCGAATTTTCAAACTGAACAAGACCTTTCGCACCGCGGTGAGCAACGACTAATGTTTTCTTATTTTTCATATATAATACCTCTATTCTTTATATAAATATATTATAATAAAAAAATAAATTTAATGCAAATTATTAATACTTTAAATAATGCATTTTTTAATTGCAATAAAACATAAAATGTTGTATAATATTTAATAGGTGAAAAATATGGAAAATCAAGAAAAAATTGTAATTCCTTTTCAAAACTTACCAAAACATATTGCATTTATTTTAGATGGTAATGGTAGATGGGCTAAAAAACGTGGATTTGTTAGAACTATTGGTCATGAAAAAGGGGTTAAAACTTTAAAAAATATTACTAAACTTGTTAAAGAATTAGGAATACCTTTTATGAGTGTTTATGCATTTAGTGTAGAAAACTGGTCAAGACCAATTGAAGAGGTTAATTATCTAATTGATAAAGCTTATAATGAGTTTAAGCATTACGAAGAAAATTTAGCAAAGTTAGATTTTAATATTCGTATTGTTGGTGAAAAAACTAATTTACCAAGTAAAGTTTATGATGTTATTACAAAAATTAATAATAGTGCATTTATTGAAAATCGTTTTACTTTAATGATTGCTTTTAATTACAGTAGTCAATTAGAAATAATTAACGCAACTTATGAAATGAAAAAGAGAAAGTTAGCTTTTACCAAAGAAAACTTTGAAAAATGTTTATATACTTATCCCGCTCCACCAATTGATTTATTAATTAGAACAAGTGGTGAACAAAGATTAAGTAATTATATGCTTTATCAAGCATCATATGCTGAACTTTATTTTCCAAAAACATTTTGGCCAGCATTTAATAAAACAGAACTTTATAAAGCATTACAAGAATATGAAAAACGTAACCGACGTTTTGGAAAAATTTAGGAGAATTTATGCTGAAAAGAACATTAACGGCTCTTGTTATGATTGTTGTTTTAGTACCTTTACTAATTCTTGGTGGATGGTACTTTACAGCTTTAGGAATGGTATTAAGTTATGTAGCAGGATTTGAACTACTAAAAATGATGGAAACTGAAGAACCGGTTTTTAAAAAATTAAAGTGGATTGTACCGCTTTATAATACAATACTTATCTTGTGTTTTAAATTTGAAGCAATTATGGTAGTTCCACTTATTATATTAACTGTTTTAGCATTTTTAGCACTAGGTGTATTTAGACCAAAATTTAGTGTTAAAAGTGTAATCAACTTAATATTTGTTTTTATTTATAGTGGATTATTATTTGGAATGACTTTAAATCTAAGATTAATCGGTCATGATGATATTTTTAATCAAGGTTTTTATTTATTTGGTTATTTATTATTAACGGTTATTTTTACGGACATTGGAGCGTACGCTATTGGATGTACGATTGGTAAACACAAACTATGTCCTTCGATTTCACCTAAAAAATCAATTGAAGGTGCTATTGGAGGTATCGCTATTGGAACTTTAGTTGGTGTTTGTTACTATTTAATTGTTAATAAATATTTTGTTGACTATTCAATTTTTAGTTTTAATTTTAAATACGAATGGCTTGTTGTATTATTCATGACGATCGTACTTACAATTTCTACTGAAATTGGTGATTTAGTCGCTTCAAAATTAAAAAGATATTATGGTATTAAAGATTATGGTAATTTATTCCCAGGTCATGGTGGAGTAATGGACCGTTTTGATAGTTTGATCTTTACAGGTGCTTTATTATACGCTTTAATGATTACGTTGGTGTAATATGAAAAGTATTTGTTTATTAGGTGGAACTGGATCAATTGGTACACAAGTTTTAGATATTATTCGTGAAAATAAAGAAAATTACGAGTTAAGTTCATTTAGTTTTGGACATAATATTAATAAAGCAATTGAAATTATTAATGAATTTTCACCTAAACTTGTGGTTACACCATTTGTAAAAGAATATTTAGAAATCAAAAAATATCTTAGAAAACAAAATAAGAAAACAAAAGTAAGTAAAAATTTACTAGATGTTATTAATTTTAAATGCAGCAATCAAATGGTAATAAATGCTTTAGTTGGTAGAGTTGGTTTAAAACCTACAATCGAAGCTATCAAAAAAGATAAAATATTATTACTTGCTAATAAAGAAAGTTTAGTAATGGCAGGTTCAATAGTCAAAGAAGAATTAGAAAAATCATTTGGTATTTTAATTCCGATTGATAGTGAACATTCTGCGCTTTATCAATTAATTTCCAAAATTAATTATCATGATATTGACACTTTATATATTACTGCAAGTGGTGGAGCATTAAGAGATTATCCAATCGAAAGATTAAATCAAGTAACACCAAGTGATGCTTTAAAACATCCAAATTGGCAAATGGGTAGTAAAATCACTATTGATAGTGCAACAATGATGAATAAAGTATTTGAATTAGTTGAGGCTAAATATTTATTTGGAATAACTAAGATTGAAGCATTGATTGATCGAAGTAGTAAAATACATGCAGCAATAAAATTAAAAAGTGGTGAAGTTATTTATCACACTTCAAATAATGATATGCATTTACCAATTAAATACGCTATGGAATATCCAAACTTAAAAGATTATAATGAATCAAAAGAAGTAGCTTTATCATATGAATTGTTTGTTAACGAATTTGATTTAACAACAATTGATGAGTTTAGATATCCAGTTATTAAATATGGTCAAATGATTATCGAAAATCCAAGATTTCTTGGAACAATTATTACAACATGTAATGATTACTTAGTAGAATTATTTTTAAATAATCAAATATTATATACTGATATTTATAGAGTGTTAGAAAAGATTGTTAAGGAATTTGGTAATAAATTTGAATATTTAAAATTTAATTTAAAAAATATCGAATATGTACAAAAAATTATACTTAAGGAGGTAGAAAAATGTTTTGGCAAGTTGTCTTAGGCATAATAGTATTTATTTTAATACTTGGTGTGATTGTCTTAGTACATGAAGGTGGACATTTCTTTTTCGCGAAAAAAGCGGGAATTCTTTGTTATGAATTCTCTATAGGAATGGGACCACTTATCTGGCAAAAAAAGATTGGTGAAACATGTTATTCAATTAGAGCAATTCCAATTGGGGGATTTGTATCGATGGCGGGTGAAGAGGTTGAACTTAATCCGTTAACTGATTATAAATATGCAAAAGTTCATTTAGAAAATGATTTAGTTTATGAAATCGAAGCTTTTAAAGAACCAACTGAAGGTGCTTTTGAAATCGAAAAATATGATTTAGTAGGAACAAAAGAAGCTAATGATGGTGAACTTTATATTACTTTAAAAATAAATGATGAGTCTGTTAGATATAATATAAGTCGTACATGTAACGTGCGTTATTCTAAAAAACAAGTAGTACAAATTGCACCTTATAATCGTTTATTTGTTAATAAAAAAATATTACAAAGATTCTTAACAATATTTGCAGGACCATTTATGAATTTTGTATTAGCATTCTTTGTATTCTTCTTTATGGGAATCGTAACTGGCTATGCAAATTATAAATCGACAGAAGTTAGTGGGATGTTAGAAAATACTCCATCATATAATGCTGGTATTCGTGATGGTTATGAAATACTTTATGTTGGAGATGTTGATAACTTAACAACTGATATGTTTTATGAAAAATGGGATGATATATCTTCATCACTTGATAAACTTGCTAACGGTGAAGAATTTACAGGACTTGTAAATGTTGTATACAAAGATACAGATGGTAATATTAAATCAACATTAGTTAAACCATATGTATTTGTTCAATCTGTTCAAGTAAACTTTGTTCAAGATGGATCAAATTCTTTAGTTGTTGATGAATATTTATCAAAAAATGAAGATACAATGTCATACATTGCAGGATTAAGACCAGGTGATGAAATTATTTCTTGTAATGGATATGAATTCTTAAATCGTGCAGATTTCTTAAGATACTTTAATACTGGTGATGGATCACTTAATAATGAATTTACATTTGTTGTTAAACGTGGTGCAGAAACAATAACTTTAAATAAAATTAAAACTTATACAAAGAAAATCTTTGATGATAATAATGTTGATGTTTGTAAAGTTCAATTATATATTTCACCAACAGTAACAAGAAATGTTGGTCGATTAATTATTGAACCATTTAAAGAAATTGGAACAAGTTGTACAGTAATTTTTAAAACTTTAGGTGCATTATTTAAGAAAAATAGTGGACTTGGTATTACTGATTTAAGTGGTCCAGTTGGAATCGCATCAGCAACAGTTTCAATTGTTTCACAAGGAGCTTTAAGTGTATTCAATTGGATGGCTATCTTAAGTGTTAATATCGGTTTAATGAATATTATTCCACTTCCTGCACTTGATGGTGGTAGACTTGCTTTCCTTGGCTATGAAGCTGTAACAAGACGTAAAACTAATCCAAAAGTTGAAAACATTATTCATACAATTGGCTTTATGTTATTAATGTTACTATTTGTATTTGTAGCATTTAACGATGTAATTAAAATCTTTAAATAGGTGTTATATGCTAAATGTTATTTATTTAATTTTATTATGTGCGGGATTTTTATTAACATTTAAATTTATCGCAGATAGTAATTTTGATAAACTATTTAAAAAAGGTAAAACAAGAACAATTTTAGTAGCAAGTATTGCTTTATCACTTATTGGTGGATATTTACTTGCAACTGCGATTTTTAAAGTATTTGAATTAATTATTATATTATTATAATTATTTAATAAAATTGTATAATTTTTAAAAATCATCTCATAATAAACATGAGGTGATGAAATGAAAAAGCTTGTTAAAAAAATTGGAAAAAACAAATTTCAATTTATTTTGTTTGTCGGCATTTTAGCTTTTGTTCTAGTTGCATTAATCATCGCAGGTGCAAGTTCTAAACCAAATACTGAAACACCAGTTATTGATAATACACCAGATGATTCTGTTGATGAACCAGTAAGTAATGATGTCGAAGAAGTGATTACATTACCATTTTCTAAAGATCTAGATTATACAGTTACAAGAATGTTTTATGATAAAACTGCATCAGCAAGTGATCAAGAAAAATCTTTAATTAAGTATGGTACTACATTTCGTACAAGTGATGGTGTGGCATACGCAAGTAAAGACAATCAAACATTTGATGTATTAGCAGTACTTAGTGGAAAAGTTGTAGAAATAAAAGATAATCCACTATATGGAACATATGTTGTAATCGAACATGATCATGATATTAAAACATATTATTATGGCTTACAAAATGTTGAAGTTAGTGTTGGATTAGAAGTTGAACAAGGAACAAAACTTGGAACTAGCGGAACAACACAAATTGATCAAGAAGCAGGTAATCATGTTTTCTTAAAAGTTCAAAAAAGTGGTAAGAAATTAAATCCAAGTAAACTAATCGGTCAAAAAATTAGTGAAGTTAAATAGATACTCAAGATTTCCCCTTGAGTATCTTTTTTTGTTTTGCATATAATTTGCATAATTACATAATATTTAGTATAATAGATAAGTAAAAAAGTTTTTTAGATAGAGGTAGCGATATATCAGAGTAATTATACTTAGTAGGCATACGTTTGAGGTATAATGAAAGGTAACTATCGCCGAATATAATATTTAGGCATAAATATTATATGGGGTTATTGGAAATACCAATAACACTCCTACTAATTATTAGTAGTGGCGCTAATCATCTATATGAATGAAGAGCGTCTAGAACGCTTTTTTTGTTTATTTAGGAGGAAAATATGAAAAAATTATTAAGTTTATTATTTATTATGGTTTCTTTATTATGTGTTTGTTCTTGTAATAAAGAACCAAAAGATGATCGTCCAACATTAACAGTTGGTATGGAATGTGACTATGCTCCATTTAACTGGACTGAAAGTACAAAAACAGATACTAATTATCCAATTGATGGAACAAAATTATATGCTGATGGATATGACGTACAAATCGCTAAAAGAATTGCTGATAGCTTAAACTATCGTTTAGTAATTAAAGCAATTAGTTGGGACGGATTAATTGCTGCACTAGAAAGTGGTCAAATCGATGCAATTATCGCTGGTATGAGTGATACTGAAGAAAGAAGATTAAGTGTTGATTTTACTAGTTGTTATTATAAATCTACACACGTTTTAGTAATGAGTAAAAATTCTAAATATGTTAATGGTAAAACATTAAATGATTTTGCTGGTGCTAAAGTTGTAGGTCAAACTAATACTTTATATGATTCATTAATTGATCAATTAGTTGGTGTAAATCATATGACTCCAATTAGTGATGTTCCTGCGATTATTATGAATATTAATTCAGCTAAATCTGATATTACTATTTTAGAAGAACCAGTTGCAATGGGAATTGTTAAAACAAATCCTAATTTAACTTATATTAAACTAACATCAGGCTTTAATGTAAATGATAAAGATATTGAAGTAGCAATTGCTGTTAAAAAAGGTAATAGCGATTTAAATTCAAAAATCAGCAATATTTTATCATCAATAACAGATGCTGAACGCAGTGACATAATGAAAGCTGCAATAGAAAGAAATAACTAAAATGAAAAAGCTTTTAAATAAAAAAAATAGATTTGAAAATGTCCTGTCAATCTTAAATCTATCAATTGCAATTATTTATTGTTTATATTCTTTACTATTTAATAACTTAAATAATTTCCGATTATTAAAAAGTAATGTTGTAAGTTATATCATTTTATTTATATGTTCAATATTACTAATTGGAAAGATTTTAAGTTTAACTATTTTAAAAACAAAAATTAGTCAAAAAGTAAATCGAATAATTTATCTAAGTAGTTATTTATTTTTATTTATTGTATTATTTGATGTCGTTGTTTTAACAATGTATCATTCATTTAAATATGCATTAACATTAACAATAAGACCAGATAATACATCAGCACTTCATGTAAGACTTAACTATATTTTAATTAAATATCATAAAGATATCTTAATGGGTATTTGGACAACAATTTGGTTAAGTTTAGCAGGTACAGTTGTCGGATTAATTATTGCATTAGTATTTATCGCTCTTAGAACTTTAGAAATTAAAGAAAACGATAGTGAATTTGTTGCATTCTTAAAGAAAATTGGAATTGGTTTTGTTAAGTTTTACGTAACAATCTTCCGTGGTACACCAATGATGGTTCAAGCAATGATTATCTTTTATATCTTGCCGGTTATAATTTCAACTAGTTTTAATGTTGATATTGATGTAATTAATAACATATTGTCAATTGAAGTTGCAGCATTTATTACGGTTACTTTAAATACAACAGCATATTTAACTGAAGTATTAAGAGGTGGAATTGAATCATTAAATAAAGGTCAAATGGAAGCTGCAAGAAGTCTTGGAATGAGTAGAACCAAAGCAATGTTATTTGTAGTGTTACCTCAAGCGATTAAGAATTCACTACCTTCAATTTGTAATGAGTTTATTATTAATATTAAAGATACATCAGTACTTAATGTAATTCAAGTAATGGATTTATTCTATATTATTGGGTATATTAATGGTAAAACATTTAGCAATGATGGTATTTATATCGCAGCAATAATTTATTTATGCTTAACACTTGGTATTTCAAAATTACTAGGCGTAATAGAAAAGAAAATGAATTTGGATAATAAACCACTTCCAAGTTGTAATTAGGAGTTATGATGTATGATTGAAATTAAAAATTTACATAAAAATTTTGATAATTTGGAAGTTTTAAAAGGTGTTTCATTAAATATTAAGAAAGGTGAAATCGTCTCAATTATTGGTTCAAGTGGATCAGGAAAATCAACTTTACTTAGATGTATTAATCTTTTAGAAACACCAAATAGTGGTGATATTATTGTTGATGGTGTTAATATTAATGAAAGAAATATTAATATTGATAATGTTCGAAAAGATATTGGAATGGTATTTCAATCGTTCAATTTATTTGAAAATATGAATGTTTTAAAAAATTGTATGATTGCTCAAATCAAAGTTTTAAAAAGAACAAAAGAAGAAGCGAAAAAAATTGCTATTGACTATTTAACAAAAGTTGGTATGCAAGACTTTATTTATAGTAATACTTTAAGCTTATCAGGTGGTCAAAAACAAAGAGTTGCAATTGCTAGAGCTCTTTGTATGAATCCTAAAATTATGTTATTTGATGAACCAACATCTGCACTAGATCCGGAAATGGTTGGAGAAGTACTTGATGTTATTAAGAGTTTAACAAACGATGGAATGACTTTGGTAATTGTAACACATGAAATGGCTTTCGCACAAGAAATAAGTGACCGCGTTGTATTTATGGATGATGGTGTTATTTGTGAAGAAGGTACACCTGAAGATATCTTTGAAAAGCCAAAAAGTGAAAGAACTAAATTATTCTTACAAAGATTTATTAGTAATAATTAAAGATTCTGTTTTACAGAATCTTTTTTTATTAGGTTTTATATTTTGACAAAATGGTAATAATTTTGTATAATAATTAAGTTATTGGAGGCGCTTATGAAGATCAAAAATATTGCTATTATTGCACATGTTGACCATGGCAAAACAACTTTAGTTGATACATTACTTCAATCATCTTCGACATTTAGAGATAATGAACAACGCACAACACGTGCAATGGACTCTAATGATTTAGAAAAAGAACGTGGGATTACAATTCTTGCTAAAAACACTGCGGTTAATTATAAAGATTATCGTATTAATATTTTAGATACACCAGGCCATGCGGATTTCTCAGGAGAGGTTGAAAGAATTATGGGGATGGTAGATGGTGTACTTTTAGTAGTAGATGCTTATGAAGGAACAATGCCTCAAACTAGATTCGTTTTAAAGAAAGCATTAGAACACAAATTAAAAACAATTGTCGTTGTCAATAAAGTCGATAGAGAAGCATCCGATCCTCTTCGTGCGGTTGATGAAGTATTGGATTTATTTATTGAACTAGGTGCCGATGATGATGCATTAGAATTTTCAGTAGTTTACACATCTGCTTTTAAAAATACTTGTAGTTTAGATCCAGATATTAAAACACAAACTTATGGTATGGAACCTTTACTTGATATGATTATTAAAGAAATTCCTGATCCAGTTGT
>CAJGDR010000025.1 GCA_904502205.1 uncultured Bacilli bacterium
AATCGAATAAACATGAATATCTTCAGGTGCAACATATTTTAAATAAACATTGTAAATTTCAGCACTATATTTCATATAATAGGCCATTCTAGGTGTTGCCATAATGTAATCAACTGCTAATAAATTATTTTCTTTCAATTCTAAATCATTGTAAGATGATCCAATTAATTGTTTATTTGGAGCTAATTTTCTTCTTTCTTCATTAACTTCTTTTAATCTTTGATTAGCCTCAAATAATCTTGCTCTACCCGAAATGCCATATGCTTTTAAAGATGGTGATACAGCAAGACAAATTGTCTTTTCAGTTCTTTCTCCATCAGCAACTAATAAATTAGTTGTAAGTGGATCAAGTTTTCTTTCGACACATTCAACGGATGCATAAAATGATTTTAAATCAATAACTGCATAAGTTTTCGAATTTTTCATAATTTATGCCTCCTTTTCATAATTACATTATATCATATTTCAACAATAATATCAAAATCTTTATTCAGTAAAACCATTTTTTTCAATTACAATCTTTTGTATATTATAATATAAACTTTAGTCTTATATAATACTAACTACTACTTAAATTATACTAATTAATCTCATTAAATAAAAAAGAGAACTTATAAAAAAGTTCTCTTTTAATTCAAATTTTATTTACCTTCAATCTTTACTCGGTAGTTAACACTTTCTTTTAAGTGATCTAAATATACTTGGTCTTTACACATTGTTTTACCTTCAACATCTGAAAGTTTCGCAACTGGTTTTCCATTAACATATTGTAATTTAATAACAATATTTAATGGTTCAGCAAATGTGTCGTTAGAACAATAAGTTCCAATACCAAATGTAACTTTACAACGATCTTTAAAATATTGATAAATTTCTTCTGCTTTATCAAAATTTAAACTATCACTAAATAATAGTGTTTTTGTTTTAGCATCAATTCCTAATTTTTTGTAGTGAGCTAAAATTTTATCACCCCAAACAAATGGATCACCAGAGTCATGTCTTAAACCACTATATGTTGATGCTTGTAAGTAGTCAAAATCAAGTAAGAATAAATCTGTTGTTAAAGTATCTGTAAGTGCTGTTCCGTTGTCGCCATTATATTCATTAAACCAGTCTTTCATAGCATAATAGTTTGTATATGCAAGTGGTATTTTAGATATACCTTGATACATTTGTACAAATTCATGTGCATATGTTCCAATAGGTTTAATATTATGTTTCATAGCCAGATAGACATTCGATGTACCAACACAATATCCAGATTCATGAAATGTCTTAACGGCCGTATCAAGCCATTCTCTTGATAATCTTCTACGACAGCCAAATTCAGCGAATTTAAAATTATATTTACCTTTTTTAAAATCTTCAATTTTATTGTTTAATCTTTCTTTTGCAGATTTTACTAATTCATCATAATTATATGTAAATCTAAAATAAACTTCATTAACTATTTCTAATAAATAAATTTCAAATTGCATGGCACTAAATAAAGGTCCACGCACATTAATGAAAAGTTCACCATCTTCACTTAATGATGTTGTAACATAATCTCTTAATGGATGCCAAAGTCTTAAAAATTCAACATAGTCATCTTTAATAAAACGAATACTACGTAAATAATCAAGTTCTTGTTTTGTGAATTTTAATGTACATAAATAGTCAATTTGTTCGTTAATTTCATCTAACATTTCTTTAGTGAAAACAACATCTTCATTACGACATTTAAAATCATATTCTCCAATTAAGTCAGTATGTTTATGAAACATAACTTGATTCATATTAAATTTATATAAATCAGTATCTAATAAAGATTGAATAATTGGTTCAAATTTCATATTAATTTACCTCTATAAATTCATCACTCTTATAATTTTATCAAAAAATATTGAGTATTACAAGCAAAATACTTTATATAAAGAATCTTACAAATAATATTCGACATCTTAATCTTACTTATCTTAAGATATTACATCGTTAAAAAATTCATAATTAAATCTATTATTATTTCTTTTTCTTCAGGTTTACTTTCAGCAATTAATATTGTTATTGTAACAAATACTTAATCAGATAAGATTTTATTACCTTCATCAGATATTAATTTTTCATCTAATCTTGAAGCAATAGATATTAAGTTAATTTGTTTTTCTAAATAAGATAATCTTTTTTCATTTACAACATATCCTTCTACAAAATATTTCTTCAAAATATTACTAGCCCATTTTCTAAACAAAATCCCTTTTTTAGAATTCACACGATAACCTACTGAGATAATCATATCTAAATTATAATATTTAATAGTTCTTTGAATTTCCCTATTTCCTTCTAAACGAACTTGTGCATTTTCCACACTAGTTGAAAATTTATCTAATTCGCCATCTTTATAAATATTTGCAATATGCCTAACAAATCTTGTCATATTAACACAAAATAGGATTGCCATCTCATTTTGAGTTAACCACACTGTATCATTTTCTTTATCAAAATTACTTCTAAACATATATCTTCATCATTAAATACAATTATATTAAATTGTTTATTCATATTATGACTTCCTACTTTTTTATATGATTGATAAACTCTCAAGAAAAATACTTATTTTTCATGTTAAGAAAACAACACATTATACTAATCAATATAATAAAAAAGAGAACTTTCAAAAGAAGTTCTCGAAGACTATAACTAAAATTGTCTATGTACTAAGAGTGATGATATCACTCTTATTTTATGTTCCAATATTTTTTTAGAATATCTAGTGCTTTATCTAAAATTTCATTGTTTAAGTCTTTTACTATTTTTCGTGATTAATCAAGTCTTAGATATCAGTACTTGATATTTACTTAACTAAAACCGTAATATTTTCGATATGATTAGTATGTGGGAACATATCAACAGGTTGTACAAAGTTTGTAGTATATCCTAAATTAGTTAAATATTTTAAATCTCTTGCAAGCGTTGCAGGATCACATGAAATATATAAGATCTTCTTAATATCCATTTCATTAATAGTATCCATTAAAACAGTATCTAAACCTTTTCTTGGTGGGTCTACAATGATCGCATCAATTTGAAGTCCTGCTTTTTTCCATTTAACAATTTGTTCTTCACTTTTTCCTACAACAAATTCAATATTTTTAACTTTATTTAATTTAGCATTTTCTTTAGCATTTTTAATTGCTTCTTTAACAATCTCAACTGAATAAACATGATTTACTTTAGAAGATGCACAAATACCAATTGTACCAATTCCACAATAAGCATCAATAATATTATCAGTTGGTTTAAAGTTTGCCATTTCAATTGCTTTAGCATATAGTAATTCTGTTGTTTTAGGGTTTACTTGGTAGAAAGATGTTGTTCCGATTTTAAATGTGTATCCTAACAAAATATCTTCAATATAATCTTTTCCATAAAGATTAATTGTATCTTCACCCAAAATTACGTTAGTTTGTTTATCGTTAATGTTTTGCATTACAGAAACAATGCTTGGATGTCTATTAACTAATTTTTTAACAAATTCATCTAAGTTTCTAATATCTTTTTTAAGTGTTACTAAAACAACCATAATTTGGTTTGTTTTTTTACTTTCTCTAACTAAAACGTGTCTAATATCACCAGTATGTTTTTCTTCATTATAACCTCTGATTTTAAATTCATTACATAGGTTTCTAATGAATTTAACAATTTCTGTCATTTCATCACTTTGGATATAACAAGATTCTAATGGAATAATATCGTGAGATGCATTTTTATAAAATCCACAAACCGTTTTGTTGTTTTTACTTCCGAATGGTATTTGAACTTTGTTACGATATTTATCTTGAAGAGTTGATGCAATTACGTTTTTAACTTTTAAATCTTTAAAACCACCAATTTTTTCCATTGTTTGTTTAACCATGCTTTTTTTGAAAGCAAGTTGTCCTTCATATGATAGATGCATTAAATGACATCCACCACAATTTTCATATATAGGACACATTGGTTCTGTTCTAAATTTAGATGTTTTGTCTTTAAAAAGTTTGATAATTTTACCATTACCTAATGTTTTCTTTAAAGATGTTATTTCAACAATACCTTCTTCATTAGTAACAGCATTATTTACAAAGATTGGAAAGTTTTCAGCAAATGTTTCATTTTTTAACATCCCATTAATTTTACAAACACCTTTACCATCGTGTGTCATTGAAACAAATTTTACTTTAAACTTTTCGCCTACTTGAATCTTTTTTACAAATTCTTCCATATAAACCTACTCATCTTTTGCTTTATCTTCACTAATGATTTGAGCAACTCTTGTTGATGCTGCTGCTGCAATTGAACCGACAATATCATCTAAGAATGTATGGCATCTTCCTTTTAAGTCTTTACCTTCTTCGTTTAATCTGTTAACAACACCTGGTTTATTAACATCGATATCACCAAAGTTAGTTTGACCAATTGAGCCATATAATCTTGCAATATCAATTCCTAAAATTTCATCAACACCAAATACTCCAAGATCATAACGCATTATATCTTGAATTGGACCTTTAAACATTCCTTCTTCAGTAAGTCTATCAATTTCAACTCCTAATTGTAATAGGTGAAAAACATCACGAAGTGATAGAATTTTTTCAACACTTTCCATACAATCAGAATATTTTACGTTTGCTGAATATTTAGCTTGTTGTTGATATGCGATATCAGCAATATCTTCAATTTTTACACCACGCTCAAGTAGGGTTTGTTTGTTAATATCTAACATTTCTTGTCTTGAATAATATAATTTAACTTCTTTCATTTTTTTACTCTTTTCTATATTTCTTTAATCCACCATTAATAAAATCACATGATGGCATTTTCTTTTTACCAACTGGTTGTACTTCATAAATATCAAGGGTTGTGTTATTACCACAAGCCATTGTAAAGAATTTCTTAGAGACACTAACAATTGTTCCTACTTCTTTATTATGTGATAAAATTCCAATTTTTGCATTGTATACTTTAATTCGATCATTTGGATCGTTAAATCCTTTAAAGTAGAAATACATTCCTGGTTCATCAAGTAATCCTCTTAATGTTCTTTCAATCACAGTTGCTTCTTTTGTAAAATCTATTTCTTCTTCATGACTTTCAATATTAAAAGAGAATGTTGCTTCTTCTTCAACTTGTTTAATTGGCGTAATATTTCCACTAATTAAATTAGGTATTGTTTCCATTAATAAGTCACGACCTAACAAACTCATTTTTTTAAATAAAGTAGTAGATGTGTCTGTAGGTAAAATTTCTAATTCTTTTTGTGCTAAGATATCACCGGCATCCATTTTTTTAGCCATATACATAATCGTAATAACAGTAACTTTATCACCATTCATTATAGCACGTTGAATTGGTGCTCCACCTCGGTGTTTAGGAAGAAGCGATCCATGAACATTGATACTTTTATATTTAGGTGCATTTAATAGTTTCATTCCTACAATTTGACCATAAGCTGCAGTAACAATTAAATCTGGATTTAAAGCTAGAATTTCTTCGTAATCTTCTCTAATTTTAACTGGTTGAAAAACTTTCAAATTATGACTTTCTGCATAAACTTTAACTGGACTTTTTTGAAGTTCTTTTTTTCTTCCAACCATTTTATCAGGTTGAGTAACAACACCTACAACATCATACGTGTTATTTAACGCATCTAAAATTGGAACGCTAAATTCTGGTGTTCCCATAAATACAATTTTTAACATAATATCTCCTAACTAATGGATTTTGAATAACGATCAAAAATAACCATTGTTTCTTTCTTTTGAAACATTTCATATATATGCATATAGATCTTTTTAATATTTGGATCTTTATGTTTTACAATTAATTGGACTTTCTTTTCTTTGTAATTATAACTTGGTCCAATTACTGAAATATTTGGATTAATATTAAGAATCGTTTTCTTAATATTGTTTGCTGTAATAAACACTTCTTTGAAATCACCTTTTACAAGTATTCTATTCACTTCATAAAGTGGTTCAACTTTTAGTGCTTGTCTTACTTTTAATTCTTCATAAAAATATTCATCAAAATCATTTAAAATAAAGTTTTTAAGAACAATATTTTTTACATCATATGTTTGAATAACTAATGTACCATTATTTAATAACTTTTTAGCATGTTGTAACATACTATAAGCTAAATGATTAGCATCATATGATGGTGTATTTAAAACAACATCTAAATTAATAATTCCAACAACACTTAAATCTTTGATATCAACAGATCTTGAGAATGTATCACTTGTAATTAAAATATCAAGTTCATCTTGATTAAAGTTATCGATTATTTCTTCTAACGAATCAAAGTTTGATTCTTTCAAAACTTTAACTTTTGCATTATCAAATAAACTTAATACAACTTCTTCTAACTTTTCCATACCAAAGCCATCATAAGATAGTTTATTATTTTTACAAATTGGACAAAGTTTTACTTCTTGAAGTTTTCTATAACATACTGGACAATATAATTCATGTTTTTCTTTATGATATTGAAGAGGAACATTACAACTTAAACATTTTAATGTTTTTCCACAACTTCTACATGTTACACTAGTAGAGTAACCTTTATTATTTAAAATAAGAATTGTTTTTTGTTTTTTCTTTAGCGCTTCATTTATTTTCATATAAAGTGCAGGACTAACAATAGTTGACTTAAATTCTTTTGATAAAGTAGTAAGATTTACTACTTCATACTTAATAACATCATCAGTTTTATTTGATATTAATTTAAGATGTCCAAGCATTGCTTCTTTATATGTATTTAAAAGTGGTGCTAATGAATGTAGGACTAACTTTATATCTTGGTTATTAATAGTTTTATATAAATTAACTAAATCTAACATAACTAAGTTTAGATCATATCGAGGTGATTGATCGTTTCTGTAGTTTGAAGATTCTTGGTCTAACATTACAATTGTTTTAAGATTTGGATAGTTCCATAAGCTATAAGCAGGCGTTGTTACAAATACACTATATTTATCTAACTCATGAAAATAATCATAAATTAAAGATTCTGAAACATTCGAATTTAAACAAGCTACTTTTACTTTAAGTAATTTTTTTATTTTTGAAGATATTTCATAACTTTGTAAAATATCACTACACAAAATTAAAGTATTTAATTTATTATTAAGATTATCATTGATAATTCTTAAAAGAAATTCTAGTTCTTCATCTTTATTTGACGGAATATATAACAATTTGTTTGATTCAAGATATTTACTCATGTAACTTGTAACAATACTAGATGTTTTTATATCATTTACTTTATATTCAATAATTTGTTCTTTTGTTCTTGAATACGCTTCATATGATTCTTTTAAGTATCCCTCACTAACCATTTTAGTAATTAAATACTTTGAAACGCCAAGATAAACTTCTAAATCTTCATATGTTAATCCTTTAGAATAATCTTTTAAGAAATTTAGAACATCTCTTCTCATACTTGATTTTTGACTCATTAAATGTAGGTCAAATAAATCATAATAAACTGAATATTTTTTTATCCATTTTGGTTTTTTTCTTTCTACTGCATCATACTTAATAACTATATCGCCAGATTGAATAGCAAGTTTTATTTGTTTTTCATAATCTTTAAATTTAGGTGTTACTTTAACAATTTGTTCACCATTAAATAAATTTAATAAATTAGCATCTAAGTTTGATCCGTTTATTACTTCATAATATTTAAAAGTCTTTAGTCTTAAACCTTCTGGAATCATCAAATTTAAGATTCTTGACATTGGACTAATTGTTTCTAATTTAATCATTTTAGCAAGTTCAATTTGAACATTGGTAAGAATTGGTGTTTCATCTAAAACTTCCAAAATAGGCTTAATTTCACCTAAAAATTCTGTTTTGTCACTAATATCTAAAACAATACCTAAAGTAGGACGATTACCCATACCAAATGGTACTTTTACTCTCATACCTTTAGAAACAATCATATTATCAGGAATGATATAGTCAAACTGATAATCTACTTGTGATGATGGGTTATCAATAATAATATTTGCGTAAGACATAATGTCACTCCTTTCATAAACTTATTATACCATAAACAAATTAATTTTTTATAATATTTACAAATAAACTAAAATTAATTACATTTTAATAAAAAAGTTTACAAATAGATATTCTATTTGTAAACTCTTATTTTAATGTTGTTTTGTATGTAGTTACATCAATTACTTTTTCACCATCAATATGAAGTGTAAGTGGTTTATCAGATGTTACTTCGATATTTTTACCAGTATAAACAATAAAATTATTTTCATAATTTAAATGACAATTTTTAAATATTTTTGAAAATAAACTTAAAGCTTTAAATTTTGATTTAGCTTCGAATACTATAAGGGATACATCATTTGTTGTTCTATCTTGTAAAGGTGTAAGCATCATACCACTTCCGTTATATCGTCCTTTCATACAAGAAGCAAACCAAACATTAGAATGAACATATGTTTTACCATCAACAGTAATTGTTGCTTTAAAAGGTTTTGTTTTTAAAATCCCGCGTTTTCCAATTTTTTTATAATCAACTTTTTTATTTTCTTTTTTAAGTTTATCTTCCATTAAACAACAATATCCATCAAGTCCAAAACCAATACCATTAATAAAGTATTTATCAAGTTCTTTAACTTCTACTTTTGGTAAATCTTTAATATATGGATTTAATAAAACTTCATCACTATAGTTTTTAATATCATTAATAAAATCATTTGCGTGACCATTAGTTCTTAAATAAACATTGTTTTTAAGTTCGATGCCATCTATTGCGTTTACAAAATAATTGACAGTTCCATCACCACCAACTAATACAATTTCATCTTCTTCTTTTAAAGATAAAACAAAGTCTTTGTGATTAAAAACATCTGTTTCAATTACTTCTGATGTAACAGGATCTAAGTTATCTAAAAATTCAGGTCTTGCTTTATTTTTAGATAGTGGGTTATATAAATAGTATTTCATAATCTCTCCTTTTACATATCACCTATTAGTATTATATCATTTAACTCTAAATTTGTACAACGAATATATATAATTTATGTTATTAAATTTTATAGATTAGGATGAATTTTTAAATAAAAACAGGGTCAGTTTATAACTGACCCTTAATTTTACTATTGTTCTTTTTTAACAAAACGAACTTTTGCTGAATATGTAGTATGTAATAATTCATGAGCTTTATGAGAATTTGGTTTACCTAAGAATTCTTTATATAAAGCTTGAACTTGTGTATTGTTGTGAGATTGACGTAAAGCTTGACGTTCATCTTCTGAATATAAAGCTTGTGCACGTTTTTCTCTATAAGTATCTAAAATATTAGTATCTTCGTTTGGTAAGAACATTGGTTTAACAAATGGTTGACCACCACCGTTTACACATCCACCAGGACAACCCATGATTTCAATGAATGTATAAGGGCTATTACCTTCACGGATTTGGTCTAATAATACTTTAGCATTTTTCATTCCACTAGCAACTGCAACTTTTAATTCTTTACCAGCGATTTCAAGACTAGCTTCTTTTAAGCCTTCCATACCACGAACAGCTTCAAATTTGATAGCTTCGTGTTCTTTACCAGTAAGTACATAATATGCAGTTCTTAAAGCTGCTTCCATTACACCACCAGTAGCACCGAAGATTACACCAGCACCTGAGTATTCACCCATGATGTCTTGGTCAAATTCTTCATCAGGAAGTTTATTAAAGTTAATACCTGAACGTTTGATAAGTTTTGCAAGTTCACGAGTAGTTAAAACTGCATCTACATCTCTAAGACCTTCATTTTCCATTTCTGGACGTTCTTTTTCATATTTTTTTGCTGTACAAGGCATGATAGATACTACATAAATATCTTTTGGATCGATTCCTTGTTTTTCAGCAAAGTATGATTTGATAATTGCACCTTGCATTTGGTGTGGAGATTTACAACTTGATAAGTGATCTAATTGATCTCCATAATAGTATTCAGCATAATTTACCCATCCTGGTGAACAAGATGTAATCATTGGAAGAACACCATTGTTTTCGATTCTTGATAATAATTCAGTTGCTTCTTCCATAATAGTTAAGTCAGCAGCGAAGTTAGTATCATATACTTTATCGAATCCAAGTCTCTTTAAAGCTGCAACCATTTTACCAGTTACAGGTGTACCGATTTTCATACCGAATTCTTCACCTAAAGCTGCACGAACAGCAGGAGCTGTTTGAACAACTAAATATTTACCAGCTTTTTTAGCTTCATCAATTAAGCTAATTTCTGATTTTTCCATTAATGCACCTGTTGGACAAACGTTAACACATTGACCACATAAGATACATGGACTTTCAGCAAATGAACGATTTTCAGCTGGAGAAACGATAGTATTGAAACCACGTTTTTCAAATCCTAAAATACCAGTTCCATGAGCAGATACGCATCTTGCAACACATCTACCACAAAGAATACATTTTGAAGTATCACGAATAATTGATGGAGTTAATTGATCAATTGTAACTGGTGTTTTAGCACCTTGGAATTTACCTTCTCTTGCACCTGTGATTTGTGCTACGTATAATAATTCACAGTGACCGTTTTTGTCACATTGTTGACAGTTTTGATTATGGTTAGAAAGTAGTAATTCAACACTTGCACGACGAGCAGCTGTTGCTTTTGGAGTAGAAATTTTGATTTCCATTCCTTCTGATACAGGATATACACAAGATGCAACAAGTCCTCTTGCACCTGTAACTTCAACTAAACATACACGACATGATGCTAAACTACATTCACCATGATTGAAAGCGCAAAGAGATGGAATTTCATAACCACATTCTCTTGCAGCTTCAAGAATTGTTAAGCCTTCTTCCACTTGGTAAGATTGACCTTCAATTTTAATATTTACTAATGCCATATTATGAATCCTCCCTTATTATTTTTTAATAATTGCTTTGAATCTACATGCTGATTCACATAGACCGCATTTAATACATTTAGATTGATCGATAACATAAACTTCTTTACCAGGAGTTCCTGAAATAGCTCCTACTGGACAGTTACGAGCACATAATGAACATTTCTTACAAAGTTCTGGAACTACATAATATTGAGTTAATTTCTTACAAATATGAGCTGGACAAGTTTTGTCAACGATATGAGCAATATATTCATTTCTGAATTGTTTCATTGTAGATACAACTGGGTTAGCAGCAGTTTGACCTAAACCACAAAGTGAGTTAGCTTGTACTGTTTGAGATAATTCTTCAAGTTCAGCTAAATCTTCCATTGTACCTTTACCTACAGTAATCTTTTCTAAGATTTCTAACATACGTTTAGTACCGATACGACATGGTGAACATTTACCACATGATTCATCACAAATAAATTCCATATAGAATTTAGCAACGTCAACCATACAGTTATCTTCATCCATAACGATAGCTCCACCTGAACCCATCATAGAGCCAAGTGCTACTAAGTTATCGTAATCAATTGGAGTATCTAAATCTTTTGCAGTTAAACATCCACCTGATGGACCACCAGTTTGGATAGCTTTAAATTCTTTACCGTTTGGAATTCCTCCACCGATATCGTAAATTAATTCACGTAAAGTTGTACCCATTGGAATTTCAACTAAACCTACGTTATTAACTTTACCACCAAGAGCGAATACTTTAGTACCTTTTGATCTATCAGTACCTACAGATGCAAATTCTTCAGCACCTTTTCTTAAAATGAATGGAACACATGCTAAAGTTTCAACGTTGTTGATAATTGTTGGTTGTCCCCATAAACCTTTAACAGCTGGGAATGGTGGACGAGGACGTGGCATACCACGTTGACCTTCAATTGAGTTTAATAATGCTGTTTCTTCACCACAAACGAATGCACCAGCACCTAAACGAATATGAACATTGAAACTGAATCCAGTTCCTAAAATATTTTCACCAAGTAATCCTAATTCTCTAGCTTGTTTGATCGCAGTTCTTAAACGGTCAACTGCAATTGGATATTCAGCACGAACATAGAAATAACCATTTTGAGCACCGATTGCATAACCAGCAATTGCCATACCTTCGATAACAGCAAGTGGATTACCTTCTAAGATTGAACGGTCCATAAATG
>CAJGDR010000026.1 GCA_904502205.1 uncultured Bacilli bacterium
ACGGAGTCAAAGTCCGTTGCCTTACCGCTTGGCTAATGGCCTATAAAATAAAAATGGTGGAGGGGGACGGATTCGAACCATCGAACTCGGAGAGAGTGGATTTACAGTCCACCGCGTTTAGCCACTTCGCTACCCCTCCATAGGGTTTGCTCTAATATTGTACTACATTTCTTTCTTTTTGTAAAGCGTTTTGATATATAACTTTTTAACTTTTTGTTTTATTAGCAAAAAAGTTGTTTTAAATATCTTAAATGGTTTAAAAATAACCATTATTTTCATTATCATTTTACGACTTTTTTGTCTGATTTGATCAATTAATTTTACAAATTTCTTTCTTAGTAATAGATAGTAAACAACTAGTCCACCAATAATAATTAGCAATCCATACTGTGGAACAAATCCTTCTTTTAACTTATACACAAAAACATTACTTATACCAATAATAATAAAGCACCCAATTATAGTTGTTAATATATTCCATATTTTCTTTTTTGTTTTAAAGAGTCCTAATACATCATAACTTGTACTTATGTATATCCCGAATACAAAAAGATATATTATTATTCTTACCTCTTCAAAGATATTATATACTATCATTTAAATAGTTTTCCCATAAAACTTGTTTTTTGTTTTTTATCTTTTGATTCAGATATATATTCAACGCTATTAACATTACCTTCGATCCAAATGTTTCCTTTATCTATATCAAGTTGTTGCATAACTAAATTATCACCAATTACATGTAATAATCCTAAACTTGTTTGAATTAAAAATTCTTCACTATTTAAACTTTCTATTTTACTAATGCCTGTTATTGAAAGTTTATTTCTGTTTTCTAATTTTAGTTCATGATTTTGTTTAATTTCCATAAAGCACCTCACTAATATATATTACTTAAAAGGTTAATTTATGAAAAAAAACTAAGAGTTTAACTCTTAGTTTCTAGTTCTCATGTGTGGGAATAAGATAACATCACGGATAGTATCTGTTTCAGTTAATAACATTACTAAGCGGTCAATACCAATTCCGATACCACCTGTTGGAGGCATACCATATTCTAATGCTTCTACGAAATCATTATCCATATCATTAGCTTCATCGTTACCAAGTTCACGTTCTTTTAATTGTTCAATAAATCTTTCTTTTTGATCAATTGGATCATTTAACTCAGTATATGCATTTGCGAATTCTTTTTTACCAATGAAAAGTTCAAAACGATCTGTGAATCTTGGATCTTCTGGATTTTTCTTAGTAAGTGGACTAATTTCAATTGGATGTCCATAAAGAATAGTTGGTTGAATTAAAGTTTCTTCAACATACTTTTCAAAGAATAAATTAATAATATGACCAATAGATTTTTGGTGAGCAGGTACTTCAATTTCATGTTCCTTAGCAAGATTTAATGCAACATCTAAATCAGTAATGTTCCAAAAATCAATGCCAGTAACTTCTTTAATTGCATCTACCATATGAACTCTTTTGAATGGTGCTTTAAGTGAGATTTCACATCCGTTCCAAACGAAATCAGTTTTACCGCTAACTTCAGTAGCAAGTTTTACAATAACACCTTCAACAAGTTCCATCATATCTGATAAATCACCATAAGCAAGATATGCTTCAACTGTTGTAAATTCAGGATTATGTGTTGCGTCCATACCTTCGTTTCTAAATAATCTACCGATTTCATAAACTGCTTCCATACCACCAACGATTAAACGTTTTAAATGAAGTTCAGTTGCAATTCTTAGATAGAATTCCATATCTAAAGTATTGTGATGAGTTACGAATGGACGAGCAGAAGCACCACCTAAAATAGGATTTAATACCGGTGTTTCAACTTCAACATAACCTTTTGAATCTAAATAATTTTGAATACCACGAATAATTCTAGGTCTTGCAAAGGCAATTCTTCTAGCTTCTTCGTTCATAATTAAATCTACATAACGACGTCGTCTTGCTTCTTCTTTATCTTGAAGACCATGGAATTTTTCTGGAAGAGGTCTTAACGCTTTTGAAAGATGAGTATAATGAAGAGCTTTAACAGTAAGTTCTCCCATATCTGTACGCATTACTTCACCTTCAATACCAACGATATCACCGATATCTGCAACTTTGAATAATGCATATTCTTCTTCACCTAATGTATCAAAACGTAAATAGATTTGAAGTTGGCCAAATTTATCTTGGATATGCATAAATCCAACTTTACCTTTACATCTTTTAGTCATGATACGTCCAGCAACTTTAGCTGTCTTATTTAATTCATGAAGTTCTTCTTTTGAATAAGCTGCATACTTTTCTTTTAAAGATTTAGAATTTTCTGTTCTTTCATAACGTGATCCAAATGGATCAATTCCTTTTTGACGTAACTCTTCCATTTTATTACGTCTAATTTGTTCTTGTTCTGTTAATTGTACTTGATGGTCCATATATATGTTCCTTTCTATTTAAATCGTACTTATTATATCATAACTTAATAATTTTTCAAAATGTTATGCGTATAATAATTTTAATTGTTAATTTCTTTTATCCAACAACGACGGCGTTTGTGGTTTCTTGTATCAAAAGTTTTCCACATACTTTGAATACTTTCATTAGTTTCTAATTCAGGTCCTGTCTCACAAATCTTTACACCATTTTCAATACATGTTTTAATTATGTGATTCATGATAATAGCTGGAACACCTTTCTTTTGATGTTCTTTGGTAATCCCAATTAAAAACATTTCTAATGTTTCATTCTTGCCATATAATGCTTTTAACAATCTAAATATGCCTCTAAGCATTCGACCATTACATTTCTTTTGAGCTTTAGCAGTTGATGGTACTAGTATTCCAAAAGCGATCATTTTATCATCTTTATCTTTAACACTACATACATATTTCATGTTTACTAATGAAATATAATCTTTAATTGTTTTGTCGATAATTTCATATGTAAGCGGCACTGTACCATATAATACTGAGAATGCTTCATCTATTACTTTGAATGCTTCATATGCTTCTTTTTTTAATATTTTGCGATTATTATAAGTTACTAATTTATAATCATTTCTTTGAAGTAAGTGTTCAGAAATTCTTTCAACTCTTGGATCCATTTCATTCGGTACCTTGATTTGATACTCAACCCAGTCAATGTCTTTTTTAAGTCCAAGTGCTTCCATATGTTTAATATAATATGGATGATTATAAAAAGTTATTGTCATGTTTAATTCGTCATATCCCTCAATTAACATTCCTTCATGATCCAAATCAGTAAATCCGATTGGACCCATTACTTCTGTTAATTTTGTTTCTTTTGCCCATTTAATTACTTCATTAAATAAAGCACTTGAAACTTCATAATCATCAATAAAATCGAATCTTGTAAATCTTATTGCATTTTTATTCCATTTTTTATTATAAGCATGATTGATTAAAGCAGCGATTCTGCCAACAATTTGTTTATCTTTATATGCTAAAAACAACTTTGTTTCACAAAACGCATATGCTGGATTTTTTGTTTTAGTAAATGTATTAATTTCATCATTTAATAAAAATGGAACATAAGCTGGTACTTTCTTATACAACTTATTAGGAAAGTCAGCCCATTTTTTTAAATCTTTTTTCCCTACTACTTCTTTGATAATAATACTCATAAAACTACCTTTTATCTTTCTTCATATTTATTTTTTTACCATCTATCAAATAGTGCTTGTTTATTATATCATATATCAAATTTAATTTCATCAAAAAAACAAAAACCTTGTCGAAACAAGGTTTTAATTTTCTAAAAAGGTTTATTAGTATGACGGTTAACACAACATGAATTTCCGTCGTTTTTTGGATAACTTTTATAGTACATTTCTACCATAGTATTTTTCTTTTTTGTTTTACTACAACATGCACATTCACCTGTTGGTAGTTTTTTTACTTTACGATATATATATCTACCAAGTACTCCACCAACAATTAAGACACACAATATTATAACAATTATTTCAATTGGTTTCATTTTAATTGTCCTTTAACATCACGATACTTATTGAATAATTTGATTCCAATTATTATTACTATAAACAGTGGAATAATAATTGAAAGTGACCAAGTAAATTCAAAAGCAAGATATATAATAGTTGAAGTAATATAACTTGTAGCTATCCAAAATAATAATGTATATTTAAATCTTTTGTTTGTTAGTTCAGCTTTTGCTGTTGCAACTGTTGCAAAACATGGAATAGTTGTCATGTTGAATGCAATATATGCAAGCAGTCCTCCCATAGAAATACCTGTTGCTGAAATCATAGCTTCTGTTGCTTTAACGCCATCTTCTAATAATGTGAAATCTAGGTTTCCAAACTGTAATATATATTCAGGATTATTATTCATAAGTGAAACTAAACATGCTGCAAGCGTTGCAAATGTAGCAACAACATTTTCTTTAGCAATTAATCCTGTTAAAGCAGCAACCCCAAATACCCATCCAAATGTACTAAGTTGTGAACCAAATCCCATTGGTGTAAAAATTGGCTGAATGAATTTACCTAAACTTGCTAGTATTGATAAATGCATTTGTGTATCATCTACTAATTGCCATTCCCAAGTGAAATGTGATAAAAACCAAATAACAATAGTCGATGCTAAAATTACAGTAAATGCTTTTTCAATATAATGCTTTAATTTATCCCATAAATGTCTCATTAGAGATTTAAACTGCGGCATATGATAAGTTGGAAGTTCCATAATAAATGGTGGTACTTCACCCCTCATTGTTGTACTTCTCATTAATAAAACTGTTACTATTGCTGTTGTCATGCCTAGTACATACATTCCATATGTAATTAAATCAGCATTACCAACTTTAAACACTGCTAGAATCCCACCAGCTATTGCTGTTAATATTGGTAGTTTAGCTCCACAAGAAAAGAATGGTATAACTCTTATTGTAGCTGTTTTTTCATTTTCATCTGATAATGTTCTTGTATTTATCATAGCTGGAACCGAACAACCAAATCCCATAATCATTGGCATAAATGATCTGCCTGATAAACCAAATTTTCTGAAAATTTTATCTAAGATAAATGCAACACGAGCCATATATCCACTGTCTTCTAAAATTGAGAAGAACAAGAATAGTACTAATATTTGTGGTACAAAACTTAATACACCAAAAATACCGCCAAGTACACCATCAACAACTAAACCACTAACCCATTCAGGGCTATCGCCAAATAAACCAGCAATAACTTCACCAATATATCCAGTTGATGAATCAACTAAATTAAACAATATAATACCTGGTGAATTAAGTCCTGCTTCTGTCCACAACAATCCTTCGAATGCAGTTTCTGCAAAACTAGGTTCAAAATTCTCAAATATAAACTTTAAGAAAAACAAATTTTCTGAAAATGTTAAATGAAACACTAAGAATAATATACCTAAGAATATTGGAATACCAACCCATTTATTTGTTAGTACTATATCTATCTTATCAGATTTAGTCAATTCCTCATCATAACGGAATTTCTTAGATGTTATTTTAACGCCTTGTAAGTTTGATGTAATATATTTGTATCTGCTATCAGCAATAATTGCTTCAAAGTCAGCACCAAATATTTCATCATTAAATGACTTTTTAAATTCTTCAACAATTCCAACAAGTTCTGGATGATTAGTAGTTTCTAAATCATCTAGTTCAACAAGTTTTACGGCGTGGAATAATGGATTATCAACTTTAATACCAGTAAAAGCAGTTTGTACATCTTTTACTAAATGTGATAATGTTCCACCTTCTAAAACAGTTCTTGCTTTTCTTGGTTCTAACGAAACCTTATATGCTCTTTCCATTAAAAGATCTAAGTTAAATTCTTTTAATGCTGATATTTCAACAACTGGAATATTAAATTTTTTCTCTAAAAGTTCAACATTAAGTTTATCACCAATTTTATCTAACGCATCCATCATGTTTAATGCAATAATAATTGGCACATCTATTTCTAAAAGTTGTGTTGTTAAATATAAATTTCTTTCAAGATTAGTTGCATCAATTATATTAATAACACAATCTGGCTTTTCATCTAAAATATAGTTTCTAGAAATTACTTCTTCTGGCGTATAAGGACTTAAAGAATAAATTCCTGGTAGG
Source organism: uncultured Bacilli bacterium (assembly GCA_904502205.1). The sequence continues at coordinate 6,124 of CAJGDR010000026.1, forward strand.
TCAACAATTGAAATAAGTTCATTTAATTTTTTATAATTACCTTCTCTTTTATCAACAGTTACACCTGGCCAATTACCAACATGGGCAGTTGATCCTGTTAATGAATTAAAAAGAGTTGTTTTACCACAATTCGGATTTCCAACTAACGCAAAATGTTTCATATTAATTTTCCTTCAGAGTCATTAAAACAAACTCTGCCTCAGTTAATCTTAAAGTTAATTCATATCCTCTTACAGTTATTTCAATCGGATCACCAAGTGGAGCTTTCTTTCTTAAATATACATATGCACCTGGTGTTAAACCCATATCAAAAAGTCTTCTTCTGATTTTGCCTTCACCATAAACGTATTTTATTATTCCTTTTTCGCCTATGCCAAATTCACTTAATTTCTTTTCCATAGTTACCTCCATATAAATATATGATTATTGCTAGTTAGTTTTAACTAACTTTATTTCCAAAAAAAATTATACTTTTAGTTAGTTACAACTAACTCTTAAATAATTATACTTATTTTTAAACTTATTGTCAAACATTTTACTTAAAAATTTGCTTATTTATTATTTTATGATACAATATAAATCGAGGTAATAATTATGAATAAGTTTAAATCAAGCGAAGATTATTTAGAAAGAATTTACGTTCTAAAAAAAGAAAATAAAACATTACGTGCAATTGATCTTGCAAAAGATTTAGGTTTTTCGAAACCAAGTGTAAGTGTAGCTTTAAAAAAACTAAAAGCAAATAACTTTATTACAGTATGTGATGAAACAGGAAACATTGAACTTACAAAACGTGGTTTAGAACTTGCATCTTATGTATATGAAAAACATGAAATTATTTCTACTTGTCTTATGATGCTTGGTGTTAGTTCTACAACAGCATTAGAAGATGCTTGTAAAATAGAACATGATTTAAGTGATGAAAGTTTTGACGCTTTAAAAGCTTATTATAAAAAAATAAAAGGTTAGCAAATTGCTAACCTTTTTATTATTTAAGTAACATTTTAGTTTCGTTGAAAATCTCTTTTGCTTCTTCAACCTTTTTATCATTACCAATTACACAAATATTATTTTGTTTTAAGATTGATTCAATATATGGTTTAAGAGCTTTGATATCACTTTCTGTTGTATCAATAATTTGAGCTTTTTCTTTTTTGAAGTTTTCATCTGTTTGACCATTCATATATGCAGAAAGTGCTCTAGCACCTTTTGTTGCTGGAGATTTAGGATAATCATAAGTACCTACAGCACCAATAATATATTTAGTCATTTCTTCTTCTGTTGCTTCAAAGTCTTCTAAATATTTAACAACATTTTTATATGTATCTAAAGTTTTTGTAAGATTTGGATCACGGTAAGATACAAAGTATGAAATACCAGTCCCTGTAAATCCACACATACAACCATATGCACCACCAAGTACTCTAACATTTGTCCATAAGTAATCTGTTGCAATTATATTTTGGAATACTTGTAAAGCACCTGTATATTGTAAGTTATCTTGTTTGTAGTTACCAACAAGCGCTACATAGTTAACATCATAAGGAGCTTTAAATCCTTCGTTTAGTTTGTTTGGTGTAAATACAAATGGATCACTAACTTCTACTTTATTACCTAAACAACTTAAAAAGTTTGGTAATAATTGATGTACTTCATTTAATCCAAGATCACCACCTGTAAAACTTACAAGTAAGTTTTCTTTAGTAAAAATGTATGAAGCCATTTCTTTTAAAGTATTAGCAAGTTCTTCAAATTTAGCATCATAATCTTTTAATAATTCTGTAACAGTATCAAAATATTGAATACCTTCTACAGCATCATTATAATAGAAAACTGGTTCAATATAAGAAAGTGCTCTAACATATGATTTAGCATGTCCTGCACCTACTAATGCTTGTTGCATTTTTGAAGATTCAATTGCTAAACATTCTTTGATTCTTGAATTCATTTCAAAGTTAGTTGTTTCAATTACTTCTTTAATAATGTCAAATGTGAATCCTAATTTATCATAAAGTGCATTTGCTCTAATTAGTAAATTAACACTATAGTCTTCATTGTTCTTATTAGTCATTATTGAATAACTAATACCACCAGTATTAATATCAATATCTTGTTCAAGTGTTTGATATGTATGATTCTTAGTATCTAAACTTCCAAGTAATGTTTTAAATAATCCTAAGTATTTAACAAATCTTGCAGGGATATCTTTAACATTAAATAACAATCTTAAATAACCAATTCCATTAGTTGGATAATCATGATGTAATACTTTAATACCTTCTACTTCTTTTACTTCTGTTAAAAGTGGTACAACATCATATGATAAATCTTCTTTTTTAAGTAGTGGAATAGATTCCAAAGCTTCCTTTGTATCAGGAGCAGCTTGATAAGCTTTTAAAGCTTTAGTTCTTTCTACAATATCATCGATTTGTTCTTCAGTTAAACTTGCTTTATAATTTGCAAGTTTTTCTTTTAATGCTTTTTCTTTTTCTTCTGCAATAGTTGTGCTTGGAGCACAAATTACTAATGCTTTGTGTGTATTATTAATAATGTATTTTTCAATTAATTTTTCAAAGTAATCTGTTTCAAGATTTGCTTTTAATGTCTCAAAAGCATTTGTAAAATCAAATGATGAGAATGGATCATATTCATCATAAAGCCATGTGTTAAAACTGTTAATTGTATAAATTAAACCTTTAGATGTTCCACCAAAGTCTGCTTCGCGAAGTTTAAATTCATAACTATTAATTGCTGCTTGTAAAGCTCTTTTATTTAAACCTTCTTTAACATATTTCTTTAATGATTCTTCAATGACTTGAATAAATTGTTCTTTTTTGTCTTCATTTGAATTTTTTACATTAATTGAGAAAGATGGTTGTAAAATACCAGAATCGAAAGATCCAGTTACAACGTCACCAATTTTAGCATCTAATAGGGCTCTTTCAAGTGGAGCTCCAGCAGATTGTAATAAAACTTGTGTAATAATTTCTAATGCAGTAATTTCTGTAAAAGAAATATTTGGTTCTAACGCTACATTATAAGACATTAATGTTTTGTTTTCTGTTCCTTGTTCTGCATTAATTGGATAATATACTTTCTTTTCTTTTAAATTATCAAAAGCAGGTTGAACTGTTAAACTTGATTCAATATCAATTTTATCAAAATGTGATAAATATTCTTTATCAAGCCATTCTAGTCTTTCTTCCATATTACTATTACCATAAATAACAATATAACTATTAGATGGATGATAATATTTTTTATGGAATTCTTTAAATTTCTCATATGTTAGAGTTGGAATATCATCTGGATTACCACCAGATTCTACACCATATGCTGTATCTGGGAATAGTGCATTAAGAGATTCTCTACCTAAAATACCATCAGGAGATGAAAATGCACCTTTCATTTCATTATAAACAACACCATTATAAACAAGTTCAGCATCTTTGTTTTCTAATTCATAGTGCCATCCTTCTTGTAAAAAGATTTGTTCTTTTGTATGAATGTTAGGATAAAGTACTGCATCCATATATACATCAGTTAGGTTAGCGAAATCTTGATCATTACAACTTGCTACAGGATAAATTGTTTTATCTGGAAAAGTCATAGCGTTTAAGAAAGTATTTAACGAACTTTTCATAAGTTCAACAAATGGTTCTTTAACTGGGAATTTTCTAGATCCACAAAGTACAGAGTGTTCTAAGATATGTGGAAGACCTGTGCTATCATATGGTGGAGTTCTAAAACCGATACAGAATGATTTATTTTCATCATCATTAGCAAGTAACAAAACTTTCGCACCAGTTTTTTCGTGAAAAAGAAGTGTCCCTTCTGCATTAATATCTTTTAAAGTTTGTTGTTTAATTAACTTATAATTTTTATACATGGCTAGTCTCCTTTAAAATAAATTTAGTTCTTCTCTAATTAAAGCAAAGATAGTATAGATCGGATGATAATTATCCTTTGCTGATGTAATCTTAGATATCTTAGCTTCATACTTATCAGTTAAATCATCATTTACTTCTAATTTATTAATTAATATTGTTTCAATTTCTTGTTGAATATCATCAATTGTTTTTTGTTTTGTTTTAGTTAATAATTCTTCAGCATCTAAATGGCATTTTAAATCTTCAATATAGAAAAAATAAGTAATTAAATTTCCATATTTACTTAGTAAAATAACATCGCTTTTAAAATAATCTTCAAAGATCATTTTAAGATCAGTCATAACACTTGTTAAATAACCATAACCTGCATCAAAAAAGTCTTTTAAATCTTCTTCTAATTGACTTCCTTTTTTATATTCTTCAGCAATATAGTCTAATACTGCTAAAACATCTTCAAATAATACATATATAGATGGTGCATTATTTTCCAGTAGTTTAATTAAGTAATTATTCTCTTCAATGTATTTTATATAGTCATCATAAATATTCATATTTATCATTTCCTTTCTTTTTTATTATACAACAATATACTGATTTTGTAAATAGTTTGGCAAGTTTTTTAAAAAAATAAACAAATGACTTTTTATTTATTAAGTTTTATGATATAATAGTATGAATTTTGAAATAAAGGAGTTATATTATGGGAAGAGCGCATGAAGTTCGTGCAGCATCAATGGCGAAAACTGCTGCTGCAAAATCAAAATTGAATAATAAGTGGAGCAAAATTATATATATGGCTGCCAAATCTGGTATTCCAGATCCTGATTCTAATTTAACCCTTAAACGTGAAATAGAAAAAGCAAAACGTGAACAAGTTAATGCTGACACAATTAAAAGAGCAATTGATAAAGCTAAAGGTGGAAGTATGGAATCATACTACCCAGTTCGTTATGAAGCATTTGGACCATCTAATAGTATGTTAATTATTGAATGTTTAACAGACAATGAAAATAGAACTATGACAGCTGTTAAAATTGCATTAACAAAAACTGGTTGTAAACTAGGTGTTGCTGGTTGTGTTAGACATATGTTTGACTACTATGCTGTATTCACTTTTAAAGGAATGACTGATGAAGAAGCATTTGAAGCTGTTATGATGGCTGACTGCGAAGTTGAAGATATCCAAATGGAAGATGATTTAACTACAGTATATGCACAAAGTGCAAATTATCAAGCAGTTAGAGATGCATTAGTAGCTGCTAAACCAGATTTAGAATTTGTGGAAGATTTAGTAACTTATGTTCCACAAAACACTGTAACACTAACAGATGAAAAAGAAATCGCTCAATTCGAACGTCTACAAGAAATGTTAGATGATATTGATGATGTTCAAGATTTCTTCCATAACGTTGTTGGTTTACCAGAAGAAGAATAAGAAACTGTCTCTTGACAGTTTTTTTCTTTGACATATTTTAAATAAAATGATAAAATTCATATATATTATTACCAAAGTACAAAAATATATGTTGGAGGAATTATGAAAAATTATTTATTGAAAGCACTAGCTTATGATAATCAAGTAAGAATATATGTTGTAAGATGCGATAATGTATTAAATAATCTTGCAAAAAGATTAAATTATTATCCAAGCGCACTTGCAGCAGTTGGAAGAGTTATGGCATTTACTACTATGATGGGTGGTATGTTAAAACTTGAAGAAACAGTTACAGTTAAAGTAGATGGCGATGGACCAATTGGACTTATCATGGCGGAAGCTGATGCTCATGGTCATGTTAGAGCATATGCTAGCAACCCACATTGTCATTTTGAATACAATGCAGCTAATAAATTAAACGTAAGAGAAACTGTAGGTCATACTGGTTTAAT
>CAJGDR010000027.1 GCA_904502205.1 uncultured Bacilli bacterium
ATGAACACGAATACATTGATGGAAATTGTGTTTGTGGTGATATAGATGAGAATTGGGTTCAACCGCATGTTCATGCTTATGGTAACAATGGATATTGTTCATGTGGTGAATTAGATCCTCTTCATGAACACGAATACATTGATGGAAATTGTGTTTGTGGTGATATAGATGAGAATTGGGTTCCACCGCATGTTCATGCTTATGGTAACAATGGATATTGTTCATGTGGTGAATTAGATCCTCTTCATGAACACGAATATATTGATGGAAATTGTGTTTGTGGTGATATAGATGAGAATTGGGTTCCGCCGCATGTTCATGCTTACGGTAATGATGGATATTGTTCATGTGGAGAATTTGATCCTAATCATGAACATGTGTTTATCGATGGTGTTTGTGGATGTGGATATAATGAAACATCAAAAGGTTTATTCAAAATATATTTATATAGTAATAATGGTGAAGAAGTTGTGGAACTTTCAGAATATCATTTATCATCATTAGTAATTGATTTTATACCAAACAAAGATTATTCTGTTTTCACAGGTTGGTTACTAGAAAATGGTGAACCAATGCCAACAAAAATGCCTGAACATGACATTTCTTTATATGCCGACTGGTATGATTTAAGAAGTGATTTTGTTTTAATTGGCGATACGGTTTATAAATATGTTGGTAATTCCAACGAAGTAGTAATTCCGGAAGAATATTATCTTAATGGTGAATACCAAAAGATTGAGAAAATAGATCAATACTTTTTCGTTAAATCAAGTGTAATTTCCAGCAATAATGATTATTTATCAAAAGTAACTAAAATTACAATTTCAAAAAATATTAATGAATTAAATATAGAAATGTTTCATGAAGCTCCAAAGCTTACAGAAATTATAGTTGATTCTGAAAATCCAAATTACACTTCAGTAGATGGCGTATTATATAATAAAAATCAAACAACATTATTATATTATCCATCAAGTAAACAAGATACTAGTTTTACAGTTCCAGAAACAGTTAGTTTAATAACAGAATTAGCTTTTTTTGAAGTTCAATTATTAGAAGATATCTATCTTACAAATGTTGAAGAACTTGAAGAACAAACATTTTGGAGATGTCCAAATTTAGAACATGTTTATCTTTCAGAAAATATTAAAAATATTTCGTATCGATTTGTTGCTTCATGTAGTAATCTTGAATATAATGAATATGGTAATTGTTCATATTTAGGCAGTGTTGATAATCCATATATTGTACTTATTAAATTGTTAAATTACAATGCTCAAGAGTGTACAATTCATGATAATACAAAAATTGTATTAACTGAAGATTTTAAAAACACTAAATCATTAACTAATATTATTACTAGTGATATGTCAAAAAATTTCAAGGCAGTAGATGGTGTGCTTTACAGTAAAGATTTAAAGACATTAGTACTTTATCCAAGAAGACATACAAGAACTGAATATTCTATTTTAGAAGGAACTGAATATATTGGTTTAGATGCTTTATATGGATGTAAATTAACTGAGATTAATATTCCAAGCACACTTTCATCAATTGAAGGTACTTCATTTGGTAATAGTGGATATATAATGAATTTTTCTGTTTCTGAAAATAATCCAGCTTATTCTACTATTGATGGCGTTTTAGTATCAAAGGATAGTAAAAAACTAATCAGATATCCAGTTGGTCGTACATCAACAGAATATGCTATTCCTGATGGAATAGAAGAGATTTTTGATTATGCTTTTGCTTATGGAAGATACTTAACATCAATCACAATTCCATCAAGTGTTATAAAAATAGGAGATAATGCTATTAGTCAGTGTTCAAGTTTAAAAACAATTAATGGAATGGAAAATGTTAAATATGTTGAAGAATATGCATTTTTCAATAATCAAGCGTTATTAAATATTAATTTATATCCAGGACTTGAAGTAATAGGTGATTATGCATTTGCACAGTGTATTGTACTTAAAACAATTGATTTACCAAATAGTATTACATATTTAGGTTCAGGTGCCTTCTATTATTGTTTAGAATTAGAAACTATTACACTACCTGATAATATTACTGTACTAAATGAAGAAATATTTAGATATTGTTCTAAACTAACAACAGTTAATCTTCCAGCTTCTTTAAAAGAAATTAAAAAAATGGCATTTGGTGATTGTACTAATTTAGAGTCAATTGTACTTCCAGATAGTTTAGAGATAATTGGAAATAATGCATTTACTTATTGTAAACAATTATCACAAGTAACATTTGGAAATAATGTTAAATATATAGGTAAAAATGCATTTAGCACTTGTTCAAATTTAAGTGAAGTTAATCTTCCAGATTCAGTACAAATTATTAGAGAACAGGCTTTCAATTCTTGTATATTACTAACTAGTGTTATTCTTCCAGAAGATTTAATATACATTGAAAGTAATATATTTAGTAATTGTAACAAGATAGAAAATATATTTATATCTAAAAATGTCATGTATATTACACATACAATTGTTCCTTATAAAATGAATGTTACATTTAAATGTGAAGGTTCAGAACCTGGTATTGGTTGGCAAGGTGATTGGGTGGTAACTGGTCAAGCAGTTATTTGGAATCAAGTTAAATAGCTTTAATTTTATAGATTAAAACACTATGCTTTTTGCATAGTGTTTTTTAGTTGTTAGAAGTAAAAAATAAGTAAATTTTATCAAATAATTAATAATAATTTTTTTCGAAAAAAAGAATGACATTAATTACTTGATAATTTTGGTGATTTGTGGTATCATAAGTAAGAAAGAGGTATACACAATGTTTAAAAAATTATTTGATGCCGGATATAAAGAATTAAAAAAATGTGAAAAGATTGCTGATAAAGTAATGGCTTTAGAAAGCGAATATCATGCTTTATCAGATGAAGAATTACAAAACAAAACGGTTTTATTTAAAGAAAGACTTGCTAATGGTGAAACATTAGATGATATTTTAGTTGAAGCATACGCAACAGCTAGAGAAGCAGCATACCGTGTTCTTGGACTTCTTGCTTATAAAGTTCAAATAATTGGTGCTATTACAATGCATTATGGTAATATTGCGGAAATGAAAACAGGTGAAGGTAAAACATTAACATCTGTTTTAGTTGCTTATCTTAATGCACTTGCTGGTAAAGGTGTTCATATTGTTACAGTTAACGAATATCTTGCTAATCGTGACGCAACTGAAATGGGAGCTGTTCACCGATTCTTAGGTTTAACAGTAGGTCTAAACTTACGTGAACTTACAAAAGATGAAAAACGTGCTGCATATCGTTGTGATATTACATATTCTACAAACAACGAACTTGGTTTTGACTACTTAAGAGATCATATGGTAGTTCACTTAGAAGATATGGTTCAAAGAGAACTTAATTTTGCTATTGTCGATGAAGTTGACTCAATTTTAATCGATGAAGCTAGAACACCACTTATTATTTCTGGTGGAGAAAAGAAAGGTGCTAACCTTTATGTTCAAGCTAATACTTTTGTTAGAAGTTTAAGAGAAGATGAATACGAATACGATATTAAATCTAAACATGTATCTTTAACTGAAAAAGGTATGACTAGAGCTGAAAACTTCTTTAGAGTTGAGAACTTATATGATGTTCGTTATGTATCATTAGTTCACCATATTAATAATGCGTTAAAAGCTAATTACGCAATGGAAAAAGATGTTGACTATGTAGTACAAGATAATACTGTTATTATCGTAGACCAATTTACTGGTCGTTTAATGCATGGAAGACAATTTAGTGAAGGCCTACACCAAGCCTTAGAAGCTAAAGAAAGAGTTGAAATTAAAAAAGAAACAAGAACTTTAGCAACAATTACTTTCCAAAATTATTTCCGTTTATATGAAAAACTTGCTGGTATGACAGGTACAGCAAAAACTGAAGAAGAAGAATTTAGAAATATTTATAATATGTTTGTTGTTGAAATTCCAACAAACGTACCAGTTATTAGAAATGATGAAAACGACTTAATTTTCCAAACAATGAAAGGGAAATTTAATGCAATCGCTAAAGACATTGCTGAACGTCATAAAAAAGGTCAACCAGTCTTAGTTGGTACAATCTCAATTGAAACAAGTGAATTACTTTCTGACTTACTTAAAAAACGTGGAATCCCACATAATGTCTTAAACGCTAAACAACATGAAAGAGAAGCAGAAATTGTTGCTAGTGCTGGACAAGTTGGTGCAGTAACAATTGCAACTAACATGGCTGGTCGTGGTACGGACATTAAACTTGGTGAAGGGGTTAAAGAACTTGGAGGACTTGCTGTAATTGGTACTGAACGTCACGAATCTCGTCGTATTGATAATCAGTTAAGAGGACGAAGCGGACGTCAAGGGGACCCAGGATATAGTTGTTTCTACCTATCTTGTGAAGATGATTTATTAAGAAGATTTGGAAGCGATAGATTTAAAATGATTGTACGTATGGGTACAGCAAATGAAGTTGACGAAGAAGGTAATGAATTACCACTTTCAATGAAAATGATGAGTAACTTTATTGAAAGTGCTCAACGCCGAGTTGAAGGTATGAACTATGATAGTCGTAAACATGTCGTTGAATATGATGAAGTATTAAGACGTCAAAGAGAAGTTATTTATAAACAACGTAATGATATTTTAGTACTTGATGATATGGAACCAGTTGTTAAAAAGATGATGGCATCAGTTACTGATCGTCATGTTTCTAAATATGCTCAATATGACAAGAAAAATCCAACAGTTGATGCAGAACAATTACAAAAGAACTTCTTACAATTATTCTTTAATTTACAAGAATTTGAAGAAGATGAATTTGCTCAATTAGATTTAGAAGCTGCTAAAACTAAAGTTTTAGATCGTTTCTATCAAAACTTAGAAGATAAGAAAAATATGATTCCACATGAAATGTATGTTGAATTTATGAAAGTAATTTTACTTCGTATTGTAGATAAATTCTGGATGGATCATATTGACCAAATGAGTAGTTTACGTCAAAGTATTGGACTTAAATCTTATGCTCAACTTAACCCACTTCGCGAATATCGTGAAATTGGTTTCCAAATGTTTGATGAAATGATTTGTAACATTGAAGATAATGTAACTGTTAATATTAACCGTGCACAAATTCGCGATAACTTAGAACGTGAACAAGTAGCAAAACCTACTGGAACAAGTGGTGGAAGCGATGAGCCAGTTAAGAAAAAACCAGTTACTGTAGGACAAAAAGTTGGACGTAATGATCCATGCCCATGTGGATCTGGTAAAAAATACAAACAATGTTGTGGTAAATAAAAGACAGCCTGATGGTTGTCTTTTGACACTCATGGAGGTATTATGGAAAAATATGAAATTGTTAAATATAACAATGATTTTACAAATAGAATTAGTGAACTAGAAATTGTTATAAAACCAGTTGAATTAGAAAATTTGATCAATGATTTAGAAAATCAAATGAGTAGTGATAACTTCTGGAATGATTCAAATACAGCAACTAAAATCATTAATGAAAGCAATAACTATAAAAATAAACTTGCAAGCTTTTTAGAACTTAAAAAATTAGTTGAAGAACTAGATACAATTGTTTTATTAGATGATGAAAGTTTATATTTAGAAGCCGAAGAATTAATCAAAACAATTAGTGAAAAAATGAATAGTTTTGAAACAATCATTTTACTAAATGGTGAGTGTGATCACTTACCTTGTATTTTGGAAATTCATCCTGGTGCAGGTGGTACAGAATCTCAAGATTGGGCTTTAATGTTATTTAGAATGTATAAAAGATTTGCTGAAGTCAAAGGTTTTAAATTTAGTGTTTTAGACTATTTAGAAGCAAGTGATGCTGGTATTAAAAGTGTTACATGTTTAGTTGAAGGACTAAATGCCTACGGATTATTACAATCAGAACGTGGCGTTCATAGGTTAGTAAGAATATCACCATTTGATTCAAATGCAAGACGTCACACAAGTTTTGCTGCTGTTGGTATTACTCCACAAATTGATGATCAAGTGGAAGTTGTTATTAATCCAGAAGATATTAGAATCGATACATATCGTTCTAGTGGTGCTGGTGGTCAACATGTAAATACAACTGATTCTGCGGTACGTATTACCCATCTTCCTACAAATATTGTTGTTTCTTGTCAAAATGAACGTAGTCAAATTCAAAACAAAGAACAAGCAATGAAAGTGTTAAAAGCCAAACTTTATCAACTTAAAATAGATGAAAAAAATGAAATGATCAAAGAAACTGTTGGTGGAACAATGGACAATGCTTTTGGTAGCCAAATTAGAAGTTATGTCTTACATCCATATTCAATGGTTAAAGATCATCGTACAAGTATTGAAAGTTCTAATCCAATTAAAGTATTAGATGGAGAATTAGATATATTCATTAATGCATTTTTAAAATATAAAGCAGGAGGGAAATAATGAAATCATTTTTCACTAAACGTAAAATTAAAGACTTTATAATGTTAAACGTAGGTATAATAATGACTGCTTTTTGTTTGGTTTTAATTTTCGAACCAAATGGTGCAGTATTTGGTGGTGTTGCTGGGCTTGGTATTATTTTACATCAACAAATTAATATTCCAGTATCAACAATAATTTTAGTAATTAATATTTTGTTATTAATTGTTGCTTGGATTTTTATAAGTAAAGAGTTTTGTATGAAAACTCTATATGGTTCACTTGCATATCCTATTTATGCATTTATATTTGAACTTGTATTTAAACTAATTGATCAAGAAATCTTTATTGAATTATATTCGACAAATGGACTACTTTTAGTATTCTTCTCTGCAATCATCATGGGGATAGGTCTTGGTCTTGCGATTAAGGCAGGTGCATCAACTGGTGGTGTAGATATTATTCAAGCTTTACTTTATAAATACTTAAATATTCCATATTCTAAAAGTTTATTTATTGTTGAAACACCAATTATCATTTTAGGAAGTATTGTTAATTTTACAGGTTCAGCTGCGATCTTAAATGCTTTATATGCAATAGCATTTATATTCTTATCAGGATATATCATGGATTCCATTATCTTTAGTGGATTCAATGTTCGAGCTACTTATATTATTACAAATAAACCAGATGAAATTAAAGGTGAAATCTTTGAAAAATTAGACCGTGGAGTTACTGAAATATATACAAAAGGTGGTTACACTGGAGTTGACAGAAAAATGTTACTTTGTGTATTATCAAGTAGAGAGTTCTTTATCTTAAAAGATATTATTGAGTCAATCGATCCACTAGCATTTATTTATGCTGTTCGTGCATCAGAAGTACATGGTGAGGGGTTTAGTTATGATCCCGAATCAAGAAAATAAAAAACCTGCATCTTTTGTTAAGTCAATAAAAAAAGTTCAAAATAACTATGTTGTTGTATTTTGTGATGATAATAATTTAGAAGAAGTTTATAAATTTACAGAAGATCAAATGGTAGAATATCGTATTACTTTAAATAAATGGTTTACGAAAAGTGATTTAGAATCAGTCATTAAATCAACTAATTTATCTATTTGGTATAGTAAAGCTTTAAAATATATTTTTATTAAACCTAGAACCGAAAAAGAAATAAGGTCATATCTTGATAAAAGTAATTTAGATTTAGATAGTATTCAAACAATTATTAATAAGTTATTAGAATACAAATATTTAGATGATGAACGTTATCTTTTAAATTTTTTAGAACAATCATTTGAGAAATATTTAGGTAAAACCTATGTAATTTATCAACTAGAAAAACTTGGAATTAGTAGTGAATTAATTAATTTACATATTGATAACTATAATGAAGAAGAAATGATAGAACAATTAATTCCAAAATATCAAAAGATTCAATATACACTTACTAATTTACCAATTGTTAAACAAAAGCTTAAATTAACGCAAAAAATGGCTTTAAAAGGCCTTTCAACAACAACAATTCATGAAATACTAAAAAACTTAGAATATGATGAAGATATTGATGATGCTTTTGAAAAAGACTTAAATAAGATAAAAACTAAAACAAATAATGAAAATAAAATCATCCATAAATTATTAATGTTAGGTTATACATACGATTACATTAAAAGACACATTGATGTATAAAACTAACAAATTTGACATAAACTTTTACAAAGACTTGTAAAAGTTTTTTTTATTGGAGGTTTTATGAAAAATAACTTAAAAAAAGATAAAGATAATTTAAGAAATATCAAAAAAAACTTTATTAAAGATACTGATCTTGAACCAACATTAAAATATGAAATATCAAAAGAATTAAATAATAACAAAAAAAATAATAGAAAGTATTGAAAATAATCAAAAGATATTGTATAATATTATTATTAAAGGAGATTAATAATAATGTTTAAGAAAATTAGTAAATTATTTTTTATTGTTTTTAGTTTATTCCTTATTGCAGGATGTGTTCCTCCAAGTAATGAACCAACTAAAAAAGAAAATGAAATTAAATATGTTTTAAATGGTGGAGAATTTGAAGGAGACTATCCTGAAAAATTTGAACTTAATGTTGAATTAGAATTACCAACTCCAGTTAAAGAAAATGCTGTTTTTGCTGGTTGGTATGAAGATAGTGAGTTTACTGGTGATGCTTTAACTACTTTACTTGTTGAATCAAGTAAAACTATCACTTTGTATGCTAAATGGAGTGAAGAACATGTTCATGAATATATTGATGGAATTTGTTCTTGTGGCGATGCTTTAGTTAATAAAGATATTGTATATACTATTGAATATGTTTTAAATGATGGTGTATTACCAGATGGTGCTAAGTTTGAATATTACCAAGGTGAAAACTATGAATTACCAACACCAAGAAAAGTTGCTAAAAACTTTGTTGGTTGGCGTGATTATGACACAAATCAACCTGTTACACATGTTAATAGTGGTAATGTAAAAGTATATGCCGTATTTGAAAGTGCAACAATTTATTCAAATATTGAATATGTTGTGGGTGATGGAACTATGCCAAGTGATTATATTACTTCTTATAAAGAAGGTGTATCATCAGCTCTTCCTGCACCAAAGCTTGAAGGATACTATTTTAGAGGTTGGTATACAGATTTAGAATGCACAAATAAATTAGTTGCGATTACTACAAAAACATTTGGTGATTTAACACTTTATGCTAAATGGGAAGAAGCAACAATGGAAAATACTAATATTGCTATTATGGGTGATAGTATTAGTACATTCTATTCTGCAACATCAAAAGTAAATAGTATTTGGCAAGGTGAAAACCAATATTATTATCCAAAATATGCTCCAAGTGTATCAAGCGTAACACAAACTTGGTGGTATCAAACAGTTGAAGCTTTAGGTGCAAATCTTCTTGTTAATAACTCTTTATCAGGAAGTGCTGTATGTGTTGGAAGTAATAAGGGAATGGACCGTTCACGTATTTTAAAGAATATGTTTAACAATGTTATTCCAGATGTTTTAATTATCTATATGGGTGTTAATGATGGTGTTTCTAAAGTATCACAATCAGACTTTGCAAAAGGATACCGTCAAATGTTAGATTTAATTAAAACAAATTTCCCAAGCTGTCAAGTATTTGTATGTACTTTACCTTATGAAACTTATACAGATGGTGCATATCGTGCTGGATATAACAGTACAATTGAAAGTCTTGGAAAAGAATATAACTTACCAGTAATTGATTTAGCTAATATTTGGGATGAAACAACTGAAGTTAAAGATAATTGGCATTATTTATATGACAACATTCACCCAGGAACACTAGGTATGCAAAAAATTGCAAGTGTTGTTACTAAAACAATGAAAGAGTTTTATGGTATTGAATAACTAGGTTAATTTTAACCTAGTTTTTTTTATATGTTTATGCTATAATAGATATAGGTGATTTTATGAAAACAAAAACAATAACGAAAGTAGCGATATTAACTGCTCTATTTTCGATCGTTGCACCAATCGTGATACCTTTTGGATTGGTACCAATTTCTTTATCAACTTTAATACTTTGTATTATGTCAACGATATTAAAACCAAAAGAAATTGTTATATCAATGATTTTATATCTATTTATAGGAATTATCGGTATTCCCGTTTTTGCAAATTTCCAAGGAGGATTTGGTGTATTAGTAGGACCGACTGGTGGATATTTAATTGGTTATATTTTTGCAGGTTTTATAATGAGTTTAATAAATAATGTAACAAAAAAGAAAATTGTTTATCCATTTAGTTTTCTAATAGGTACAATGATTCTTTATTTTTTTGGAACTATGCATTTTATGCTAGTCATGAATATGAATTTTAGAGAAAGTATTGTTATTACAATATATCAATTTGCTGTAGGCGATATCTTAGAATCGATTATCGCATTAGTAATAAGTTTAATGTTAAATAAAATATTTACAAATTATCAATAGTTTAGTATAATTAAATAAAGGAGAATATAGTTATGAAATATTTTAAAATTATTTTAAGTTTTGTACTAATCTTTTTATTAACTAGTTGTGTAACACCAGAAAAAGACGAAAAATTGGTTGTTAAATTCTTAACTGAATTTAGTGAAGAAATTCAAGAAGTTGAAAAAGGTGATTTATTAGTTAAACCAAATGATCCAAAAAAAGAGGGATACAGTTTTCTTGGTTGGTATAATGAAGAAGAACTTTGGGACTTTGAAAAAGATATTGTAAACGAATCTTTTACATTAACTGCTAAATGGGAAAAAGTTGAAGTTCAACCAACATTTGCTGTTGTTAATTTAGTAAACGAAAAAGGTGATGTTTTAAGAACTTTTGAAACATCACTTAATGAACCTATTCCATTATTTAGAGTAAATAAAGTTGCTAAAGGTTATAAAATTATCAGTTATTCTTATAATGGATTACCTTGGGATATTGAAAATGATTTAGTAAAAGAAGATATGGATTTAGTTATGAATTTGGAATTAATTAAATATAAAATTAGTTATTATTCAGATGGTGAATTACTTGAAGGATTAGAACCATCAGAATATACAGTTGAGTCAGGAGCATCAATTGATTTACCAAATGCTCCAGAAAAAGAAGGGTATGAATTTATCGGTTGGTTCTTTGGAACAACAAGAGTTGTTACTTTCTTCTCAAGTGACGCTGAAGATAAAGTATATACTGCTAAATATCAAAAGATTAAAACTGAGTCTGATTTATTGATTAAATTACCAGACAATATGTCACATGAATTTACAAAAATAAATAAAGTTGCTTTATCAGATGGTAAAAGTTATGTATATCAACCAAGTTTTGCAGAACTTGATGTACCGCTTGGTGTATCAAATTATACTTGGACAAGTTTAAATCCAGAAGTAGTTACTATTTCTGAATGGTCATCAATGTCTGTTATATCTCCTGGTTATGCAGTTATTCAAGCTGTTAATAATAATGATAAGTCAATTGTTATCTGTTGTGTTGTAAAAGCAACAAGTGAAGGTATTTTTATTTCATCAGTTGAAGAAGCTAATACTAAAGTTGTTTATAATGTAACATTCTTAGATGCTGATGGTAATCTAATTGAAATACAAGAAGTAGAACAAAACAAGACTGCTAAATTACCAATCCCACCAGTTAAAGAAGGGTATACATTTATTGGTTGGGATACTGACCATGTAAACATCATGAATGATACTATAATTCAAGCAACATATATGAAAGGTTCAAGTGATTTTCTTGGTAAGACTGTATCAATTTTAGGTGATAGTATTTCAACATTTAAAAATTATGTTCCAGAAGGATATGCATGTTTCTATCCATATCCAACAGCAGACGTTAATGATGTTAACTATACTTGGTGGATGCG
>CAJGDR010000028.1 GCA_904502205.1 uncultured Bacilli bacterium
GAACATTTTTTTCTTTTAATTTTTCTAGTACTTCATTTGTAAAATGAAGTCCTGCAGTTGGTGCTGCTGCACTACCATAATATTTCGCATAAACTGTTTGATAACGATCTTCTTCTTGTAGTTTTTCATGAATATATGGTGGAAGTGGCATTTCACCTACTTTTTCAAGTTTTTCTAAAAAGATTCCTTCATAATTCATTTTAAAAGTTCTTAGACCATCTTCACCAAGTCCAATACAAGTTGCAGTAAATTGATTATCACCGAAAACAATTTCTGTTCCAATTTTAACTCTTTTTGCTGGTCTTGTTAAAGCTTCCCAAGTATCAGTTTCTAATTCTTTTAAAAGTAATACTTCAATCGAAGCATTAGTTTCTTTTTTAGTTCCATATATTCTTGAAGGAATTACTTTAGTATCATTAAATACTAAACAATCATTTTCTCCAAGCATATCAACTATATCTGAAAAAATGTGATGATTAATCGTTTTTTCTTGTTTATCAAGTACTAAAAGTTT
Organism: uncultured Bacilli bacterium; assembly: GCA_904502205.1. Next base: position 515 of record CAJGDR010000028.1, read on the forward strand.
TGAAGTGCTTCTTTCCTTAAGCGGTGTTTGAGCAATCAATTCTTCCGGTAAATGATAATCGTATTCATCTACTCTCATACTATTTCACCTTTTTGATATTTAAATGATTATATGCTTTTTCTGTTGCTGCACGACCTCTTGGAGTTCTTACAATAAAACCTGCTTGTAATAGATATGGTTCATTTACATCTTCAAGTGTTACTGTTTCTTCAGAGATTGTTGAAGCTAACGCATCTAGTCCAACTGGACCACCATTGAATCTTTCAATTAAGACTTCCAAATATCTTCTATCTGTTTGATCTAAGCCTGATGCATCAATATTTAATTTATTTAAAGCATAATCAGCTGTTAATTTATTAATTGTTTCTTCATTATTATATTGAGCAAAATCACGAATTCTTTTGAATAATCTATTCGCAATTCTAGGTGTTCCTCTAGAACGTTTTGCAAGTTCTAAGCTTGCATCTTCATCAATTTCATAATTGAAAATTCTAGAAGTTCTTTTAATAATTTGTTTTAGTTCTTCACTTGTATAATAATTTAATTGATGAACAATACCAAATCTATCACGAAGTGGAGCTGTTAAATCTCCAAAACGTGTTGTTGCACCAACTAATGTAAAAGGTGGTAAATCAATTCTTAAAGTCATTGCTCCACTATCTTTACCCATTACAATATCGATTGCATAATCTTCCATTGCTGAATATAAGATTTCTTCAACTACTTTAGGAATTCGATGAATTTCATCGATAAATAAAATATCACCAGCATCAAGTGATGATAAAATTGAGGCTAGGTCGCCTGGTCTTGATAATGCAGGACCTGTAGTTACTTTTACTTTAGTACCCATTTCATTCGCAATAACATATGCTAAAGTAGTTTTACCAAGTCCTGGAGGACCATAAAGTAAGACGTGATCTAAACTTTCTTTACGTTTTTTGGCTGTTGTGATGAATATGTCAAGCATTTCTTTTAGTTCACTTTGTCCAACATATTCACTTAACTTTTGTGGTCTAAGAGTTTGTTCTTCTTCGTCAAAAGATGTGAAAGTTTGATTAACTAAACGTTCTTCCATAGTCTCCTCCTATTGCTTTCTTATTATACCACTTTTTTCGTTTTTTGGCAAAACATTTGAATATTGATTAATAATAACTCTTTATTTAATCTCTTTATTATTAGAATGTTTTTTGTTATAATTGATATGAGGTGAAAATCATGTATGATTATATAAAAGGTACTGTAACAAACATTGAACCAAATACAATTACATTGGAATGTTACGGCATTGGATATTTATTAAAAACTGCCAATCCTTATAGTTTTAAAATCAATGATGAACTTAAAGTATATACTTATCAACATGTTCGTGAAGACTTAATTGAGTTATATGGATTTTCAACAATTGATGAAAGATTAATGTTCATTAAACTAATTAATGTAAAAGGTCTTGGTCCAAAAGGCGCACTTGCGATACTTGCAGCTAGCACTGTTCAAGAAATTGTTTCTGCTATTGAAAATGGTGATCCTAATTACTTTAGAAAGTTCCCTGGCATTGGTACTAAAGGTAGTCAACAAATTATCCTTGATTTAAAAGGCAAACTAGATTTTGGAAAAGTTGAGTCAAAATCAAACGAAGATTTAACAAATCTAATAAGCGCCTTAAAAGCACTAGGTTATAATAGTAGTGAAATCAAAACAATTACGAAAGATTTTAAAATTAGTGACTATCCATCATTAGGCGATGCTGTAAAAGCTGCATTAAAGAAATTAACAAAATAAATTAAAAACAAGAAGCATTTGCTTCTTGTTTTTTACTTAATATTTAGATAGTTTTATAAAAATAACTCTATCGTTATTGTTTAGTAACAATAACTTTTCTTGTTAATAGAATATCTTGCTCTTTACCAAATCTAGGATCAGTATGTACATTACAAGTAATAATATATTCTCCATCATTAGCTGGAATATCAAATTCTATATCACTAGTATTTTCAAATACTTTACTAATCTCCATACCATCAATAGCAACACTTACTGTAAATCTTTTTACTGAACTATAAATTTTTAGTTTAATAGTTGTTGTTTCTTCATCATGGGTAGTTACTTTGATATCTTGGGTAGTTTCATTTTCGTAATCATCTACAAAATAAACTATAGCATTTGAATTTTCATAATTATGAACTGCTCGGTCTAAAAAGAAATCTAAAACATAAAAGATTACAAGAGTAATTGCAGAATAGAAAAGGAACCAACCAAGTCTTTTGTACCAAGTGTCTTTAGTCATTAAAATCTAAAGCCTCCTTTATTCTTCCCTTTACCTTTTTTTGCTTTTTGTTGTGGCATATTAGGCATGTATCCACCTCTTGCCATCTTTTCCATTTGTTGTTCATCAAGACCCATCATTTGTTTCATTTGTTTCTTCATTGTATCAAATTGTTGAGTTAAATTGTTTACTTCAGGATAACTTCTACCACTACCTCTTGCGATACGTTCTTTTCTTGAACGACTACTTGCAATAAGTTCTGGATTTTTTCTTTCTTCAACAGTCATTGATCCAATAATAGCTTCAATATATGCAAATTTCTTATCATCGATATCAATATTTTTAAGTTTAGATCCAAGTCCTGGAATCATGCCAAGTAAGCTTTTTAATGATCCCATTCGTTTAATCATCTTAAGTTGTTTTAAGAAGTCATTATAGTTGAAATATCCTTTTTCAAGTCTTTCAGCCATATTAAGAGCTTCAGTTTCATCAATGTTTTCTACTGCTTTATCAATTAATGTTAAAACATCACCCATTCCAAGAATTCTACTTGCCATACGTTCAGGATGGAAGATTTCAATTTGGTCAAGTTTTTCACCCATACCACAGAATTTAATTGGAATTTGTGTCATATAACGAATAGATAAAGCGGCACCACCACGAGTATCACTATCAAGTTTTGTTAAGATACATCCAGTAACATCAAGTTTTTGATTAAATTGCATTGCTACATTTACAGCATCTTGACCAGTCATAGCATCAACAGCAAGTAAAATTTCTTGTGGCTTAGCGATTTTCTTAATGTTAACAAGTTCATTCATTAATGCTTCATCAATTGATAAACGACCAGCTGTATCGATAATAACTAAGTTATTATTCATCTTTTTAGCATGGTTTAAAGCATTTTCAACAATAACTTCCGGTTTAACTAAAACACCTTGTTCAAAAACATCGATTCCAAGTTGTTTACCAAGTGTTACAAGTTGGTTTACTGCTGCAGGACGATATACGTCAGCTGCAACTAACAATGGACGAAGATTATGGTGTTTTCTTAAATAGTTAGCAAGTTTACCAGCATGTGTAGTTTTACCACTACCTTGTAGCCCGGCAAGTAAGATAACTGTTGTACCATTTGGATTTAGATTAATTGGTACAGCTTCTTCACCCATTAATTTTTTTAATTCTTCATCAACAATTTTTAATACTTGGTCACCTGGAGTTAATGATTTCATTACTCTTTCACCAAGGGCTTTTTCTTTTACGTCATTAATAAACGCTTTAACTACTTTATAGTTAACATCGGCTTCAAGTAAGGAAACCCTTACTTCCTTCATCATTTCGTCGATATCATTTTCGTTAATTCTACCACGTCCACTTAAACGACGTAAGGCCATTTGAAATCTTTCAGATAAACTTTCAAAAGGCATCTATATCACTCCATTTCTTTAATTTTATTTAATAACTCCATACATTTTGGTTCATCTTTATACTCTTCTTCAAGCTTTTCAAAGATTGTATATTTTTTAAATAAATTAAGTGATTCTTCAAAATGTTCAAGATTCTTAACAGCATTTTTTAATGCATCGTGTACAGCATTACGACTAATACCAAATTCTTCAGCTATTTCATGAAGACTAAAGTCATTTTCGTAATAAGCAATAAATAGTTCTTTTTGTTTTTCTGTCAACAAGTTTCCATAGAAATTAAATAACATTTGGTAATAAGTTTTCTTTTCTAAAAGATTATTCATCTTCATCACCAAATAGTCCATAAATATAATCTTCTAGGTCAAAGTATTCAAGATCATCCATCTTTTCACCTAAACCAATAAATTTAATTGGTAAATTATATTTATCTCTAATTGCAAGAACAATTCCACCTTTACTTGTTCCGTCAAGTTTAGTAAGAACTACTCCTGTAACATCAGTAATTTCTTTAAATGCTTCAGCTTGTGATAAGCCATTTTGTCCTGTTGTTGCATCAATTACTAAAAGTGTTTCATGTGGTCCATTTGGAACTTCTTTTTGAATAACTCGATTCATTTTTTCAAGTTCTTTCATAAGATTAGATTTGTTTTGTAAACGACCAGCAGTATCACATAATAATACATCATAGTTTTCGTTTTTAGCTTTAATAATAGCATCATAAATAACACTAGAAGGGTCACTACCAGGAGCTTTTGTTACTACATCAACACCTAGTCTTTCTCCCCAAACTTTTAATTGATCGATTGCACCTGCTCTAAATGTATCACCTGCAGCAAGTAAAATCTTCTTACCTTCTTCTTTTAATCTGTTAGCGATTTTAGCGATTGTTGTTGTTTTACCAACACCATTAACACCAACAAATAAAAGGACACCAAGTTCATTTTCTGGTAAATTTAAACTTGTATCAATAATTTCATTTTTTAAATATAGTTCAAACATTTTATCGACAATAATTGGTTGTAATTCATCAGCAGAATGAATTCCTTCAACTCTTTCATCATCTTTTAATTCTTCAATGAAATCAAGTGTTGTTTCAACACCAATATCAGCCATAATAAAAATGTCTGTTAAATCGTCAAATAAATCTTCTGTTATTTCGTCATAGCTTTGGAATAAACCTTTTAATTTATTTAAAAGACCATTTCTTGTCTTTTCCATTCCTAAGCGATATTTATTAGCTTTTTCTAAAGCTTTATTATCTTGATTTTTCTTTTTCTTAAACATTGAAAAGAAACCCATAATTTCACCTTTTATCTTTCTTTTGATATTATACTATATTTTAATCATTTTGTAAATACATTTGGAAATAAAAAGAAGCCCTGGGGGAACAGGGCTTCTCCTATGTTAATTAACATATGTGTAGGGGATATGTGTACCGTACGAATACCATACGGCAAAATAATTATAACAAATATTCGACAATTTGTCAATAGATTTTTTAAATTTTTACATATTTTTTTAAGATATTATTTTTTTCGCTTCTAATCGTTCTTTTGCGCGACGTTCACGGTTTGTTTTACATTTTTCGTTACCACAAACCACTTCATCGTTAACAACAATCATTGGACCTTCGCACACAGGACAAATTTCACCATTTGGAAGTCCTGAATAAGTTGCACGACATTTTGGGAATAAACTACATGCATAGAATAATGTTCCTTTATTACGTCCGCGAACATTAATTCTTTCTACTAGTTCGCCTTCTTTACAAAGTGGACATTGATGTCCTGTACGAACTGGTTCAACTTTTGGTTTTTTCTTAATAAATTTACAATGTGGATATCCAGAACATGCTGTAAATTCGCCAAATGGTCCACGTCTAATAAATAGTGGTAAACCACAATCAGGACAGAATTCATCAGTCATTTTTGGATAAAGCTTAATCATGTTATCTCTAGCATTTTCAATTAAAGGTGCAAATTGATCATAGAAAGCTTTAATTTCTTCATACCAAACCGCTTGTCCTTCACTTATTGCATCGAGTTTGTTTTCCATTTCAGCAGTATATTTAACATTAATAATTGAATTAAAGAATAAATCTAATTGTTCACTTGTAAGTCTTCCTTGTTCGCTAGGAACAAAAGAACGTTTGTCCATTGTAACATAACTTCTAATTCTTAATGTTTCCATTGTAAGAGCATAAGTTGAAGGACGACCGATTCCTAAATCTTCCATTTTCTTAATTAATCTTACTTCTGTATAACGATATGGTGGATTTGTATACTTTTGTTCACTCTTGATTTCTTCTTTTGATAAAATCTCACCAACTGTAAGTTCAGGAAGACCCGATAATACTTCTTGTTCTTCACCTGTTACTTCATCATACAATCTTTGGAAACCATCAAATAATACAACTTCTCCACCACAAGCAAATTTATAATCACCAGCTGTTAATAAAACATCTGTATCTTCAACTAATGTATCAGCCATATTTGAAGCTAATGCACGATTATAAATAATTGAATAAATCTTAAATTCATCATTTGATAAATACTTTTTCATTTTACTAGGAGTTCTATCAAGTGATGTAGGTCTGATTGCTTCATGGGCATCTTGAATTCTTTGACCTTTTTTTGTTTTTACTTTGTATCCTTTATAATAGTTTTCACCATAGTTTTTTACAATATATTTCTTTGCTTCTTTTAAGAAGTCATCAGATAAACGAACAGAGTCCGTACGCATATAAGTAATTAACCCAACACGTTCTTCACCGATATCAATACCTTCATAAAGTTTTTGTGCAACAAGCATTGTACGTTTAGCATTAAATTTAAATCTCGCACCAGCATCTTGTTGTAGTGTTGATGTAATGAATGGAGCTTTAGCAGCTTTTTTACGTTCTTTCTTTTCAACTGATTGAACAACAAAATCTTTATCTTGTAAATAATCAACAACTTTTTGAGCTGTTGTTTCATCATGTAATTCAATCTTACCATTTAAATCTTCAACAAGCTTAGTTTTAATAACATTTTCATCTTTTTTTAAGAATGCAAATAAATCCCAATATTCAAGTTTTTCAAATGCTTCAATTTCTTTTTCACGATCAACAATTAGTTTAAGCGCAACACTTTGTACACGTCCTGCTGATTTAGAACCAATTTTTTGTTGAAGAAGGCTTGATAATCTAAAACCGATGATACGGTCAATTATTCTTCTTGATTCTTGTGAATGTACTAAATCCATATTTACTTGTCGTGGATTTTCAATAGCATTTAAAACAGCAGTCTTAGTAATTTCATTGAAAACTACTCTTGAAAACTTACTTGGATCTTGTTCTAACACTTCTTGTAAGTGCCAACTGATTGCTTCTCCCTCGCGGTCGGGGTCGGTTGCAAGATAAATGTGTTCTGCTTCTTCAGCTAAACGTTTAAGTTCATTAACTGTTTCTTGTTTTTCAGATAAGATACTATATTCTGGTTTAAAGTTATTGTTAACATCAACACCAAAACCACCTTTACCTTTAATTTTTAAGTCTCTAATATGACCTAAACTAGAAGCAACTTTATAATCACTTCCTAAGTAATGTTCAATTGTTTTAGATTTTGATGGTGATTCAACTATTAGTAATTTCATATAAACATCCCTTTTCCATTAGTCTTGTCCTTTATTTTAACAAACAAATTTTAAATTGTAAAGTAAATTGATTTTATAAAATCATTTTTTTCTTAATATCTTTATATTTATATTATTAGTATTATTTAAATATTATACTAAAAAACTGTTTATATAAAAAAGGTTAGATCAATATCTAACCTTAATTTTCAAATATATAATTAACTTTTATTAGTAAGTTCTAAGCAAGCTCTTACTGGTTCATAAGTTAAACGATGATGTTTAGTTACCCCAAGTACAGATAATTGTTTTTTATGAAAAGGAGTTGGATATCCTTTATTCTTTTCCCAATCATAACCAGGATATTCTTTGGCAAGTTCAGTCATCAAATCATCCCTTATGACTTTCGCAACAATACTCGCACATCCAATGGTATAACTTCTTTCATCACCTTTGATTATACTTTCATATGGGATTTCAGTATGGATCTTCATCGCATCCGTAAGAATATAATCTGGTTTTATATGAAGTTTTTTAAGTGCTTCTTCCATAGCTTTTCTTGATGCTTCTAAAATATTAATTCGATCAATTTCTTCATTGCTAATTGCAACAACAGCATAACTAATTGCTTCTTGCAAGATTTTTTCTTTTAAGATTCTTCTTGTTTTATCGGTTAATTTTTTAGAGTCAGTTACACCTTCAATATTACTATCATTTGGCATAATAATAGCACAAGCATAAACAGGACCAGCAATACATCCTCTTCCAACTTCATCACAACCAGCTATATAATTAAAGCCTTCACTGTTTAATCTTTTTTCAAATTCACGATTGTCCATATTAAAACTCATCTAATGTAATTTGTCCTAAATAACCATTTCTTAAATCATTTAGAATTAACATACATATTCTATTATAATCTATTTCATTATTTGTATAAAGTTTTTTTGCCTTTCCAACTTTTAACAAATAATCACTTTCTTCTTCACTTACTTCATAACGCTTTTGTAATGAACCAGGATACTTTTTCTTTAAAAGATCAATTCCATAATTTAAGACATCTTCTAAAGGTAAAATATTGTCTTTGATTGCACCTGATAAAGCTAAATTAAAGCCAACTTCTGGATTTTCAAATTTAGGCCAAAGTACACCTGGTGTATCTAGAAGTTCAAGATCTTGATTTAACTTAATCCATTGTTGTGTTTTTGTAACACCTGGTTTATCCCCAACAGATGCAATTTTTTTACCAGCTAAATTATTAATAAGCGTTGATTTACCAACGTTTGGAATACCAACAACCATCGCTTTTAAAGCTTTTGGTCTAATGCCTTTTAAGGCATCTTTTTTACGTTTTTCTTCCATTAATTTAATAACAGCTTTCATTACTATTTTAGAAGCATCATTTGCTTTAGCATTGACACTAACAGCAATATTACCATCTTTAGAATAGTAATCACACCATTTTTGTGTATCAACTGGATCAGCTTTATCTTTTTTTGTTAATACATATAATATTTTTTTGTTTTGAAATTTTCGATAAACTTCTGGATTAAATGAAGATTTAGGTACTCTTGCATCTAGCAGTACAATTACTAAATCAACAAATTTTAATTTTTCATCCATTTCTCTAAATGCCTTAGCCATATGGCCAGGGTACCATTGAATCATATTTTCCTCCTATTGAACTTTTTCAAATTTTAAAAAGTTTGTCATTCGATATTTAATTATTCCAATTATATCTTCTTCTTTTACTAGTCCCATTTTTCTACTGTCAACAGAATTAGTTCTGTTATCACCAAGAACAAAATAGAAACCTTCAGGAATTACAAATTGACCAGATCCATTATCAACACATCTTTCTGCACTAATATCACAAACGTGTTTCCAACTGAATGGGTAACTACTTGATAATGATTCATAATAAGTGTTATGAATATCACCATTGAAGAATGTTTCTTCTACTCTTTGACCATTTACAAAAAGATATGTTACTCCACCAATTTCTTTATAATCGATATAATCACCTGGCATACCAATAATTCTTTTTACATATAGTGTTTCATAATTGTTATTATTATAAATTGTTTGTAAATTTTGGTAATAAGATACTTTAACATCAATTACAACAATATCAAATCTTTCATATGTGTTATCATAAGTTAATACTAATTGTTCATCAGGATATAATGTTGGAGCCATTGAAGTACCATCAACAACTGTAATTGTAAAAACAAAACTAAATAAGAATGATGATATCGCAACACATATAGGAACAATTACAACCCATTCTAATAATTCAATTACTGTTTTTAAACTTTTTGTTGAAAGTTTAATTACAAATTTAAATTTAGATAAAAATAACAAAACTAAACCAGTTGCGGAAATAATACTTGAAGCAAGCATAACATATTTTATATATGCAAACATTCCATTAGTTTGAACTTCTGCATTATCTTGTAAGTTTTTAAATGGATCAAATATTTTACAAATATAATATATGATTGTTGCAGTACAAAAACTAATTAATAGTTTTAATAGTCTCTGATATGCTTTCTTTTTAATTTCTAAATTTTCTTTTGCGATTTGTTCAATTGGATCGATTGTTTGTTCAGGATTTAAAGACTCGTCTTGAACATCATTGGAAGCTTCATCATCGACTACAGTTTCATCGTTTGGAATATCTTCTACTTTAGTTTCTTCAACTTGTGGAGCTAATTCAGTTTGATTTTCTAATAATTCTTTTTCTGGAGTCATAATTCACCTATTAATTTTCATCAAGAATGCGGAACAATTCTTCTTCTGTTACTAATACTTCTCTTGGTTTACCTTTGATTGTTCCTGACATAATACCAAGTCTTTCCATTTTTAATAAAAGACGATTGGCTCTATTAAATGAAATGTTAAAGATTTGCATTAAACGGTTACTTGAACCAACATTATTACGAACAGCATAAATTGCTACTTCTTCAAATATTTCATCTTCTTCATCATCAGCATCTAATGTTTCGGCTTTTGCTTGAATCTCATTTTCATCAACAAGATATGTTATTTCATTATGTCTACTTAAGTAATCAACAATGTCACCAATTTCTTCTTCAGTAACGTATGCACCTTGAATACGTTCTTCTCCTTGTTCATTGCTATATAACATATCACCCATACCAAGTAGTTTTTCAGCACCACCATGGTCTAAGATAGTTGATGAGTCAACAGCTGATGTAACTTTAAATGCAATACGTGTAGGAATGTTATTTTTCATTGTTCCTTTAATAACATCTGTTGATGGACGTTGTGTAGCAACAATAATGTGAATACCTGCAGCACGAGCTTTAGCACCAATACGATGAATATAATCTTCAACATCAGC
>CAJGDR010000029.1 GCA_904502205.1 uncultured Bacilli bacterium
TGAGGGTTGGACATATCCACCATTTAGTGGAGAAATTGTTGATGGTAAGATGTATGGTCGTGGAACAATGGATGATAAAGGTCCAACTATTGCTTCTTACATTGCTCTTAAAATGCTTAAAGATAATAACATTAAATTAAATAAAACAATTGAATTAATTCTTGGTACTGATGAAGAAACAGGATGGCGTGGTATCGAACATTATACTAAAAACCATGAACTTCCAAGTGTTGGTTTTTCACCAGATGCTGAGTTCCCATTAATTCATGGAGAAAAAGGTATTGTTAGAGTTGTAATGAAAGGTCTTCCAACAAATGGCTTTACATTAAAAGGTGGTAATATTTTTAATGCTGTTATTGGTAAAGCAGTTGCGACTACTGATATTGATTACAGTGAAGAATTTAACGAATATTTAACTTTAAATAAATTAACAGGATCTGTTGAAATAAAGAATGGATTATTTGAATATACAATTATTGGTAAAAGTGCTCATGCTATGGAACCACATAAAGGTATTAATGCAGGAACACATCTTGCTAATTTCTTAAATCAATTCTTTAATCATCCTACACTTAAGTTTATTGCAAATGTTATTCATAACGATCATAACATGCAAAAACTAGGACAAAAAACAACTCATAAAGTAATGGGTATTATTACTAACAATGTTGGTATTATTGACTTTAATGAAACAGAATCAAAATTTACTTTTGATATCCGTTATCCAATTGGCTTTAGCTTTGAACATTTTCAACAAGCAATTCCAAATATTTTAGCTGTATACGATATAAACTGTGAAATTGTTGAACATAAAACTCCACACTATATTGATATTGAAGATGATCTTGTAAAAACACTTTACAATGTATATGTTAAATATACAGGTGATACTGTAAATAAACCATGTACTATTGGTGGTGGAACATATGCTAGAGCTTTAAAACATGGTGTAGCATTTGGAATGGAACTTCCAGGTGATCCAAGTGTTGTTCATCAAGTTGATGAATATTTAAATATCGAAAACTTCTTAAAAGCTATTGCTATTTATGCAGAAGCTATTTATGAATTAGGTAAATAAGATGCGTAGAAGAAATATAAAAAATGCAACAGAAAAACTTAATAAATTTGATCAAATAATGATTTTCAATCCAAAAGATTATAAAGGTAATATGAATTCATTATTTCCAAAAAAACAACCAATTCACTTAGAAATTGGTATGGGTAAAGGAAAATTTATTATTGGTCTTGCTAAAAAGAATCCAGATATCAATTACATTGGTTTTGAAAAATATGATAGTGTAATTCTTCAAGCAGTAAATAAAGCAGAAGAAGAACATTTATCAAATTTAAAAATGATGAGTGCCGATGCAACAAATCTTTTAGATTATTTTGAAGTTGGTGAAATTGATAAAATCTATTTAAATTTCAGTGACCCTTGGCCAAAATCAAGACATGCGAAAAGAAGATTAACATCACCAAACTTTTTAAAACTTTATGAAGTTGTTACTAAGAACCCAACTGAAATTGAATTTAAAACCGATAATCGTAAATTATTTGAATATTCACTTATTACATTTAATGAATGTGGTTACAAATTTCTTGAACTATCTTTAGATTTACACCAAGATGCAAGTGTTGAAAACTTTGAAATTGTAACAACAGAATATGAAGATAAGTTCAGTAGTATGGGTAATCCAATATATTATGTAAAGGTTGTAAAATAATGAAAAAAGTTTATGTAGGATCTACAAATAATAATAAAGTTCAAGCTGTAAAAAATGTCTTTGAACCATATGGTTATGAAGTAATTGGAATGGAAGTTGATTCAGGTGTATCTGCTCAACCCAAAAATGATTTAGAAACAATTACTGGTGCAGAAAATAGAGCACGTCAATTACCAACAGATGGTATTAGAATAGGACTTGAGGCTGGAATTGAAATATTAAAAGACGAACTTTATTTAACTAACTTTGGTGTTTTAATTACAGAAAGTGGTAAAGTAATAAGAGCAGGTGGAACTAGATTTGTACTACCAGATGAAATAAAACAAGCAATTTTTGTTGATGGTTTAGAATTAAGTGATGCCATGGATAAATATTTTAGTTTTAAAAATGCTAAACATAATAGTGGTGCAATCGGTTATTTTACAAAAGATGTTGTAAAAAGAATTGATATTTTTGACCATATTGCAAAACTATTATACGGAAGTTATTTATATCAAGGAGAAGAATAATGAAAGGTTTAATTTTACTTGTCAATGGTTTTGAAGAATCAGAAGCAATTATTACAATTGATTTATTAAGACGTGCAAATATTGAAGTTGATTTAGTATCACTTACTAATAGTTTAACAGTTACAAGTAGTGGTAACATTACTGTTAGTTGTGATAAACTATATAGTTTAACTAAACTTGAAGACTATAATTTCTTAGTAATTCCTGGTGGTAAAGCAGTATTCAATTACCATTTAGAAAGTTTAGTAACAAAAGAAATTGTTGAATATTTTATGAATAAGAATTTAGTTGTTGCAGCTATCTGTGCTGCTCCAATGATTCTTGGAAAATACGGATACTTAAAAGAAAAACATTTTACATGTTTCCCAGGCTGTGAAGAAGATCATTTTGGTGGAATCTATGAACCTGAGTATGGTGCAATTCAAGATGGTAATATTATTACTGGTAAAGCATGTGGAACAACATTTGATTTTGCTCAAACAATCATTGAAGCTGTTTTAAATACAGAAGTAGCTGATGAAGTAATAAATAAAGTTTATTATTAATTTAGAACAAAAATTGAATAAAATTTGATATAATAGATAAGTAATATAATTAAAGCGTTTAACGAGGAAGAGTTATTTAAAGAAAATCTAGCCAGGGAAAAAGAATTATAAACTGCGAGTTCTTTATAGATTTATAAATAGCGTTCACCCTCATAGTGACTCTAATCAAGTCCGTTGCTGGCGTTAACAGGTAATGAGTGCACATATATATAATGTATGTGAATTAAGGTGGTAACACGGAAATTTTTCGTCCTTTTTCTATTGGAAAGAGGACTTTTTTTATTAGGAGGAAAGTATGACAAAATTAGAAGAAATGCTGCTTACTGCAAAATCAGAAATTGAAGCTTGTAGTAGTCACACAGAACTTAATGACAAAAAAGCATTTTATCTTGGAAAAAAGAGCCCATTAAATGAATTAATGAAATCAATGGCTACTTTATCAGTAGAAGAAAAGAAAACACTAGGAATGGAAATTAATAACTTCAAAAAACAAATTGAAGAATTAGTAACTATTCAAAGAAAAGCAATCGATGATGCAATGATTAAAGCAAAACTTGAAAGCGAAACAATTGATGTAACAATGCCTGGAAAAGTTGTTCAAACAGGAACAATTCACCCACTTCGTAAAGTAATCGAAGAACTTGAAGATATCTTCTTAGGTATGGGTTATAATGTTGCAGAAGGACCAGAAGTTGAATTTGACAAATACAATTTCGAAATGTTAAATGTGCCAGTTGGTCACCCTGCTCGTGATATGCAAGACTCATTCTATGTAACAGAAAATACATTGCTAAGAACTCAAACTTCATCTGTACAAGTAAGAACACTTCTTGCTGCAAAAGGACAACCAATTAAAATTGTTTGTCCTGGTCGAGTATACAGAAGAGATGATGACGATGCTACACATAGCCATCAATTTATGCAAATTGAAGGTTTAGTTGTTGATGAAGATATAACATTATCAGACCTTAAAGGAACATTAAAAGCTGTAGTTAAAAAGATGTTTGGTGAAGACAGAAAAATTCGTTTCCGTCCATCATACTTCCCATTTACAGAACCTAGTGTTGAAGTAGATGTTAGCTGCTTTAAATGTGGTGGAAAAGGATGTCCAATTTGTAAAAAATCTGGATGGATTGAAATTTTAGGTGCTGGTATGGTTCATCCAAACGTATTAGAAATGTCTGGATATGATACTACAAAATATCGTGGATTTGCTTTTGGGATCGGTGTAGAAAGAGTTGCAATGTTACGTTATGGTATTGATGATATTCGTAACATGTATGTTAATGATACACGTTTCTTAAAACAATTCAAGAAAGGAGAATAGTATGAAAGTCTCATATAAATGGTTAAAAAGCCTTGCTGATTTAGAAGGCATTACATATGATGAATTAGTTAGAGATTTATCACTACATATCGTTGAAGTAGATGCAATTGATAAACTTGCTAAAGGAACTAATTTAATTGTTGCTAAAGTTTTAGAAAAAGTTATGCATCCAAATTCTGACCACTTATCTATTTGCCAAGTAGATACAGGAAATGGCGTACTTCAAGTAGTTTGCGGTGCACCTAATGTTGCAGCTTCTCAAAAAGTTATTTTAGCATTACCAGGAGCAGTTTTAGAAGGCGGAACAATCAAACAAGGTGTCATTCGTGGTGTTGAATCTAATGGTATGATTTGTTCTTTAGGTGAATTAAATTTAGAAAATAAATATATTCCTGAAGAATTCCAAAATGGTATTTATGTTTTACCAGAAGATGCTCCACTTGGGGTAGATGCTTTAGAATATTTAGGCTTAGATGATGATATTATTGAACTTGGTCTTACACCAAATAGAATGGATTTACTTTCAATGAATGGTGTTGCAAACGATGTTTGTGCATTCTATGGAAGAAAAAGAATTTATGAAGAATCTAATTTAGAAGAAGACCAAAAAGCTGCATCAACTGAAGTTGAAGTAGAAGTAACAACTCCAGATTGCTTAACATATAATGCTAGAGTAATCAAAAATGTTGAAATCAAAGAATCTCCAACATTCATTAAAAGTAGATTAATGGCATCAGGTATTAGACCAATTAATAACGTTGTTGATATTACAAATTATATTTTAATGTTATTTGGTCAACCACTTCATGCATTTGACCAAGATATTCTTGGAAATAAAATCTTAGTTCGTAACGCATATCAAGACGAAGTTGTTAAAACATTAGATGATGTTGAAAGAAAACTATCAAGTGATGATATTGTAATTACTGATGGAAAAGAAGTAGTATGTGTTGCTGGAGTTATGGGTTGTCAAAATACTGAAGTTACAAATAATACTAAAAACATTGTTTTAGAAGCTGCAGTATTTAATCCACAAAAAGTACGCAAAACATCTGCTAAACTTGCACTACGTAGTGAATCAAGTGTTCGTTTTGAAAGAGGTGTTGACCTTAATCAAACTGTTGAAGCACTTGATTATGCTGCATACTTACTTTCAAAATATGCTGGTGGTACAGTATTAAATGGTGTAGTACACAAAGGTATTGATAAAATTGAAGATAAAGTTATTGAACTTACAGATCAAGATATTACTAAATATTTAGGTATCTCAATTGAAAGAACTGAATTAATTAGACTTCTTTCTAATTTAGGATTTACAGTTACAGTTGAAAATGAAACATATCAAGTTGCAGTACCAAACAGAAGAATGGATATTACAATTAAAGCTGATGTTATTGAAGAACTTGCAAGACTTCATGGTTATGAATTCTTACAAGAAACACTTCCTAAGATGAATAATGTTGGTGAATTAACTGTAGAACAAAAACGTATTCGTACAATTCGTCACACATTATCAGATCTTGGAATGAATGAAGTTAATACTTATGCTTTAGTAAGTAAAAAATATAATAGTGAATTTACTACAATTCATAAAAAAGATGTTAATCCAATTAGATTAATGCATCCAATGTCTGAAGAACATGAAGAATTACGACTTGGTTTAATTCCATCAATTGTTGAAGTTGCACAATACAATACTGCAAGAAAAAATAATGATCTTGCTCTTTATGAAATTGGTTCAAGATATTATGAACAAAATGGCCAAACATATGAAGAAGTTGTTTTATCTGGTTTAATGACTGGAACATTTAATGGTAATACTTGGAATGGTGGAAAAGAGAAAGTTGATTTCTTCTTAGTAAAAGGTATCTTAAAAGTATTAGAAGAACGTCTTGGAATTGAATTCAAATACAAAAAGTTAGAAAATGCTGATGCTAATTTACATCCAGGAAGAAGCGCTGAAATTCGTTTCCAAAATGAAGTTATTGGATATGTTGCAGCATTACATCCTGCTTATCAACACGAAGCTGGATTAAATGATACATATGTATTTGAAATCTTATTAACTAAAGTTTTAAAACAAAAGAGCACAATTATTAAGTTTACACCACTTATTAAAAAACCAACAATTACAAGAGATTTAGCTTTTGTAATGGATAAGAAAACACAAGTTGGTGAATTATGTGAAGCAATTAAAAAGACAAGTAGAGATATTATTTCTAATGTAGAAGTGTTTGACTTATATGAATCAGCTCAGCTTGGAAATAATAAATCAGTTGCAATCTCTATTAGCTTTGAATCAGATGACAATTTAACTGATGAAGTAATTAATGCAAAAATTAAGAAAATCTTAGAAGTTGCTGAAACAAAATTCGGTGCTACTCTTAGAAATTAAAAGGGAACGATAGGTTCCCTTTTTTTCTAATATAAATTTTTTTAAAAATATAGAAAAATATATAGAAATATGTTATAATTAATATGTATAAAAAAGAAAGGAATAAATATATGAAAAAGTTTTTAAGTTTATTATTAATTTTATTCGTATCATTTGCTATTGTTGGATGTGATAATGGTACACCAGATGATGGTAATAAAGATGCGATTAATTTACAAGATGAAATTGCAAAAGTTGTTATTCCTGCAAGAATTACTAGCAGTATTGAATTACCAACTGAGCTAGCAAATGGACAAATTACAGTATCTTGGGAAAGTTCAAATCAAGATGTTATTGGCAATGATGGAAGTTTCTTTATGCCTGAAACTGATACTGATCTTGAATTAACTGCGACATACTATTATAATGGAAAAACTGAAGTTAAAAAATATTCGGTTCAAGCATACACTAGAGAATCTGGATGGGCTGTTGCTTATAAAATGTATTCAAGTGCTGTTCAAAGTACATATACTAAAAATGCTCCTTTTTCAGCTGCAAAATATAAAGATTACTCTGTTGAGTTTGTTTCACTAAATCAATCAGTTATTGATAATAACGGTGTTATTGTACAAAAAGACCATGACCAAGAAGTTATTATTAAGATTACAATTTCAAAAGGTGAAGAAGAAAGAGTATATTATAAAAGAGCTGTTGTTAAAGAATATTCTAACGATACTTACGCTACATTAATTACTGAATGGGCAAAAGAAAAGTTCAATGCATATATCGATGGACGTATTGATAAATTACCAAGTGAACATGAAAAATACCCTTCAAAGATTGAATGGATTTCTGGTGACAGTATTGCAGTTACAAGTGATGGACAATTAATCAAACCAATCGAATATGTAACTGATAAAATTGGTTTAAAAGTAACATATGGTGCAGTTGTTAAAGATCAAGTAATTATTGAAAATTATCTAGAAGTTGTAAACTTCGGTGGAAATACTGAAGAAGGTTTCTATGATCAATGGTTAGCATACATTATGCCAACTGATATTATTGCTCACAAAAATGTATTAAAAACTGGAACAGATTATTTTGATTATCAATACCCAGTTAATACAGGTGCGGTATTAAACTTACTAAATGGTAAACCATTAACATTTGATAAGTCATACTTTATTGACATTGATAATGAAACAGGATTACAATCTGCATGGAGTGGTAAACATCCAGAATTACCTGAAACTTTAAGCTCAACAAATGCTGGTAGCACTAAAGCTAATATTTCAAGTTTAGATGCATTCTATGAACATTTTAGACCATATTATGATTGGAAGAAAGATGCAACAATTGCTGAAAAACAAGCTTGTTATCAAGAATATAAAAACAACTTACCAAACGAAGAAAATATTTTATGGATTGTAGTTCATGAATCAGGAATGCCAGGTGCTGGTAACGATGCTGAACTTCTAGCAAGAATTCAACGTCAACAAGCTGATGGTGAAAGAGCATATCGTCAAGCTTCATGGAATTATCAAATTGACCATGAAAAGATTTATCAATCATTTGATGATACTGTATATTGCTGGCATGCTGGTGGTGATTATGGTAAATATCTACCACTTGGAAATAGTAATAGTATTGGTATTGAAATGTGTATTAATGAAGATGGTAACTATGATGGTGCTATGTTCCACGATGCAAAACTTGTTGCATACTTATTACATAAATATAATTTAAAGATGGAAAACGTAGTTCGTCACCATGATACATCTGGTAAGATTTGTCCAAACTATATGCTTGAAACAAATCGTTATGGTGAATTCTTAGAAAGAGTTAAAGACGAATTAAACGCTATTAAATATTTAAGAGATGCTGAAGTTACATGGACAATTTCTAATCCAGAATTATTCGAAAAAGGTCCACACGGTCTATATTATTCTAAAGCAGTTAGTCAACTAACTCAAGTGGAAGTAACACTTAAAGTTGTTAAAGGTAGTTACACATTTGAAAAAACTGTTTCTATTACTTTAAGACCAGATGCAAACTAATATGAAATATCAAATTAAATATAGTGAAGAAGTATTAAAAGCAATACAAGATAACAAACCTGTTGTTGCTTTAGAATCAACAATTATTTCACACGGAATGCCATACCCAGATAATTTAGAAGTTGCAAGAACATGCGAAAAAATAGTGCGTGAAAATGGTGCTGTACCTGCTACAATTGCGATTATCAAAGGTCAAATTGTGGTTGGTATAAGTGATCAAGAATTAGAATATATGGCAACTTCTAAAGAGATATTAAAGGTTTCTCGCCGTGATTTAGCATATGTAATTTCACAAAAACTTAGTGGGGCAACAACTGTTGCAACTACATCATTAATTGCAAATTTAGTTGGTATTCACTTTTTTGCAACTGGTGGAATCGGCGGTGTTCACCGAGGTGTAAGCGATACTTGGGACATTTCAGCAGACCTTGAAGAACTTGGAATGACGAATGTTTGTGTGGTCTCAGCTGGTGCGAAATCGATTCTAGACTTACCTAAAACCCTTGAATATTTAGAAACAAAAGGTGTTCCTGTAATCGGTTATAAGACATCAATTTTACCTGCATTCTTCTGTAATGAAAGTTCAGAAAAAGTACCACTAAGACTTGATTCACCAAATGAAATTGCAGATATGATAAAAGTTAAATGGGACTTAGGATTAAATGGTGGTATCTTAGTAACAAATCCTATTGATAGGAAATATTCATTAAGTAAGGAAATGATTGATAAAGTTATTGAAGAAGCCATAGATGAGATGAATAACCTAAATATCATCGGAAAAGAAGTAACACCATTCTTGCTTTCTAAAATAAATGAAATTACAAAAGGAAATAGCTTAGCTGCGAACAAACAATTAGTTTTCTCAAATTGCAAGTTAGCATCTCAAATCGCTAAAGCATATTTTGAATAATGAATTTTATAGCTAGAAATAAATATTGGATTTTACTTCTTTGGATTTTAAGTGTTTTAATAGCTTATAAATTTTATAACAATTTTGTTTTTCAAAATAATCAATCAATCCTATTTATCTTATTAATTATTGGTATACCAATTGGATTAATTGGTATTGGTAAAATAGCTTATATAAAAAATAAAAAACAATATTTAACAAAACAATCCAATTATTTTGAAATAGTTAAAAACAATTATAAAAGTCAATTACTACAACCTCTAAGATCAATTACAAATGTATTTGAATCAGATAATAAAATTATATTTGGTGCTAATAGCCGAGGGATAATTGAAATAAAACAAGAGTATTTAGAAATAACAATTTTAAATACAAATGTGATTTGGAAATACTATTATACAAATAACATTGACTCTAAATCATATTATGATAAAGTTGGTTATCAATATTGTAATGTTTTAACTTTGTTTGCTGATGTCATTTATGATATCAAAGCATTGTTAAATTTTGAATTAGAATATAGTTATTTTGTTAAATTTAATAATATCAATTATGCTAAATTAGAAGTAAACAATATTGTTAAATATCTTTATAAAGCTAAAGAAAAGAAAGAATACAAACCAAATAATATTGAAAAGTTTTGGATTTAAACCTGCATTTATTGCAGGTTTTTTATTTATTATTAATTGTTAGAATAAAGAAAATCGAATTACTTTACAAATTGACTTACTTATGGTATAATAATGCAGTATGGAATTAAGACATTCCATCCTTGCTTTATACAAGTTATAAAGCCGAAAGACCAAGAGGAGGTGTACAAAATGAAAAAATACGAAGTAATGTACATCATTCGTCCTGAACTTGACGAAGAAGCTAGAAAAGGCTTAGTTGCTGAAATTAATGCAGCTTTCGAAGCTCATGCATCTTCAGTTGAAAAAGTGACTGAATGGGGTATCCGTGATTTAGCTTACGAAATCAACAAATGTCGTAAAGGATACTATGTATTACTAAATGTTAATGCTACAGTTGAAGCTGTTAATGAATTCAATCGTTTAGCTAACATTAAAGAAACTATTATTCGTCATATCGTTGTGGCTGAATAACAAAGGAGTACTCATGAACAAAGCAATATTAGTTGGAAGACTAACAAGAGATCCTGAACTAAGAAACACTAATAGTGGAGTTGCTGTTGTTTCATTTACTGTTGCTGTAAACAGAACATTTACATCAAATAGTGGTGAAAGAGAAGCTGACTTCATTAATTGTATTGCTTTTAACAAGCAAGCAGAAAACTTAAGTCGTTATATCAAAAAAGGTGGCTTAGTTGGTGTTGAAGGTCGTATTCAAAGTCGTAGCTATACTGCTCAAGATGGTTCAACTAGATATGTTACAGAAATTGTTTGTGACAATATTCATTTCTTAGAACCAAAGGGTACAGGAAGCCAACAACAATTTAACAATTCATATGAAGAATATTCACCATATGATATTCCAAATATGAACAGAAGACCAGTTCAACAACCAGCTCAAAGAAGAAATCCTTTTGAAGATGTACA
>CAJGDR010000030.1 GCA_904502205.1 uncultured Bacilli bacterium
TGAATTAACTGTTATAAATTAAACAAAAACCTCATTCAACAAGAATGAGGTTTTTTATTATTTAGTTAAGAATTTGATTATTTCTTCGTTAAATTCTTTTCTGTGTAAAACATCTGTAAAACAGTGTGACGCACCATTTACTTGATGGAATGAAGCATTTTTATAAATAGATGCATATTTTCTTCCATATTCAATTGGTACTGATTGGTCAGCTTCTCCGTGAATAATAAATACCGGATTAGTGAAGTTTTCAATTCCTGCAAATAAGTCTAATCCTTCAAATGAATCAGCAAAATCATAACACATTAAATATCCACCCATGTCGATATTTCTGTCATCAACCCAACGAGTAGATCTTTCAAAGTACGCTCTTGCGTGTTCATCCATACAACCAGCTGGAGCAGCTAAGATTAATTTGTCAATTTTATTTTGGAAATGACTGCTCATACATCCAGCTACTGCACCACCCATTGAAAATCCAAGTACAATTAATGGTTGGTCTTTTTTAATTTCGATTGCATGTTCAATAATATTAATTGCATCATTTAATTCAGTTCTAAATGTCATATCTTTAAAATATCCATCACTAATACCACTTCCCATGAAGTCATATCTTAATGAACTAAAACCATTTTTTGCTAGTTCATCTGATAATACTTTAAATAAATAACCATTTTCATTTAAATGTCCAGTAAAACCATGGAACATTACAACGATGCCTTTAGAATTTTCTACTTCATTATATATTCCACGAAGTGTATATTCTTTTTTAAGTTCGACTAACTTAATCATTATTTAATCTCCTTTAAAGCATTTTGAATATGATAATTATTTCTTGCAAGAATTTCTTCAACTTGATTTGGACATTCAATATTTGAGATATGTGCAAAAATTGCTTTTTTAACTGTACCATATTTGTTTAATAGTTCATTGGCTTTTTCAGTATCACATTCACATACTTCTGATATTATTCCAAGTTGACGAGCAACTAATTTTTCATTTGTTGCTTTTAGATCAATCATTAAGTTTTTATAAACATGTCCAAGTCTTACCATTGTAGCAGTTGAAATCATATTACAAATTAGTTTTTGAGCAGTTCCTGATTTCATTCTAGTTGAACCGCTTATTACTTCAGATCCAGTTACAGCTTCTACTGGAAAGTCAACAAGTGATGCCATTACACTGTTCTTAGCATTAACAATACAACCTGTAACGCAACCCTTACTCTTAGCGTATTCAATACCTGAAATAACATATGGTGTTCTACCACTTGCTGCAATACCTACTACAACATCTTTTTCTGTAAGTTTTGCAAAATCTAAATCTTCAATTGCTAATTCTTTACTATCTTCTGCACCTTCAACAGCTTTAGAGAAAGCATCACGTCCGCCTGCTAAAAGACACATAACTTGTTCATCACTTACACCATATGTTGGTGGACATTCAACAGCATCTAAAAGACCAATTCTTCCACTAGTTCCAGCACCCATATAAATAAGTCTTCCGCCAAGTGAAAGTTTTTCAACGATTGCATCTACAAGTTGAGCAATTTGGTCAAGTGCGCTCTCAACACTTAATGCTACTGTTTTATCTTCATTATTAATTAACTGAACAATTTCACGTGAATTTAATGTATCAATTGATCTTGTTAATTCATTTCTTCCTTCTGTTGTGATATTTTTAATATTAATACTCATTTTCTTCTCCTATTTAATAACTGGCGGTAAAATAATACTACCAAGTGATAAGTTATCACTGCTTCCAGTAACACTTCTTAAATTACTTGCTTGATTTGTTAATCTTAAATATCCTAAGATTGCAAAAGCATAGGCTTCTTTAGCATCAGCCGAAATATTGTAATCATCTATTTTTTGTAATGTATAATCATTATTTCTTAGTTCATTCATTAAAACTGGATTGTTACATCCACCTCCAGCTGCAATCAATACACCATCAAAATCTTTAAAGAATTTCTTAACTTGGTGCTTAATTACACAAGCTGTTAGAGTTGTTACAGTTCTAATAATATCTTCATTTTTAAGATTTAGTTTTTTTCCTAAATCTAAAATATAATCGATATAACTATCACTATATTTTTCTCTTCCTGTTGACTTTGGATATGGTAAGTCATAATATTCATCTTGCATTAAAGTATCTAAAAGTTCATTAGAAAGAACACCGCTTGATGCAACTTTACCATCTTCATCATATGGCAAATTATATAGTTTCATCATTAAGCCATCAATTAACATATTACCAGGTCCTGTGTCAAATGCAACAACTTCTTCTTGTTTTTTATTTTTAGATATATATGTAATATTACTGATTCCACCAATATTTAAAAGAATTGCAGGAGCTTTTTCTTTAAAAAGTAAGTAATCAACAACAGGTACAAGTGGAGCACCACAACCGTCTGCAGATATATCTAAACTTCTAAAATCATATACAACAGTTTTATTAAATTTATAACTAATATATGAAGCATCACCAATTTGTAAAGTTGAAGGATATGTTCCATCAATACTTTCAGGGTTATGCCAAATAGTTTGACCGTGATTAGCAATAAATGATATATCATCAATTAAAGTATTAGTATCTTCTAAAAATTTTTGAATAGCATTTACATATGTAATTCCAAGTTCTTTATTTAAAGAACAAATTAACTGTACATTAGAACTATCAAGGCGTGATGCTTTTAAAATCTTTTGTTTTAATTCTTCACTATATGGATAACTTCTAAATGCAATTAGTTCATGATGATTATTTTCATGACTTGCTAAACATACATCAACACCATCTAATGATGTTCCGCTCATTAAGCCAATACTATATACTTTTTCTTTTAAATCAATTAACATGTTTTTCTCCAATTCTTTAAAGCTAAATAATAACATCCCATTACTGCCAAAGTATCAACATATGTAATATTGAAGTGTTTATTGTTTAGTTTTAAATGGTTTTCAAAACTTTCAGTTAAAACTGGATTATTACGCCAGAAACCGCCAACAAGGCCCAAAATCGCGCCATTAGGGATTTTTAAGGTATCAGTTATTGTAGTTACTTGGGTAGCTAAATAAAAGCCTTGTTTTTGTACATTGTTTTTTGCAATTTGATAAATTTTAGTATCAATTGGTTCGTTTTTTATTATATCCATAACATTGTATACAAACGATGCCATTTCTGATTTAGTATGAGCATAAAAATATGTTTTAAGATTTGGGAAGTCAAATGAGTTAGTCCACTTCAAAATCGCTAAATCATATTCATCGTAAGGTATACCATGTTCATATTTTCTTTTTATTTCTAAAACTGATTTATGAATTAAAGAATAACCTGATCCTTCTTCTTCTAGTAACTGACCGCCACCACCAACAATCATAAATTTATTATTGTTAATAGCACATGTAGCATTACCTGTTCCACTTACTACTAAAATACCATAGTCTAGTTCATTTTTTAAAATAGAATGAAGGCTCATTTCAGCATCAGTTACGATATCTACTAAGACACCATATTTACTGTGTATTTGATTTTTTAAAGCTTCAACATCATCAACCCTTCCAAGTCCTGATATTCCAAGCTCAATAAATACTAATTCATATTCTTCTTTTAAAGTACTATATACATTTTCAATTCCCTCAAAAATGTTTTTCAGTGCTTCATCATAATCAACTGCCGGACTTCCAACACCATTGTAATATTCATAGATTATATTGCCGTCTAAATTAATACCACAAGTAAGGGTTTTGGTACCACCAGATTCCATACACAAAAAATATGGTTTCATATTATTCTCCTATAAAGCCAGTTATTTTAAATTTAAATCTACTTCCTGGTTTAATTAAACGTATTAAAGTTTCAGCATCTTTTTCTACTTCTCCAACTACGTTAACAAAACCTTTGTTTTCCATTTCTTTTAACGCAATACTAACCTCACCAGTATAACGTTTATATAATATATTATCGATTGTTACCATATAAGGATATATATGATTTGTATTGTGAGGTTCAACTTTTACACCTCTTGATTTAGATGATCTTTTTAAATAACTAGTTTCATCTATTCTAAAAGTATGTAAATTATTTAATATTTCAAGTTCTTCATTTGATAAGTCTTTATAAACTTTAATTGGTAGTTCATATATATCAGTTAGACTCTTTAACTTACTAAAGTCATTAGAATTAATATATGCATCTCCAACACAAACACCATCACATCCTACAGCAAAAAGTTCGTATGAAGCAAGGCATATATCTAAATCACGATGTGTCTCGACACTTGGAAGTCCATCATATAAAGGTGGTCTTTTACCACTATTAGATGGAATATATGCAAGTATTGTTAAACCATACTCTTTGTATAATTCATTTAATCTTTTTACATTTTCGATATCCATACCAGTATATCGTTTTGGATAAAAATTATAACTTACACGAATATTTGAAAAGTTTGCATTTAAGCTTTTTAGTTTTTCTAAATATGCTCTTGATAAATTACTTGCATTAAGTTCAATTAAATATGGTAAATTATTTGCGTATTCTACGATTTCTTCAATTGTAAAACCATAATCAAGTCGAAGTGCACCAAGTGATTTTGGTAATTTAAATTTATCCATTACTCGTTTTGAAACATCAACAACAAGCGGTAATTCAAGCTCATCAGATTTATCTAATAATCTTTGAAATGATCCTTCAATATCAGCCTCAGGTATATGTGCTGATGTAAAAACAAAATCAATTCCTTCTTCTTTAGCAATACTTAAATATTTTAGCGTATCTTCTATATCGTAATCACTTAGTCCTACATATACAGAAATGCCTTTTAGTTTTTCCATAAAAACTCCTATTTATAAATCATATATGGTTTTCTAATTTCAAGGAATTTAGCTGCATCCTCATCTAAGATTTCAAGTTGTTTTTCAAGTGGATAACTGTTTTCAATCATATAATCACAACCAACTTCAAATTCAAATAATGAAGGACGACCTTCAACATAAGGTTTATTTACTTTGAAATGTTCAGCATAGTGAGTTCTAATAACATGTAACATTACCCAACTAGCTTTCATTGTATTAAATTTTTCACGATCAGTAATATGAACAAATACACCACCACAAAGTTCACCTTGATATTTAGAGAATGTTGGAGTAAAGTATTGTGGTCTAAAGTATACACCTTCTAAATTGTATGCGTTAAGAAGTTTTGCGAAATCTTCACTTTTAATCCAAGGTGCACCAACAATTTCAAATGGAGTTGTTGTACCACGACCTTCAGCAACGTTTGTTCCTTCAAATACACATGTTGTATTATAAGCATAACATGTATTAATTGTTGGCATATTTGGTGTTGGAATTACCCAAGGTAATTTTGTATCTTCAAAGCTCATCCATGATTCATAGTTTTTCATTTCTACAACATGAAGTTCACATCCAATACCAAATTCTTCATTAAATAATTTAGCAAGTTCACCCATTGTCATACCATGACGTTGTGGAATTGGATAATATCCAACAAATGAACGATATTTAATATCTAAAATATTACCTTCTACTTTATCTAGTCCAATTGGATTTGGTCTATCAAATACAACGAATGGTTTTTTGTAATCAGCACATGCCATCATACAATAAGCCATTGTGTAAATAAATGTATAATATCTTGAACCACAATCTTGAACATCAATTGTCATAACATCAATTGCGTTCATCATTTCTTCTGTTGGTTTTTTAGATTTACCATATAAGCTGTAAACTGTAAGACCAGTTTCTTCATCGATATATGTTGGTAAATGCATACCAGCTTGAATACTAGCTCTAACACCATGTTCTGGTGAGAATAATGCTACTAAATTTGTTTTTTCTAATAAAATATCAATACTTGATTTAAAATTAGAATCAATACCTGTTGGGTTTGTAATTAACCCTACTCTTTTACCTTCAAATAATTCTTTAAATTCATCTACTCTTTCAATCCCTAAAATCGTCTTCATCTTCTTCAATCTCCTTTGCTCTTTCAATAATTTTTTCTAAATCGATTTTTCTTAAATAGTAATATGTTGCATCTGTCAACTTAATACTTAAAAAGATCGGTAAACTAATACCAATAACAACCCAAATTGGAAGTGCTAATACACCAATTAGCATCACAAGGTTCATACCAAATATAATTAAACTTGAAATAAAATATCTAAAACAAATAAATATCGATATTCTAATTGTATCTACAATTCCAAATGATTGGAAATTAATCATAACAAGCGGTAAATGTAAACTAAATAAAACCAATAATAATAAAACTACTAGCATTATCCAATACCCTGCTTGACCAACAATGTTGTCAGCAGCAAATTTATTACTATAAAAATACATTGAAAAACTTGCAAGTACAATAATTATTATTATAAATAATCCAATAATAAATGATTTTTCTAAATGCTTTTTAAGATTACTTAAATACATTCTAACAACTTTTGTTGGACCTACTTCTTTAAAATCAGCAACTGTTTGATAAGCAGCTGTTAGAGCCGGTAGTAATGTTATAATAAATATTGATAAGATAATTGTAAATAAGTTTACAATTACTAGTCCAAATAAATAATCAAAAAAACGATATGTTTTAGAATTTAATTTTTTATCTAAACTCATAATTTCACCTCATTATATATTTTACCAAAAAATTAAGTTTTTTTAAAGCATTTAAATATTTTATTTAAATGAAAAAACACTATGTGATTTCTCACATAGTGTTTTTGTTAAAAAGCTAAATTAGCTATTTAAGATTTCATCTAATGCTTGTTGATAGATGTCTTTCTTAGATTGTAATGTAACAGATGGGTTAACATCTTGTTTAGTTACAAGTGACATACCCCAAGTAGCGAATCCGTCTAAGTTCCAGTCAGAACCACCACCTACTGATTTAGAAACGATGTCCATGTAATCAGTATAACCGTATTCTTTAACGTTGTCTTCGATACTCATAACAGCGTTAATGATTTCAGTAACGATAGCGTCATCACCTTGGATTCTCTTACTTAAGAATGCAATGTATTGGTCTCTTGAACTCATTTCAGTTGAATCAAATTCAGGAACTAAACCACGAGTAAAGTCATCAGCGATGTTAACTAAAACAGCTGTAGTTAAACCGTTTTGACCATTAGTTACGTTAGGGAATGCATAACCAGAGTCAGCACCCATTGGTACTAAGTAACCAGGAACAACTTCACCATCAGCTCTTGCAGCACCTTCAGCAGTTGGGTAAGGAACTAAACCGATGTTGAATCCAGTTTGATCTTTAAATCTCATTTCACTTGATAAGAACCATAATTGTCCATGAGCGAATAATTGTAATCCTTTAACGAAGCTTTGAGAAACGTCAGCTGAATAAGAATCGATAGCCCACATACCAGCAGCGTGGATTTCTCTTAAATCGTTGTAAAGTTGAACTGTGTTAGGGTTAGTAAATAATACTGTACCAGATTCGTTGTCGATTAATTTATGACCACGAGCAGCTAACATACCACGAGCGATATCATTAATGAAACCACCGAATGCATAAATCTTTTCTTCTGATCTAGCATCGAATGCAGCTTGAGCATTTGTGATATAGCTATAGAAATCAGACCAGTCCCAACGACCTTCATTCCAAAGAGTTGCTGGATCTTCTAGTCCATAGTCTTTAACTAATTGTTGGTTGTAGTATAAGAAGTAGTCAGCATGAGCTTCACCAGCTGAATATCCATAAACTTTTACACCAACTGAATATTGTTGATTCTTTTCTTTAGTTTGAACATAGTTTAAATCAGTAAAAATACCTGATTTTTTAACTGTGTTTTCAAGTTCAGCAATTGAGTTACCTTGTTTTAAAGATGGTACCCAGTCAGAAGAAATTGTAAAGATATGACCTTGTGCTAATAATGTGTTACTAGCAGCATTGTCATTTAACCATTGAACACGGCTTGGTCCCCAAGCAGCTGAGTCAGGATAGTTTTTGATTACGATATCAATATTATAAGCTTGTTCGATTTTTGTAAGTTGTTTTTGTTTGTCAACTTTTCTTTCACCAGTAAAGTTTTGGTTAAATGGGTCAACTTCTTCAGAAGCACCACTTAAAAGTACAATTTCCATACCTTTACCGTCAAAGTCTAAACGGTTATAATTCCATTCCCAACCATCAACGAAACCACATCTTTCAAGTTCAGGCATTTCTGCACATGACATTCCTTCTGGGAATGGTTCATATTCAGGTTGTTCAGCACCACAAGAACAAACACCATCAATATATTCATGTACATGAGATGGATCATTAACATTTGGATCTTTTTGGCCACATTCACATTTACCATCAACATATTTGTGTGTATGTTCATTAGGTTGTTCAGTACCATTATTTGGATTATCACAACCAACAAGAACAAATGCGAATACAGCAACTAATATTAATTGCCAAAATTTTTTCATTTTTAGTTCTCCTTTTTAAAAATTAAATTGTAAATACGTGTAGGATTTCCATATTTCAAATCCGAATTTGCGATAAAGCTCCATTAAGTTAGTCCAGTCAATTATTGCTTTCTGACAATTTCTATCAATTAGCTCATTGATAGCACTAACGAGCAAATTATACGCAATGTTCTTATGTCGATAATCTTTATCGACTCCAAGAGGTCCTACTCCTCCTATTCTATCAAAGCGTTTCCGCCATGTTAGACTATATCCAATTAGGTTAATTGGCGTTTCGAATGTTTGTATTTTACAAAAACCACAAACATTTTCAAATTGATCTAAACATATTAAATATTCAGATCCGTTCCCTCCGTTTGATACATAATCTAAATATTCCACGTGCCAACGGCTGGGAAAATTTTTTTGAAAAAATGCATCAATCTTTGGTAAATCAAATTTATTTCCTAAACGAATTTTATATTTAGTATCATCTAAATATTCTCTTAATTCGTATTTAGAAACTAAATTATTGTTTACTAAATCATTAGTATCATATAGTCCACTAAATCCTCGATTAGTAAACCATTTAACATGTGCTTTTAAATCAACTGGAAGCCCAGGGAAAAAGTTTTGATAATCTTTTCCAAGAAATACTTTAGTACATCCTAATGATTTAAAAACATCTAAACTTTTTTGTAAGAGTAAAGTTCCAATTCCATTGTTTCTAAACTCTTTTTTTACATAAATTAAACTTATCCATCCAGTATTTAAATAAGCCTCTAATTGATACTTGTGTGACCATATTTTGTTTATAATGAATCCAACTGGTTCTTCATTACAAATGGCTACGAATGATTGTTCTTCAAGAAATCCTTCAGTATCATAAGTATTTCTTTGCATTAATTCATCACTAATTGGAAAAATAAAACCAAGTTCTTCATTCCATAATTTGTGAAGTTTTAAAGCTTTTTCTTTCGAATAGCTTTTAAAATTTACATAGTAAATACTATTATTCATAAATGTTTTTTACTTGCAATAAGGGAGGCAAGCCCCCCTTATTTAACTATTAATTAGTGTCTTTTTTTGAAAACTAATAAAGCTAAACCAGCAGCAGCAATGAAACTTGAAACATAAGCGAAGCTTACGCATCCAGTAGTTGGAGCAGGAGTAGTATTATTATTTCCTTCACCACCATTATTATTGTTAGTGTTGTTTCCATTATTAATTTCAGGATATGGAGGGAATTCAATTGAATCTAAATCAACATAAGTACCAGTAACAATGATAGTGATTTTTTCACTAGCTTTAATACCATTAGAGTCACTTACAGTAACTTCAGCATCATATTCATCATAAACAAGAGCTGTTAATGGATCGTAATCAGTTTTAACTGAGAACCAGTTATGATATACTTGACAATCATTTAAGTAATCGCCATCAACGTTGTCATAAGCAAATTGTAATACCATTTCAGCAGTTAATGGAGTACCAACTGGAACATAAATAACACCGTTATTTAAAGTTTTGAATACAGGAGCTGTATTATCTGGTACATAAACAACAAATTCAACTTCAGCAGATTTGTTAGCACCATTTACTTGAGATTGGATACGAGCTTTAATTACCCATTTACCAGCTGTTAAAGCGTTAGGATCAAATCCTTCTGGTAAATCCCATTCAATGTGTCTAGAAATGTTATGACCATAAACGTTTTCTAATCTTGCATCATAATATCCATCATAAGCAAGAAGAGCTTTGCTTAAATCGATAGTAGTAGCACCACCATAGATTTCACTTTGCATTAATTCTAAAGCAGCAGTATCAACTTTTAATAATGGAGTGTAATCTTCAACGATAACAAATTCCATTTCAATAGAATCAACGAATCCAGTAGCTTTGTTAGTTACTTCAAGAGCTAGAGGAATTCTGTCATGAAGATCATAAGCTTCACCTAAAACGAATTCAGCTTCAGCCCATGTTGGACAAACAGCATTGATACCAACCCAATATGGAGTTTCTGATCTTCCAGAGAAGTCTGGAGAATAAGGCCATGAACCCCAGTATTCAGCTGTGAAGTATGCTTGTAAAGCTTGACGCCATGCATATTTGTTATCAATAGTGTAAGCGTAAGCAGAACCATCAGCTTTTGGAGTAGTAGTGATTTGTTCGTTATAGAAATCAATGAACCAACCCCATTTTTCAGCGAATCTTTCATCTTCGAAGAATGTAGTATATTTCCAGTTAGCATTACCAACAACGTTTTCCATAGCACCAGACCATGTAGTTTTGTTGATTGGTTTACCATCACCAGAGAATGTTGGAACACCGTCAACTAATGTAACGAATGTTTTACCATTAGCTTCGCAGAATTCAGCAGCCCATGTTCCATAATCTTTAATGAATTCA
>CAJGDR010000031.1 GCA_904502205.1 uncultured Bacilli bacterium
ACTGATGGTAATAAGACAAATACATCATTATTGTTTTTAAGAATTATTTGTTTATCGCCACTTGTTCCATTATCAATTTCTACTCTATACATTTCAGGTTTTTGAAAATATACAGTAATTAAGCTTTCTTTTGTTCCTGTTGGAAACATTGAATATAGTTTTCCTGTTATTTTGTAACTATCAAGATTGTTAACAATTTCAGGAAATTCATTTACTTTCTTTTGGTTATTTTTACAACCACTAATTAAAAATATACTAAATAATATTAAAATTACTAAAATTTGTTTTTTAAACATTTTGTCACCTCAATCAGTAAACTATATGTTTTATCTAACAATTTTATGTATAAAATTATTAAATTTGTAAATAATATAACTATAGGAGGCATATATGACTTTAATTAGAAGAATTTGTAAAACTCTTGTTATTATAGGTGCAATTAACTGGTTACTTATCGGATTATTTAACTTCAATTTAGTAAGTTTTATTTTCGATAATTTATCCGTTACAATATCTCGAATTGTTTATTCATTAGTAGGTATTGCTGGTGTATATTTAATTGTATCTGAACTTTTTGACTTAAAAGAAGTTTATTAAAAAAGACAAGCTAATTATCTAGCTTGTCTTTTTTGTAGTTTTTATGTCCTTCATAAATTTTCATTATTTCTCTTAAACAGTGACTAATACCAGATTTAGATAAATGTTTACCTAAAATATTACTAGAATAATCACTTAGTTCAGAAAGAGTTGAATCAGGATATTCTTCTCTTAATCTTATTGCGTCTTGGAGTCTCAATGTTAGCTTTTTATAAAGACCTTTTTCTTTTAAGTAGTTGATTGCTTCCATTTGATCTTGACAATATTGAAGTGATTTTTGTGAATTTGCGATATCACAGTTCATAACACGATTTACTGAATTTTGTAAATCACGCATAATACGTAAGTCTTCAAATTGTAGTACACCAATGTTAGCACCTAGGAATGCTAAAAATTCACTAATCAACTCAGATTTTTTTATATAAAGCATAGTTTGATTTCTTCTAGTTGTTATTGTCATAGGAATACCATATTCACTTATAATTTGTGAAACCATTACAGCAATTTCAGGCTTTTTAATTACAATTTCTAAATGGTAATTACTTTTTCTAGGATCACTTATTGAACCTTTAGCAATAAACAAACCTCTGATAAAGGCAATTTTACAACAATCATTTGCAAATAATGGATCATCTAATGTAATTGTATCAAATGGAAACAAATGATAATCATCTACAATTTCTTTAGCTTTTTCCATTATTTCTAAACAATAAACTCTACTTTTATTAATATTAGTTTTTTCTAAATAACTAATTTGTGTTTGTACTTCATATTTCTTTTTTAGAATTGGAGAAATATAACGTAATACTCCAGAAAGAGGACTTTTTACTAAAAGTTTAACATTTAGATTAGCAAGAATAATCTCACTATTACCTTGGAGAATTCCAGCAACGATTGCGTCTTTGCAGCAGGAATCAACTTCAAGTGATAATAGTTCTTTTTTTACTTCTGATGCAAAAGACATTTTATCCTCCTATTTGACTAAGATACTACCAACAAATGATCCATCACCAACAGCAGTTGCAACTTGTTTAACTGGACGGTTGGTAATATCACCGATGGCATATATATTTTTAATAACTGTTTCGTAGTTTTCATCTACAATAATTTGACCAATTTTATCAGTAAATCCAGCATGATTTATAAATTTACTACTTGGTGTATAACCATTATAAATAAATGCAAAATCAACATTTAACTCTTTTTCTTCTTCATTTTGTTTTAAAGTAACAGATGTTAATTTAAACATACCATTGAAAGATAAAATTTCTGCATTTTTTAAAACTTCCATATTATCTTTTAATTCAACAAATTGTAGAAGTTTCTCATTACATATTAGATACACTTTATTAGCTATCGTAGCAAGATAACTAGCCTCTTCTAATGCTTTTAACGAAGATGCATACATTAAGATATCTTTGCCTTTGGTAAGTGCTGCATCACATAATGCACAAAAACTAATACCGCGACCAATAAACTTTTCTTCATTTAACACATTTAGTGGTTTATTTACAAAACCAGTTGCTATTACAAGTTTATCACATGTATATTCGTTTAAATTAGTTTTAACTTTGATTTGTTCTTCTTTAGTAATTTCAATTACATCTTCTTGAACAAAATTTACATTATTAAAATCAATTTGTGAAAACATAGTTACAGCAATATTCATTCCACTATCCGTTTTAACACCAGAAAAGTTAGCGATTTCTGTAGCTTGTAGCATTCTTCCACCTGGAGTTGCTCTTTCAATTAATAAAGTATTTAGTTTTGATCTACCAAGATATAATGCACAAGAAAGTCCAGCTGGACCTGCTCCAATTATAATGACATTATAGTTTTGCATATTTATCTAACACTTCCAATAATTCACTTGGATTATCAATAATATAATCAGCACCAAGTTGTTCAAATTCATCTCGTGTCGTTTTACACCACGTTACACCAACTGTTTTTAAAGCAGGATGAATAGCTTTAACATTTTTACCACATTCGATATCAAACTTTGTATCACCAACAAATAAAACTTTATCAAGATCATATTTGTCGATTACTTGCATAATACCATCAGGATCAGGTTTAGGAGAGGCAAGTAGTTCGGCTCCTAATACTTCATCAATATATTTATCAATACCAGCAATTTTTAAACCCATCTTAACAGCTTTAGTAATTTTATTAGATACAATTACTGATTTAAAACCTAACATTCTTAAATTTTCTAATAGTTCTTTAATACCGTCATATGCGTGAACAAATTCTGGATGATATAACGTATTATATTTACGATATAAATCAATGCATTCTTGAAGTTTTTCAGCATCATCAGTATATTTTGCAAAAGATTCATCAAGAAGTGGTCCAAAGAATGCATCTACTTCTTCTTCAGTAAATGTTCTATCTGGGAACTGTTCTTCAAGTACTTTTCTTGTTATAAACATAATTAAACCGTATGTATCAAGAAGCGTTCCATCACAATCAAAAATAACAACATCACTATATTTTTTATTTTCTTGAATTTTCTTTTGTTGTTGAACAGGTGCGCTGTAACCATCTTTCCAAATTACGCCACCTTCATAATAAAATTCTTTCGTAGATACCATATGTACTTTAAACACTCTTCTTAAAATAAATAATGTAATACCTGCAACAAAGAATAAAATTGAAGTTACAATTGCCGCTTTAAAATTAATACCAAATACTTCAAATACAAGTGGATCTTGACGTAAAAGTTCAATAAAGAAACGAACAAATCCATACCATGTTAAATAGAAACAAATACCATCACCAACATATACTTTTTTAGAATGTTTTCTAATAAAGATATATGTGAATGCCCCAATCAAATTAGCCATTGATTCATAGAAGAATGTTGGATGATAATAACCAGTTACATACTTGTAACCACCATCAACAACTACTTTACTTGTTAAATACATTTGATCAATAACAAAATTAGGCACTAATAAATGTCTTAATGTTTCTCTTTGAGCAATTAGTTCATCACTTGTTAATGGATGTCCATGGTATCCATTAACTAAAGGACCATAAGCTTCTTGATTAAAGAAGTTACCCCATCTTCCAATTACTTGTCCTAACATTAAAAGAGGTAAAACAATTTCTATTAACTCTAAAAATTTTATTTTTTTAACAATACAATAAATAAACACAAATAAAGCAGCAGCGTATATTCCACCATGAATAGCAAGTCCGCCACCAGCTGGATTAATAATATCAATTAAACCATTAATAATACCATCATCAAAACTAATACCTTCGTGTTCAAATAATACATAATAAAGTCTTGCACCTAAAACACCAGATATAATACCAATAGTAACACCTGTTAATGTAGTATCACCATCAAGTCCTGTTCTTTTGGCGAATCCATAATATCCATATAAAGCAACCAAACATGCTCCACCAACAACACAAATCGCATACCATCTAATTTCTAAATTATCAAATCTTAAAAAGTATGGATCTAAAATATTAGGATCAAGATGAATATCATATGGATATTTATATAAAAGTGAACAAATTATATATACTAGTAAAAGTACTGCAGCTAAAATAATTCCACATAATATTGTTTGTTTTTTACTTAATTTTTTCATAACTACCTCTAATGTATTTTTTGAAAAATTTCTGAATGCTTTCACTAAACATTAACATTATTAATATATATATTATCAATAAGACATAATCAATATTTAAAATACCTGGTAAATATCTTGCAGTAACAACACTTAATACTAAAGATATACCAAAAGAAACATATGTTTCAATTATCTTAACCATTGGCTTGTGTGAAAGATGAGTATAAATTTTCGCACCACCAAAAATTAATGTACTTATCCCTAAATAAATATATATAATATTAGTATTTGATACTTTAAATGGTTCAAATAAAACTAATAAACCTAACCCGATACCAAAGTAAAATATTAATTGAATAAATAAATTAACATACCACCAAATACTTGTTCTAAATATTTTTTCACCTTTTAATTCTTTTTCAATATGTTCTAATACTTTTAAGAAATCTTCAGAATCAAAAATAGGTATTTGTTTTGTTTGGTTTTGTTCAGTATCTACTATTTCTTTTTCAACTTTTTCTTGTTCTTCGTTCATACACATTCCCTTCTTCTAGGATACCTATTACTGTACCTAAGTAATTTAAAATTATATCAACAATATCAAATACTCCAACTAGTGTTTTATATTGAATATATTCAATAAGAGTAATTAATAATAAACTTATTAAAATTACTAATAGAGTATTTTTAATTAAAAATTTCAAAATAAAACCAAATGGTATAAATATTAAAATATTACCAAATACATTAATAAATACTGTTCGGTTTGTAAAAAGTAATTTTATCCACTTAATTAAATAGAAATCTGTTTGAATATTTAAACTATTTGTTTTTCTAAAAAATAACATAATAATTAAAAATATCAAATATGTAATAACTAAATAAATTAAATTATTTGGATTAATAATAGTTTTAATAAAATAATAAAATACAAGCATTGTAATAAATATATATATTATTGGATCAAATAACCGAAAATAAATGGGAATAATTTCATTTAGTTTCGTATTATTTAATAACCAACTAATAAATAAAATTATAAGTATATAACCTATTTCTTTAATAAACTTGTATTTCATATTCATTATACCACACTTTCTAATAAACTATATTTCTACAATACTTTTTTCAAAAAGTGCCCGGTATAAGAGTTTTCGTTTTGTGCTATTTCTTCTGGTGTTCCAGTTGCGATTAGAGTTCCACCGAAATCTCCGCCTTCTGGACCTAAGTCAATAATATGATCAGATATTTTAATAATATCTAAATTATGTTCAATAATTATAATTGTTGCACCACTACCAACTAAGCGGTTTAATACATCAACAAGTTTCGCAATATCTGCTGTATGAAGACCAGTAGTAGGTTCATCTAAAATATAAACACTACCTTCAGTAACCTTTTTATAAAGTTCACTTGCTAGTTTTACCCTTTGAGCTTCACCACCTGATAGTGTTGTTGATGATTGGCCAAGTTTAATATAACCAAGACCTACATCGTATAAAGTTTGTAATCTACTTTTAATATTTGGAATATTTTCAAAAAATTTAAGCGAATCTTCGACTGTCATATCAAGTACATCAGCAATTGATTTATCATGATATTTTACTTCTAAAGTTTCTCTATTATAACGTTTACCATGACATTGAGAACATTCAATATAAACATCTGGTAAAAAGTGCATAGCAATTCTAATTACACCATCGCCACCACAAGTTTCACAACGTCCGCCTTTAACATTAAATGAGAATCTACTTTTCGTATAACCTCTAACTTGTGCTTCTTTAGTAGTTGAGAAAAGATCTCTAATTAAATCAAATACTCCAGTATAAGTTGCAGGATTTGATCTTGGAGTTCTACCAATTGGTGACTGATCAATATCAATTATTTTATCAATATATTCTATGCCTTCAATTTTATCATGAAGTCCTACATGAACTCTAGATTTATAAAGTTTTTTACTAATTGCATTACCAATTATTTCATTAACAAGAGTTGATTTACCACTACCAGATACACCTGTTACACATGTGATTTTATTAAGTGGGATTTCAACATCAATATTTTTAAGATTGTTTTCGCGACAACCATAAATTTTTAAAGACTTTCCATTACCAGTTCTTCTTTGTTTTGGAACCTCAATTTTACGTCTTCCATATAAATAATCACCAGTTAAAGAATGTGTAAAATCTTTAAATTCTTCAAATGTTCCTTGAGCAACAATTTGTCCTCCGTGAATACCAGCTCCAGGTCCTACATCAACAATATAGTCAGATTCTCTCATAATTTCTTCGTCGTGTTCTACAACAATTAAACTATTACCAGCATCACGCATTAGTTTTAAAGAATTGATAAGTTTAGCATTATCTCTTTGATGTAAACCAATTGATGGTTCGTCTAAAACATATAATACATCTGTTAAATGTGAACCAATTTGCGTAGCAAGTCGAATACGTTGTGATTCACCACCTGATAGTGTTCCAGCACGTCTTGATAATGTTAAATAATTTAATCCAACATTATCTAAGAATTCAAGTCTTGCTTTTATTTCTTTTAAAATAATTTTAGAAATCATTTCTTCTGTTTCAGTAAGTTTTAATTGATTAATAAAAGTAAGTGCATCATGAACTGAAAGATTAGTAAAATCAAAAATATTTTTACCATTAATAAGTACTGATAAAATCATTGGTGAAAGTCTTTTACCATCACATTCAGGACAAGTTTGTTCACTTAAATAACTACTATAATAATCTCTTTGGAATGAAGAAGATGTTTCTTGATATCTTCTTTCAATTAGATCACAAATACCTTCAATATGTTTATTCTTTTTCATAGTAATTCCACCACTAGTATGAATTTCATATTGAATTGGAACATGTGAACCATATAAGATTCTTTCTTTTTGTTCTTCTGTTAAATCTTTATATGGTTTAAATATATCAATGTTATAAAAATCAAACAGTTTTTTATATTGTTGCCATTCAATGTTTTCAGTAAACACAATGTTCTTTAAATATCTTATTGCTCCATCAGCAATCGAAGCATCTGGATTTGTAATAAGTAAATCTAAATCGATCATTGAAATACTTCCAAGCCCTTTACACTTATGACAAGCACCAAGTGGGGAATTAAACGAAAACATTGCAGGTTCTAATTTAGGAACAGTAAAATCACAATGAGGACATGCATAATGTTCAGATAATAATAATCTGTCACCATCTACTTCTACATATAATTTACCATTACCATGTGTTGCAGCTTGTTCAATTGATTCATAAATTCGACTTCTATTTTCCAAAGTTAGTTTTAATCTATCTACAACAACATATATATTGTGTTTTTTGTTTTTATCTAAATTAATTTCTTCATCAAGATCAAACATTTCATCATCAATTAAGACTTTAGTAAAACCATCTTTTCTTAATATTTCAAATGTTTTTTCAAAAGTACCTTTTTGATTTTCAGCAATTATTCCTAAAATAATTACACGTGAATCTACTGGATACTTATATATTTTATCTGTCATTTGTTCATATGTATCACTTGTTATTTCAATACCATGTACAGGACAAGTTGGTCTACCTATTCTTGCAAATAAAAGTCTTAAGTAATCATATATTTCTGTTACAGTTCCAACTGTAGATCTTGGGTTTTTACTTGTTGTTTTTTGGTCAATTGAAATTGCTGGTGATAAACCTTCAATTTGATCAACATCTGGTTTATCAACATTATCTAGAAATTGTCTAGCATAAGCAGATAGACTTTCAACATATCTTCTTTGTCCTTCTGCATATATCGTATCAAATGCTAGTGATGTTTTACCACTACCAGATACACCAGTCATGACAATTAATTTATTTTTAGGTAAATTTAAATCAATATTTTTTAAATTGTTTTCTCTAGCACCTCTAATAATAATTTCTTTATTCATTGGTAAAACACCTCCAATATCTTATTATAACACAGATTTCTATAATTTATTTACATATTGCTTTAAAATTTCTAGAATCATATAAAAAAAGTATTAAGTTGTGTTTTTCTTAATACTTATTGTTATATTATGAAATAAGCCCCAAAATCTTCGCATTTTGGCTTTTTTTATCCATTTATTACTAATTTATCCCACTTACTTAAAAAGGTCATAAAAATAACTACGATATTCAACCTCATTTGATGATTCATAGCTTACACCAAAAAATTCTGGGTATAAAATACTCCACCAATTACTGCCTAAACCTTCGCCAATTTTAATTAAAACAGTTGGATATTTACCACTAGGTATAAATTTACCATCTAATGTTTTAGCTGGATATGTAACTTGTTCAAAAGTAACATTGATTAAATCTTTTGAGTAAATTTCATCAAAACGATTTTCTAAATAACTTGTTAGTTTCTTTGGTTCTAAATAAGAAGTTTCTTTTAAAAAGATTAATGTTAAATCTTTTATCTTATATTTAAAATCAATTGAGCTTTGATCATTATTTGAAGCAAGAATTCTAATTCTAACTTCTTGTTTTTCATTATAACAACTTACTAAACACAAAGATATTCCAAGTAAAATAGCAAAATAAAAAAATAATTTTTTCATAAAAAAACATCACCAATATTATTATTGGTAATGTTTGGTAATTTATACATTAATTTTTATATCACCACTACGTATTATTTTAATAACACCAGAAGATACATCAACAACTGTTGAAGATGTTTTAGAAAGTTCATGAGTATCTGTTACTAAATAGTCAATTGAATCACTAAATTTATTTTCAATGTCTTCAATACTATTTAGAGAATCTTCACCACTTATATTAATTGATGTTGTAGCTATTGGACCTAAATGTTCTAAAATCTTTTTAGCAACATGTGAATTTGGTATTCTAATTCCAATTGTATCAACACTAGTTACATCATCATAATAACAATCACTTTTTTTAAAGATAAGCGTTAGCGCACCAGGCCATAGTTTAACTAAATCATATATATGTTCGTTATTAATTTCAACATGAGCTAAAGCTTCATCAATACTTGATACAAGTACAGCAAGAGGTTTATTTAAGTCTCTTTTTTTAAATGAATAAATTTTGTTAATTCCTTCTAAAACATTATTATCAACTAACGTTCCAACACCCCATACAGTATCTGTAATAAAAGCAATAGTTTTACCACTAAATGTATCTTTTGTCATTTCTAATAGTTTATTTAAACTAATTTTTATCATCTTGCCACCAAAGTCTTTTTAGTTTTTCGTTTAGTTCTTCTTCTGTAATATCGCCACTTCTATATTCTTCAAAATAACGATCCATCAAAGCTTGTTTATTAATTTGTTCTACTTCTTGTTTTGAATCAACCTCAGGATCACCATATTCTTGATAGTACTCACCAACAACATCAATTGGTTCTTTATATGAAGAATTGAAACGACCTTTACGCTTTTTATAAAAATATATAATTACAAAAATGAAACAACAAGAAACTGCAGCAAATCCAAAAATGAATAACCTAATAATATTAATAATATTAGTTTCTAATTTATTTTTAGGAAAATCAGCATCACCTAATCCAATAACAAAACTATCTTTATCAGCAATTACCTCACTAACTTTAAATGGGTATTTAATATCTTGTGATTCATGATGAATTACAACAATTACATCATCAGTTTCATCTGTTTTTACACCAAAAGCATTAATAACTGTTCCTTCAACAACAAATGTACTTTCTAATTTTTCATTGAGATATACTTGTAAATTCATATTAACCGATGTATTATTTAGGAAAAATGCACTAATGTAATAGTCATCATCTTTAACACCAATTACAATTGTAATATCACCAACACTTGTAACTTCATCTGTTAATACTTTATATTCATCATAACAATTATGTACATTTTCAATAAACTTTTCTTCTTCAATCGAATGATATGTAACGTTTACTGATAAAAATGCTAATAGTATTGATAAAAGTTTAATCATTAAAATCACCATTTATTATTACTAAGAAACGGTCTTTACCTTGTAAATCTTTTAGTACTTCTGCTTTTGCATTTGGGAAACATCTATTAGCAAGTTCTAACATTTCACATCTTGTTTTATGACTATGTTCAAAACAAAGTAATGCGTTAGGGTTTAAGATTTTACTAGCATTTTCTAAAATCTCTTTGTAAAATTTCATCCCTTTATCTCCACCAAATAATGCGATATTTGGTTCGTTATCTTTTACAAGTGGTTCAACATATTCATCATCTGGAATATACGGTGGGTTTGATACTAAAATATCAAACTTCATACCTTTTTCAATTAGCGGATCTAACATATTACCTTGTAAGAAAGTAACATTTGCATCGTTGTTTAATGCATTACATTTTGCTGTTTGTAAAGCTTCATTTGAAATATCAGTTGCTGTTAAAGTCATGTTAGCCTCTTCTTTAGCAAGTGCGATAGCAATATTACCAGAACCAGTTCCTACATCAACAACATCAACTTTTTTACCGTCAAATAAATCATCATAATATGATAATACTAACCCTACTAATTCTTCTGTTTCAGGTCTTGGTATTAATACACTAGAATTAACAATCATTTTATAGCCATAAAAATAACTATAACCAATAATATGTTGAGCAGGA
>CAJGDR010000032.1 GCA_904502205.1 uncultured Bacilli bacterium
CAAACGGATATAACGTTGATGTTATTGGCGTAATCGATGGTGCTAATAAAGATAGTAATATTGATATGAACGGATCAAATAAAGACGAATGGGCTACTGAAATTGATGTATTATTCATCGTTGTTGAAATGATGAATAATCTTGGAACTATTGAATCTGATACATTATCATCTAATGCACAAGCACTTGGTGAATTATTAGATCAAATGAAAGTATCTTACTTATTCGGTAATGATGTAAGAGATGATGACTTAATTACTGTTGATGACAACGTATTTAACGTATTAGTTATGGATGTACTTTCTACTACTAATATGATTAACGATGGAACTAACGGTGGATTCATTGATAAATCAACAGCTGAAGCTGATGATTGGTCAAGATACAATTG
Source organism: uncultured Bacilli bacterium (assembly GCA_904502205.1). Next base: position 392 of record CAJGDR010000032.1, read on the forward strand.
GACAGCTGAACTTTCAATCATTAGTGATTACGACACTTCAACTCCAAGTCAATCAGATGCATTTATTAGTAATGCTCAAACATCTGAAATTATTAAGAAATACTTCGACATTGCTGGTGAATTAAATGCTCGTATTGACATGACATTCACATTATTAGGAAATGATTATAACTTAAAAGACTTAGTTGAAACTGCTAATGGCGGACCATTAACAAATGAAGGTCTTGCTACTCGCGTATGGGCTGACGAACTTGCTGATGTTAATACATTAACAACTACAATCAACTCATTCAATGGTTCAATCGGTCTTGGACAAGTTGCAGCATTCGCATCTGCTCTTGATGGTATTAGAAATAATCCAACATTAGCTGGTGGTGTTGCAGATCATATCTTAAACTCTGTTGGACTATAAAAAAAGAGGGTCTTTAGGAATTATCCTAAAGCCCTTTTTCTTTTCATTTGACTTTTATTAAACTATTTGATATAATATATAAGTAAAAAAATACTGACTATGGTTACCAGACTATGGGAAAGGAGAAAAGCATGAGAAACGGAATTCATCCAAATTATCAAAAGGCAAAAGTAGTATGTGTATCTTGTGGTAATGAATTTGAAACAGGTTCAGTTTTAAAAGAAATCAGAGTTGATACTTGTTCAAAATGTCATCCATTCTACACAGGTGAACAAAAATTTGTTCAATCTGCTGGACGTATTGATAGATTCAATAAACGTTTAAGCCAAGCTCAAAAAGCTAGCAAATAATAAAATTGATTAAAGATTAGTATAAGTTTATAACTTATACTAATTTTTTTTATAATCATTATTAATTATTAATAAATTGTGGTATACTATATCTAATAAGAAAAGAGGTATTAATATGAATCAAGAATTAAATAACAAGTTTGCTAAACTAATTATCAATGTAGGTATTAATTTACAAGAACGTCAAGGTTTAGTAATTAATGCACCAATTGAAGCAGTTGAATTAGTACGTGAAATTGTAAAAGTTGCATACGAAAAGAAAACAAGTAATGTATATATAAACTGGAGCGATGGATTAGTTAATAAAACAGTATTACAAAATGCTGAAGTTGAAGATATGTTAGTAAAAGATTGGGAACTTGCTAAATTACATTATATTGTAGATAATGGCTTTGCGATGTTATCAATTACATCACCTAATCCAGGTTTAATGGCTGGTGTTGATATGTCTAGAAGTGTTCAAGCAAATATGCAAAATGCACCTAAAACATCATTTGCAAGAGATAATACAATGAATAACAACACTCAATGGTGTGTAGTTGCATATCCAAATGTTGTTTGGGCTAAAAAAGTATTCCCTGAACTTAGTGATGAAGAAGCTTTAGAAAAACTTTATAAAGCAATCCTAGATGCATCACATGTAACTTGTGATAACGATCCTGTTAGTGAGTGGAATGAATTAAATGATCAAATGACAAAACGTAATGAAATTTTAAATAGTTATGATTTTGCAAGCTTACATTTTGAAAATAGTTTAGGAACAAATCTTGAAATCGGACTAGTTGAAGATCATATTTGGGCCGGTGGTGGAGAATTCAGTACAAAAGGTGTATTCTTCAATCCAAATATTCCAACAGAAGAAAACTTCTGTATGCCACACAATAAACAAATTAATGGTCGAGTTGTTGCTACTAAACCACTTAATTATGGTGGAAAATTAATTGAAGATTTCTGGTTAGAATTTAAAGATGGTAAAGTAGTTGCATTTGATGCGAAAACTTCGCGTGAAGCTTTAGAAGAATTAATTAATTTTGATGAAGGTAGTTCATCATTAGGTGAAGTTGCTCTTGTTCCATATTATTCACCAATTTCACTTTCAAATATTTTATTCTATAATACATTATTTGATGAAAATGCATCTTGCCATTTAGCGCTTGGTGCAGCATATGTTGGAACTAATCTTAAAAACGGTACAAGTTATTCAGAAACTGAACTAAAAGAACGCGGTGTTAACATTTCACATACACATGTTGACTTTATGTTTGGATCAAGTTGTATGAATATTGTTGGTACTAAAAAAGATGGAACAAAAGTTGTTATCTTTAAAGATGGTAATTTTGTAATTTAGGAGTATATATGAAACAATTTTTTGAATTTTTAAATAAAAGTGTTAATGAATATTATGCTTGTCAAAATATCGTTGATATATTAAAATCAAACGGTTTTGAGTATTTAGACCCATCATCAAATTGGAATTTAAAAAATGGGGGTAATTACTTCACAACCAAAGATCAAAGTTCTATTATTGCGTTTAAAATGGGCCAAAATTTTAATTCTACAAGCTTTAACATTGTTGCAAGTCATTTAGATAGTCCAAATCTTAAAATTAAGCCAAATGGTGTAATTTCTAAACCAAACTATACATCACTTAATACTGAAGTTTATGGTGGTCCAATATTATCAACTTGGCTAGATCGTCCACTTAGTATTGCAGGTAGAGTATTTATTAAAACAGAAAATGGTATTAAATCTGAACTTGTAAATATTGATGAAGATTTACTTGTAATTCCTAATGTTTGTATTCATTTAAAGAAAGATAGTGATATTAACCCACAACGTGATTTATTACCACTAGCAAGTTTATCTAAATATGAATCGGTAAATGAAATCTTAGAAAAGAAATTAGGATTAAATAAAGAATCAATTTTAAGTTATGATTTAAGTGTATATAACCGTGACGAGGCTAAACTAATTGGTGTTGATCGTGAATTATTTTCTGCACCTAGAATTGATAACTTAGAATGTGCATATTCATCACTTCAAGCTTTTTTAGCAAGTAATAATGATAACAAAATAAATGTATATGCATCGTTTAATAATGAAGAAGTAGGTAGCACAACTAAACAAGGAGCTGCATCAACATTCTTAAAAGAAGTATTATCAAGAATTGTTGGAAATAGTGAAGAATATTATAAAGCTTTAGCAAACAGTTTCTTAGTATCAGCTGATAATGCACATGCAGTGCATCCAAATAGACCTGATTTAGCTGATCCAACAAATCAAGTATTTATGAATAAAGGTATTGTTATTAAACATAATGCTAATCAAAGATATACTACTGATGCTTTCTCTAATGCATATTTTAAATTAATATGTGAAAGTGCAAATGCTTTATATCAACATTATACTAATAGATCAGACCAAAGAGGTGGAGGAACACTTGGTTCAATTAGTTCTACACAAGTAAGTATTCCATCATGTGATATTGGTCTTGCTCAACTTGCAATGCACTCTGCACTTGAGGTAGCAGGTGTTGATGATTATCAAGAAATGGTTAAAGCATTAACTAAGTTTTATAATGCTAATTTCAAAGTTGAAGACAACAATATTAAAATGTAAAAAAGAGATGAATTTCATCTCTTTTTTTAGTTAAATAAAAATACATATCCAGATAATACACAAGCAAATAAACTCCACAAAACATTTGGTACTAATAAATAAGATAATTTCTTGTTAATAAGTAATGTTTCCATCCAAGCAAATAATATAGATATAAAAGAAATCGCACACATTACAAATGGTAAAAATAATTGTTCAAACTCAAAAAACAATAATACATAAAGAACATTTGCAAAATAATTAATAATTAAATAAACAATTAATCTTTTGTTTTTTAAAGTCAATGAATCATATATTAATACTAAATATAAAGCCATTAAGCTATATAAAATGGACCATACAATTCTAAACACAATACTAGGTATATTAATTTTATTTAAACTATTGTAAAAATCTTGGTTAAATTCTATAAAGAAGTATGGTAGTATATATATTAGTAAAAAAAGCAAAAACATAAAGACATTTTTAATTTTAATTTTTCTCATTCTAACCTCACATAAAAAACTACTAATATTTGTATATAAATATCAGTTTAAATTCATATAAAGTATATTGCTAAATTCTTAAAAATATGATATAATACATAAAAAAGGAGAGTTAAATATGAAATTACTTAAAAAGATAAACGAATTACTCTTAGTAGCGATTATGTCTACTTTATGTATTTTTCTAATCAAATCCCCAAAACAACCAGTAGATGCATCTAGTTCATCTAGTATCTATCGAGGTAAAGTTCAAGAAGTTCGTGCAGTATGGGTTTCCCATTTTGCTGGGGATGTACATACTTATAGTGATGAAGCAAGTTATAAACAAGAAATAACAAACATTTTAAATAATATGGAAAAGATGGGTTTCAATACAATGATTTTCCATGTTAGAACACATAATAATGCTTTATATAAATCAGAATTAAATCCTCTAGCTTCGTTTTGGAGTAAAGTAGATTTTGATGAATTTGATCCATTAGAATGGATGATAGAAGAATGTCATTCAAGAGGTATTGAATTCCATGCTTGGTTAAATCCATATCGTATTTCAACAACAGGCGCACAAACACAATATGTATCAGGAAGTATTCCAGAAGGGAACCCTGTATTAAATGAAGATTATTTACTTCAATCTGGTAACTCTATTATTTTAGACCCAGGTATTCCTGAAGTTCGTGATTATATTGTAGATTCATGTATGGAAGTTATTGAAAACTATGATGTAGATGCAATTCATTTTGATGATTACTTCTATATTTCAGGTTGTGATGATACTGAAACTCGCAATAAATATAATAAAGAAGGTTTATCTTTAGGAGACTTTAGAAGAAAACAAGTAGATTTATTTATTGAACAATTATCAGGTAAAATGTATGAATATAATATTAAAAATGATAAAACAGTTCAATTAGGTATTTCTCCATCTGGAATTTATCGTAACGGTTCATATAGTGGTAATACACCAAAATATGATGAAAATGGTAATTTAACATATCCACTATATTCTAATACAAGTGGTTTTGCTCACTACGATAATTATTTATATAGTGATACTAAAAAATGGATTGATGAAGAATGGATTGACTATATTTTACCACAAACTTATTGGGCAATTGGTCACACTTCAGCAAGTTATGCTGAACTTGCAAAATGGTGGAGTTGGACAGTTGAACATAAAAAAGTAAACCTATATTTAGGTGTCGGTATTTATATGGCACTAGAAGATACATCAAGTGGTAAATATTGGAAAAATCAAAATGAAGTAAAAAATCAATTAGAAACTGCAAATTCATATTATGACAATATTCACGGATTATCTTTTTATAAATACAGTTCATTACTTAATAGCGGTTCTTTAATGAAAGGTTATGTTGAAGACTTAGAAAGTTATTGGATAAAAGATATTCCAGGTTCAGTTCAACAAAGATATACTCACCTACCAGAACCAGATGTTAATAATATTGTATTAAATGGTAATACATTATCATGGGATAGTGTCGAAGGTGTTAGAGGTTATATTGTTTGGCAAACTGAAAGAAATGGTGAAGTTAATAGAGTTGATCCAGATATTGATCAATTATATTTATATACTCAAGATACACAAGTAGAAATTAAAGATGGCTATGATTATTTTGTTTCAACTGTTAACCTTGCAAATGAAATCTCTGAACCACTTGCGGTAAAAGAAGGAAGTAATGTTGATAGAGTTATAAATTTAATCAATGGTATTACAATTCCTGTAACACTAAGTCAAGTTAATAAGATTAATAATATTAAAGCAAAATATGATGATTTAACTAATGAAGAAAAAGCACAAGTATCAAATGCTTCAATTTTAGAATTTGCATTAGAACAAATTAAATTATTAACATCATTTGAACAAGATGCAACAAATTTCGCTAAAACTTTAACAACAGATACAACTTCAAAATATGTTCTTCCAACATCATATTTAGATTATGCAGTAACTTGGGAATATGTAAATGAGTCTGATTCAAAGTTATATAATATTTTGACAGGTGAAGTATTAGTTGAATATCTTGCAACAACACTTGTTGAATTAAAATATACTTTAACTAAATCAGGTTTAAGTTATAGTGGTCAATTTAATTTAAATGTTGGTTACGTGAAACAATCAGAAATTGGTTTAATTTATCGTAACACACCTAATGCTTTAAATCCAGATGAAGATCCAAATGCTGGTGTTTCATTTATTGGATGGGCTGGAAAAGCATTTAAATTTGATAATTATGTATTCTTTATTGCTGATGGAAACTATCATGAATTAACATCTACAAATATTCCAAAAGGACATTGGTCTTCTTGTGGTAATGTATATGTTAATAAAACTAATCAAACAATTAGTGCTTTAGTATCAAGTTTCAGTATAACAACAATTAATAATTATGGATACTTTATTATTGGAGCTGACGGACTTGTTAGAGAAACTGTTGCAACTGCAAAATCAAGCGATACTATTACTTTAGCACCAGGAGAAATTTTATATTCATCAAATTATTTAGATGGATTAATCAATAAATCTCCACTTAGACCTGCAACTAATATTGCTGTAGGTACAAAAATCGAACTTGTTACTCCAACATGGAAAGAACAATTAACTGAAGAACAACAAATTCAAGAATTGATTGATGAAATTAATCAATTACCTGAGGTTATTACACTAGTTCATCAATCATTAATTGAAAGATTAGTTGATGTTTATAATAGTTTAACTGATGCTGCAAAAGCAAAAGTAACAAATTCTAATAAGTTACAATCTTCATATAACAAAGTAAATCAATTAATTGAACAACTTGAAGCATTAAATCAAGCAAAACTTGAAGCAATTCATGATGTAAAAGCACATCTTTCAGATTTATCTAAATATAGTGAATCTGGTAAAATGCAAATTCAAAACATTATTGCGATGTATGAATTTAATATTAACAATATTACTGATATATTAGATCTTGATCAAGTAGTATTAGATGCTAAAAAAGCTTTAGATGATGTTTTAACTAAAGCTGAAGAAGATGCTGCTATAATTCAAGAAGAACGTGAAATTGCAATTAAAGAGTTAAATGCTACAATTACTGACTTAAGTATTTATTCAGTAATTGATCAAGCAACTATTGAAACAATTATCGCTCAAGCTACAAATAAGATTAATAATGCTGACACTGTTGATGATGTTTTAAGTATTTTAAATGCTGCTATTCAATCATTAGACGAAGTACCAACACAAGTTGAACGTTACCAAGCTATAGGTATTAACAAAGTTAATGAATTAACAAGTAATATTGATTATTCTAAATACTCATCAACTAATGCTAACAAGATTAGAAATGCTATTCTAGCAGCTAAAACAGATATTCTAAAATCTACAACTGAAGAAGCAATTACAACAATTATTGATGATTTAGAAACTTTAATTCAAAGTGTAAAAACTAAAGAACAAGAATCTAAAGAATTACAATCTGAAAAAGAAGAAGCAATTAAAGTTATCTATGAAAGTTATAATATTGATGACTATGCAAACAAAGATAAACCAGTAGTTGAAGCAATTGTAAATGAATATGTAATATTAATTAATATGGCTACTTCTTCAACAAAAATTGTATCTTATAAATCTGAAGCTTTATCTAAGATCAAAGCAGTTCCTATTGATGAAGTTGCTAGTTTAAAACGTACAACAAAAGAAGAAGCAAGATCTTATATTGATGCTTTACAAACATCAGCTATAGGAAAAAATCAATTAGAATTACTATATTCTACATTCTTAGAAAACGTTGAAAATGAAATCGTTGCTGCTAAAATTAATTTATTATTAATTCAATTTAAGAAAGATGCAGATCAAATCGTAAATGATAACCCAATCGTTCAAGAACCTGATGAACCTGGTAAACCTAATGAACCAGAAAAACCAGAGTCTAATTGTGAATTATTTGGTGTTTATGCTACATCTATCTTAATGTCAATGTTATTAGGATGTATGTTAATTATTAAAAAACGTAACTAAAAAATAAAGATGTAAACATTATTGTTTACATCTTTTTTTAATGGAAATTATTGTATAAATTTAAAAAAATGAAAAATAAAAACTTAATATTATTGCTTGATAAAAAAATCAAATGAGAGTATAATATTTAAAAGAAAGAGGTAGTGTATATGGAATTTCGTGGAAGAGATGGTTGGATAGAAGTAATTTGTGGTAGTATGTTTGCTGGAAAAACAGAAGAATTAATTCGCAGAATTACAAGAATTAGATATGCAAAAAAAGAAATAATTGTATTTAAACCTAGTATTGATGATCGGTATGAAAAATTAGAAGTAGTATCACATTCACAAAGAAAAGTAAAATCAGTTGTTGTAAAAGATTCTTCAGAAATAAAATCATATATTGATAGTTTAGAAAAAATACCATATGCGATAGCAATAGATGAAGCACAATTTTTTGACCGTGGTTTAATTAGCATTTTAGAAGATTTAGCCAACAAAGGAACAAGAGTTATTGTTGCTGGTCTTGATTTAGACTTTAGAGGTGAACCATTTGGTATTATGCCTGATATTTTAGCTCGTGCTGAGTATGTAACAAAATTACATGCAATTTGTCAAGTATGTGGTGATTTAGCAACAAGAACACAAAGAATAATTGATAATAAACCAGCATATTATGAAGACGAAATAATCTTAGTAAGTGCAAAAGAAAAATACGAAGCAAGATGTCGCCATTGTCACGAAGTGCCACACCATGACAAATAATGAAAAATATATGCGTATGGCACTAAAAGAAGCTCAAAAAGCTTTTGATAAAAATGAAGTGCCAGTAGGTTGTATTATTGTAAAAGATGATCAAATTATTGCAAGAGCCCATAATTTAAGACAAACAAAAAAGTCTGTATTAGGACATGCAGAAATTATTGCAATTGAAAAAGCATCAAAAAAACTAAATAGTTGGATTTTAGAAGATTGCATAATGTATGTAACACTTGAACCATGTCCAATGTGTGCTGGAACTATTATTCAATCTAGAATGAAAAAAATAGTTTACGCTGCAAAAGAACCCAAGTTTGGTGCATGTGGTAGTGTAATTAATTTATTTGAAACAAAGTTTAATCATCAAGTCGAAGTTGAATCTAATGTTTTACAAGAAGAATCAGCAAAACTTTTAAAAAACTTTTTTCAAATCTTAAGACAAAATAAACAATAAATGATATAATACAAATAAGAAATCCCATTTTAGGTACCTTCATCCAAGGTTAGGCGGTGAACCAGGTCAGGTCTTGATCGAAGCAGCCTTAAATTTGTTTAACTTGTGGTTGGGGGTACCTAAGATGGGATTTTTTAAAAAAGAAAATGGCTTGAGAAATCAAGCCATTATTTTAATTTATTAGGATCAAATACTACACCTACATCATTTTGATCATACATTTTACCTAAAGTATAACAATAACTTGTTAAATGATCAAAATTATTAAAGTAGACTTGTACTGATTTATCTAGCGTAATATCTTTCGCACAATTCATAAAATCAACTACTTTTTGTCTTGGTAATATAATACCAGCACCATGTCCTACTAAAATACCTTCAAAAGGAAAAGTAAGAACATTTTCTAACATCTTAATATATGTATCAACTGTTGTTGATTCTTCTAAAAATAACCACACAAAAGGACATGCTCCATCACTAGTAACAAGCAAATTATCATTTTCAATTAAAAAACCAACACTTCCTGTAGTATGTCCTTCCATATTGATAGTTTTAATTTTAATATTACCTAAATCAAATATTTGATTGTATAGAAGAGGTTTTAAATTACCACAACCTTGATTTAAATAATATAGTTCATTATAACTATCATCGATTAAATTCATGTTTTTAGCAGTTATTAGATTTCTTTTACGCCAATCTAAACTATTATGTAATTTACAAAGTTCAAAATCTTTTTCATGAATATAAATTTCTTCAAATAAATAGTTACCACAACTGTGATCCATATGACCATGCGTATTTACAACAACAAGTGGTAAATTTGTTAAAGTTTTTATATGTTCTAAGATATTATATATTCCGTAACCAGTATCAATTAACATTGCTTTGTTTGTTCCAATAATTAATGTCATTAAAACACCCATACGGTCTTTAATTTGATATATATGTTCGTTAATTTTAATGTCAATAAAATAATTCATATCATCACCTCAATTTATTATACCATAACTATTTACAAATATAGATGAATGTGCTATAATAAAATATATATATAAAATTAATTTGAGGTAAATAAAGTGAAGAAGTATTTAAAATTATTATTATTGTTATTAATAATATTTACAATAGCTGGTTGTAATAAAGAAGAAGATATAAAATCTTATACAATCATGTTTGATGCTGATAA
>CAJGDR010000033.1 GCA_904502205.1 uncultured Bacilli bacterium
AAATTGGACTGAAGTTAGAACAACAGATACTAAAATCCATGATTTTGATTATAAACCAATTAAAAAATATAATAATAACTTATATGAGTTATTTAATTATGGTGGAAGTTCTAATGTAGGATACTATTCATATAAAACTTTAACTACACTTGGTGAAGATTTTATGACATTTGATGAAAATCCATTAACTGAAATTTCTGATTTATTAGTTTTAGATTTAAATTCATCTGTTCGTACTTATAATTATATTTTAAGTTTCTTCTATGTAGTTGTTTTACCAATAGTTTGGGTGTTAATTGTATGGTTAGTTATGCATAAAAATGGTGAATTAGTAAGATTTAGAGAATATTATGCTATTGCTTCGATCGCTTTCTTACTTCCATCAATTGTAATTGGTATAGTTGGATACTTTATTCCTTATCAATCAATTTCTCGTTTTGCAATGATCTTGCATGCTGGATATTATTTTGTATGTGTATCTAGAATCAACAGTATGGGTAAAGGTAAAGTATCATCTGCTAAGGAACAAGTTATTGATGTTAATCCAGTAGAAACAAAAAATTATACTGATATTAAAACTAAACCAATTGAACAAGTTAATTATTCTGGACAAGAAGAACCAAAGAAATCAGAAAATCGTTCACATATTAGTGAAATTGAGTAATATTATTATAATAATCCTCATATATTTTAGTGATATATGAGGAGGGTAATATGATTAAAAAGAATCAATTTGTTTTGATTTTTCTAACGATTGTAACTATTTTGGCTGTTTGGTATATTAAAACACCACTTGATGCTGAAACAAGCGGTGATGTGGATGATGATGTAGTTGAAGAAACAGTTAGCGTATTTAGTGAACAACGTGATAATATTCGAAATGAACGTAGCTTACAAGTTGCTATTTATGACGAAATTCTTGCTGATAGTAATGCAACATTAGCTGAAAAAGAACAAGCTCTTAATGCTAAAAATGAATTATCATCATTAACAGAAAAAGAAGTGCTTCTAGAACTAGATGTTATCAATTTAGGATATCAAGATGCATTTGTTCATGCTAGTTCTTACGGTGTTGAAGTTACAGTTATTTCAACTGATGTAAGTGCATCAAAAGCAAATGAAATTATCATGATGACATTAAATACTTTTAATAATGGTTATGATTCTGTTGTAGTTAATTTCACTACAGTCGATGAAATACAAAAAGATTAATCATATGAACTAGTTCATATGATTTCTTTTTTTAGGAGAATAATATGTATCAATATATAATTAATCAAAAATTTAATAATACAAGTGTTAGAGAATTTTTAGAATATTTTAAAGTAAGTCAAAAAAAGATTAATTGGATTATAAATGACAAGAAATATTCTGTAAATGGAACACATAAAGAAATACTAGAAACTAATGACATTTTATTATTCAATGATGAATGTTTTATGGAAAGAAGTATAGAACCTGTTTATCGTGATTTAGAAGTTCTTTATCAAGATGAACATGTTTTAATTGTTAATAAACCAAATAACTTGATCATTCATGGTGAAAATGATCTTACTTTAGACAAAATTGTAGCTGGTTATTTAATGAATAATGGATATGATCCAATTCCTAGACATTTGTATCGATTAGATAAAGATACAACTGGATGTATGTTATATGCGTTAGATCCATTAACTTTATCAAAATTATCTAATGATTTAGAAAATAAAAAACTAACAAAAACTTATTTAGCTCTTGTTAGTGGACAAATGAATGATAAAAATGGTATAATTAATAGTAAGATAGCAAGTGACCGTCATGTTAATGGTAAAATGGTAGTTTCAAAAAACGGTAAAACGGCAATTACAAATTATGATGTTTTAAAATGTGATGGCAAAAAAAGTTTGTTGCGTGTTAAAATCGAAACTGGTCGAACTCATCAAATTAGAGTACATTTAAGTTCAATTGGTCATCCAATTGTAGGTGATGAATTATATGGCAAAGCAAATTCAAGTAAATTACAATTACAAGCTGAAACCGTTACATTCTTTCATCCGTTCATGAAAAAAAGCCTAACTATTAAAGTTAGACTTCCAATTCAAATGTAATGGAGGCTCCGATCGGATTTGAACCGATGATCAGGGAGTTGCAGTCCCACGCCTTACCGCTTGGCTACAGAGCCATTACTTTGTTAATTATATTATATTTTATAAAAAAAGTCAAGTTATATGCTATATAATTTAAAAGGAGTTTCGTATGATGAAAAAAATCTTCACAATTTTAGTTTTATTATTGGGATTATATTTAGTTGGTTGTAATAATTCTAAGGATGATGTAAATGATCCACATGAACATGCTTATGTAGAGGGTGTTTGTGGATGTGGTGAAAAAGATCCTAGTTATCAAGAATCGCATAATCATGAATATATTGATGGTGTATGTAGTTGTGGTGATAAACAAATAAAATTAACAGAACAAGAAGCTATTGAAAATGCGATAAAATCTATTTCTTTACCAACTGCAACAGAGGAACATATTGCTCTTCCTAAAAACTATACTGAAGATGGTCTTACAGTTTATATTTCCTGGCAAAGTGGTGATTTGAGTGTTATCAATAACTATGGGTATATTAAAAGAAAGAATTTTGAACAAAGTACTGAATTGTATGCTACTTTTGAATGTGGTAAAATTAAAAAAGAAGTTACTTATAATATTGTTGTTTTAGCTTATAGTGATGAATATCGTGTTAAAGCAGAATTAGATAAACTTACTGTTGATACAGTATTAACTGAAAAAACAAAACTTCCAACTCGCTGTATTGATAGTGATATCAATATTGAATGGGTATTAAGCAATCCTGAAATTTTTGATAATGAAGGTTGCTATAATTTTCCTGATACTGTTACAATTATGAAATTAACAGTTATTCTTACTTTGAATGATATTGAATTAACTAAGGAGTTTAATATGGTTGCGTATAAAGAAACTAGTATTGAAAAAATGAATACACAAAACATTATTGATAGTAAAGAAGCCTTCGATGATGGTGTATTAATAGATCTTGAAAAAAATGAAAATGAATGTTTAATACTTAAAGATGGTAAACAAACAGGGACTTATATTTCACCAGTTGTTGAAACAAGTCAATTTGATACTCTAGTAGGGTCTTGGTCGGCTATTACAAGCCAAAATACTGGTGCGGTAGAAGTATATTTCCGTGTTTTAGTAGATGGTGTTTGGAGTGACTATTTCACATATGGTCAATGGCGTTTAGGAGATCAAAATAAAGGCGTATCTAAAATTTCAAGTAATGGTGTTGCAAGAATGGAAGAAGATACAGTCTTTACAGCAACAGGTAAAATTGCTACTGCATATCAATACAAAGTAGAATTTAGACGTTTAGAAGAAGGAAATGAAAGCCCTGAACTTCGTTTAGTTGCGTGTTGTGTTAGAGTTATTGGTTATGAGGAATTAAAACTTGATTATACTCAAATTTCTCAAACAGTTATTTATGATGTTCCGATGTTAAATCAAAATATTGTACCTATCATTGGTAATAGTATTTGTAGTCCAACATCAACTACAATGTTATTAAAATACTATGGTCATTCATTTAATGTTGAAGGATATGCTTATGAACATCAATATGTTGCACAAATTGCAAAAGATTATGGACATAATATGTTTGGTAACTGGGTATACAATGTTGCAGTAATGGGAGCGTATGGTGAATATGCATACGTTAAACGTTTCATTAATAACGATGAATTAATGTGGCATTTAGAAAATGTAGGACCAGTTGCATTAAGTGTAAAAGGAAATATGCAAGGATACTATAATACTGCAGGTCACTTGATTGTATGTAAAGGTTATAAAATTGTCGATGGAGAAGTAGTATTTATTTGTAATGATCCTAACTTAAAAGATGTAGAAGTTGAATACACATATGAAACTATTGAAAATGTATGGCGTGAAATCGCATATGTTATTGAACCAAATAAGTAAAAAATAAATAATATTTAAGTTTAATGTCTCTAAAGAAGATAGTGAATTAAGAAGATTACGTCACTATTTGCTTTGGAGACATTTTTGTCATTACTTGGTTGACTAAATTTGTAAAAATTGGTATAATATAATATACAATAGATGTCATAGGAGGTAATTATGTCTGATCAACAAAATAAGTGGAAATCAATATTAGAAGCAGCTGATGCTATAACTTTAAACGATATAATTAACAATGGTTCAATTATGTATGTTGATTTGTTAGATGAACGTACTGTTTGGCATCTTCACATTGAATTAGAAAGAATTGTAGCTTGTGATGAAATTTTTAATGTGATGGAGAAAGTAGCAAATTACTTGTATTCAGAAACGAATATTGATCTTGTAAGATTCACATGGCATTATAAAAATAATGATTTTTCTAAAGATATCATAGAAAAATATTTTACTAGAGGTATTGAACTACTTTCAAAGAAAAATCGTACAGTAACAGTTCTAAGTAAATATACAAAAGAATTTCATGATAACAAAATTACTTATTTTGTAGCATCTGAAAGTGATAAACTTATAGTTTTAGATGCACTTAAACTATTAAAACCATTTTTGAATGATTTTGGTTTAGAACAAGTTTTTGTAGATATCGTAATTTCAAAAACAGAAATTGATTATGCTGAACTTCGTACAAAAGAAATTAATATTCATGATCAACAAGCTGATGAACGTTCCTATGAACAACAGTTAAAGGCAATTGAATCTAGAAAGTATGAACGTGATAAAAAACAAGTTAAAGAATATCGAAATTCCAAAGCTGTAAAACTTGAATTAGAAGAGTTACCATCTAATTCAATGGCTGTACAAGAATTTAGACAAAAAAATGGTACTGATATTGTTGTTTTTGAAGGGGTGTTAGTATCAAAAGAAATACGTAAAGCTGGTAAATATGAATTATTTATTGGTGTTGTTACTAATCATAAAGATTCTATTACTATTAAGCACTTTTTAAATGATCATGATAAGAAATTCTATCGCGATGATTTGCTTATTTCACAAAAATTGTCTATAAAAGGTTCTTTGCAATATGACAATTTTGCTAATGACGTAGTTGTAATGACACGTGAAATTACAACATTAGGTATTGATGATAGAGAAATACGTATTGATGGAGCGGAAATAAAAAGAGTTGAATTACATGCTCACACTAAAATGTCGACTCTTGATAGCGTAATGGATGTTGATAAATATGTTAAAGTTGCAAAAAGCTTTGGACATAAAGCAATTGCTGTTACTGATCACGCAAACTGTCATGTGCTTCCTGAATTCTTTGGCGAATGTAAAAAGAATGGTATTAAAGCAATCGCTGGTGTAGAAGGTTACTTTATTGATGATTATAAATATCCAATTGCATTAACTGATCATGATATTGAATTACATGATGCTACATTTGTAGTCTTTGACGTTGAAACAACAGGTTTTAGTACTAACTATAATGAAATAATCGAAATTGGTGCTGTTAAAATTTATAAAGGTATGCCAGTAGATGAGTTTAGTACATTTATTAAGCCTAATGAACCAATTAATCCAGTTATTACTGCATTAACGGGTATTACTAATTCAGATGTTATTGATGCACCTAAAATTGATGAAGTAATGCCAAAATTTATAGAATTTATTGGCAATTCTATTTTAGTTGCTCATAATGCGACTTTCGATACTGAGTTTATTTATGCTAACATGAAACGTCTTGGCCTTTTTAAAGAAAAGATGCCATGTATTGACACATTACAACTTGCTAAAGCGATGTATAATACAATTTTGAAACGTTTTAATTTGAAAGATGTTGCTAAAGGATTAAAAGTAGAAGTAGAACAACAACACCGTGCATTGTCCGATTCACATACAACTACAAATATATTTATGCGTATGCTTGGTGATTTATCAGATCGTAATATTACAAATTATAATCAAATTAATAGCATCACTAATAAAGATGAAGCTTTCAAATATATTATTCCTAGCCACATTAATTTATTAGTAAAAAACCGTGAAGGATTAAAAAACTTTTATAAAATAATTTCAGATAGCCATACAACACATTTCCATAAAGAACCAAGAATTTTAAAATCAGTTCTAGATAAATATCGTGAAGGTATTTTAGTTGGTAGTGGTTGTTCAAATGGAGAGATTTTTAAAGCTGCTCATGAAGGAAGCTTAGAAACTTTAAAGACAAAGATGGCTTATTATGATTATATTGAAGTACAACCATTAGAATGTTATTCACATTTAGTTGAGTCTAGTGGTACTTCGTTAATGAATGAATATCTTAAAAAGACAATTAAATTGATAATTGATACAGCTAAAGAACTAGGAAAAATCGTTGTTGCTACTGGCGATGTTCATCAAATTAATCCTGAAGATTCTATGTATCGTAAAATTTATATGTCTGTTGCAAGACCTGGTGGTGGGTTACACGAACTAGCTCGTGTTAAAGAAGCACCTAAGATGTATTTTAGAACAACTTCAGAAATGATTTCAGCATTTAATTTTATTGGTGAAAAAGATGCTTATGATATTGTAGTTACAAATACAAATATCATTAACGATATGATTGAAGAATATGATTTATTCCCTAAAAAATTATTTGTACCAAGAGATGATTTCATGGCCAAATATGGTGTACCATCAATGTCTGGAGCAGTTAGTGATATTTCATGGTCAAATGCTAAAAAAATATATGGAGAAAATTTACCGAAGTACATTGTTAATCGCTTAAATAAAGAATTAGATAGTATTATTGGTAATGGTTTCTCAGCTGTATATTACATTTCTCATATGCTTGTAAAAAATTCAAATGAAAATGGATATGTTGTAGGAAGTCGTGGATCTGTAGGAAGTAGTTTTGTTGCTTCAATGATGAAAATTACAGAAGTTAATCCACTAAAGCCACACTATGTATGTAAACATTGTCATTTTTCAGCATTTAAAGGTGAAGAAGAGGAAAAAATTCCTGAACATATTTTGAAAAATCTTCAAAGATTTGCTACAGGATACGACTTACCAGATTGTGATTGTCCAATTTGTGGATCAAAAATGACGAAAGATGGTGTAGATATTCCATTTGAAACATTCCTTGGTTTTAAAGGGGATAAAGTTCCTGATATTGATTTAAACTTCTCAGGTGATTATCAAGATAAGGCCCATTTGTTCTGTAGAGAAGTATTTGGTTATGATAATGCATTTAGAGCGGGTACTATAGGAACCGTTGCTGAAAAAACAGCATATGGATTTGTTAAAAATTATTTAGAAGAAAATGGACTAACTGCAAGAGAAGCAGAAGTTAAAAGAATTGCTGCAGGTATTACTGGATCTAAAAGAACAACTGGTCAGCATCCAGGTGGAATTGTTGTTATTCCTGATGATATTGAATATACTGATTTAATTCCAGTTCAATATCCAGCAGACTCAGTAGATTCAACTTGGCGTACTACTCATTATGATTACCATCGTTTTGAAAGTAATTTATTAAAACTTGATATTTTAGGTCATGATGATCCAACAGTAATTAAACGTCTAATGGATTATGTAGCATTATATCCAGAAGAATTCCCTTTTAAAAATGTTGAAGAAATTCCTCTAGCTGATGAAAAAGTTATTTCTTTATTTTCTAGCAAAGAAGCATTGAATTTAATGGGGGATGACAATGACGAACTTAAGAGTGGAACAATCGGTATGCCTGAATTTGGTACAAGATTTGTTCGTGATTTGTTAAATGATGTTGAACCAAAAACAGTATCAGATATTTTAAAAGTTTCTGGTCTGTCACATGGAACAGACGTTTGGTTAGGTAATGCAAGGGATCTAGTATTTGCTCTTAGCATGACTGAAGAACCTATTCCGTTTAATAAAGTTATTGGATGTCGTGACGATATCATGGTTGATTTAATGTATTACGGATTAGAAGATTCTGATGCATTTAGTATCATGGAACACGTTCGTAAAGGAAAAGGTTTAACTACTGCTGAAAAAGAACTAATGAATCAACATAATGTACCTGAATGGTATCAATTATCATGCCAAAAAATTAAATATATGTTCCCTAAAGCGCATGCTACAGCATACGTAATTATGGCTTTAAGAATTGGTTGGTTTAAAGTTCATCGTCCAATTTATTATTATGCAGCATATTTTTCTTGTCGTGCTAGTGCTTTTGATGTTGAAGTTTTAGCAAGTGGAAAAAATGCTATTCGTAATCGTATTAATGAAATTAATGAAAAGATTATGACTAAAACAGCTTCAACAAAAGAAATTGATTTAGTAGATGAATTACAAATTGCTCTTGAAATGCATTTAAGAGGCTATTCTATAAGACAAGTAGATATTGAAAAATCTGCTGCTCATGATTTTGTAATTTCTGAAGATAAAAAATCATTATATTTACCTTTCTCAGCTGTTGATGCCTTAGGTGCTGCTGCTGCTGAGTCTGTTGTTGATGCACGTAATGAACGTCCTTTCACATCTAAAAAGGATGTTGAAAAAAGAACGAAGCTAAATAAAACAACATTTAATAAATTGTTGCGTTTAGGTGTTTTAGATTCATTAAATGATGAAGAAAATAATTCTTTATTATAATTCTTTGAAATGTATTATTAAAACATTAATAAAAGAGTATAATAATAATGTAGAAATATAAAAGGAGATAAAAAATGAAATTAGGTCAAAATGCCGTTTTTAATCGTGCGACAGAATATAGTTGTACAACAAAAGCTACTATTGGCGGAGTTGCGAAAAAAACTGTTGTGATGTTAATAATGGCTTTAATAAGTACATTAGTTTGTATTAATTTTGTAGAACCACTTAATGATTTTTCAGGTGGTGTTATATTATTTGGTTATTTAATCTCGCCAATTTTAACTTTTGTTTTATCAATGATCATGAGTTTTAGCCCTAATGCTGCTAAAACTTTAGCAATTCCATATTCAATATTAGAAGGTGTTAGTATTGGATGTGTTGCTGGAATTTTGACTGGTGTATTGAATGAGACAGGTGGTTTAATTGTTGGATTAGCATTTATTGTTACTTTATCATTTTTCCTTGGTGCAGCAATGTTATACTGTACTGGAATTGTTAAAGTTGGAACAGGTTTAAGAAGATTTGCTTTTACTGCATTATCAGGGTTATTAATTAGTTCTTTAATAATCGGTATTGTTGGTATTTTTAACCGTAATGTTTATGCATTCTTCTATGGAAGTACAGATATTGCATTAATTTTCGCAATTATTTCTGTATTTATTGCGTCTATTTATAGCTTAATTTCTTTAGATAATGCAAAGAGATTTGTAGATAGTGGACTTGATAGAAGTTATGAATGGTATGCTGCATTCGGTATTGTTCTTAATATTATTTGGCTTTTCTGGGAAGTATTAAGATTAGTATTAATTTTATTCTCTAAATCAGATAATTAATCTTTGAGTGTTTTTCTTGATTATTATTGTTTGATATGGTATAATAGCTTGTAAAAAAATTAGGAGGAAATTAAAAAATGGCTGTAAAAATTGCAATTAATGGTTTTGGACGTATTGGTCGTTTAGCTTTCAGACAAATGTTTGACGCAGAAGGTTACGAAGTAGTAGCTATTAACGATTTAACAAGCCCAAAAATGTTAGCACACTTATTAAAATACGATTCAGCTCAAGGTAGATATCACTTAGCTGATCAAGTTGCTTGCTCTGAAGAAGGAGCAGAACAAGGATGGATTTCAGTTGCTGGTAAACAAATCAGAATTTATGCTGAAAAAGATGCTAATAACTGTCCTTGGAAAGAATTAGACGTAGACGTAGTATTAGAATGTACTGGTTTCTACTGCTCAAAAGAAAAATCAATGGCACACATCAATGCTGGTGCTAAAAAAGTTATTATCTCTGCACCTGCTGGTAGCGATTTAAAAACTATCGTTTTCAATGTTAACCATGAAACTTTAACTGCTGAAGACCAAGTTATTTCAGCTGCTTCATGTACTACAAACTGCTTAGCTCCAATGGCAAATGCATTAAACAAATATGCACCTATCCAAAGTGGTATCATGACTACTGTTCACGCTTATACTGGTGACCAAATGGTATTAGATGGACCACATAGAAAAGGTGACTTAAGAAGAGCTAGAGCTGCTGCTTGCAGTATCG
>CAJGDR010000034.1 GCA_904502205.1 uncultured Bacilli bacterium
GTTCCTGAAATCATGATTCCACTTGTAGGTGAAATTAAAGAATTAAAATATGTTAAAAACATCGTTACTGCAACTGCTGACAAAGTTATCGCAGAAGCAGGTGTTGAACTAGAATATAAAGTAGGAACAATGATCGAAATTCCTAGAGCTGCTTTAACTGCTGATGAAATCGCTAAAGAAGCAGAATTCTTCTCATTCGGTACAAATGACTTAACTCAAATGACATTTGGATTCTCAAGAGATGACGCTGGTAAATTCTTAGATTCTTACTATGATACTAAGATTTATGAAAATGATCCATTCGCTAAAGTTGACCAAGTTGGTGTTGGTAAACTTATGGATATGGCAGTAAGACTTGGTAGAGAAACAAGACCTGATATCAAACTTGGTATCTGTGGAGAACATGGTGGAGATCCATCTTCAGTTGAATTCTGTCATAAACTTGGATTAACTTATGTTTCATGTTCACCATTCCGTGTTCCAATTGCACGTTTAGCTGCTGCACACGCAAACATCAAAAATCCAAAAAACTAATTAATCAATTAAAGTCCTTATAATTTCTTATAAGGGCTTTTTTTCTATTTTTATAAATTTAAGCCGTTTTTTAGCGTTTGAGATGATTAATTACCCGTCTTATCAATTTCGAACGCTCCTAGAAAGGCTGTTAAAATGGGCTCATTTTTAGTCTTAAATTAATTTTTCTTATTACTTGCATTTTTTTGGTAATAGTGATATAATAAATGCGTTGCGAAATATGGCAACCGCACAAAAGAGGTTTTAAAGAAAAACTTAGGTTTTCACCTTAATGGCGTGTCTTAAATAATTTTAAAAGGAGGTAAGCTCATGTACGCAATTTTTGTAACAGGTGGTAAACAATACCGTGCTGAAGTAGGCAGTGAAATCTATGTTGAAAAACTTGAAGTAGAAGCTGAACAAGAAGTTGTATTTGATCAAGTATTACTAGTTGGTGATAAAGTTGGTCAACCTTATGTTGAAGGCGCAAAAGTAGTTGGTGTTGTACAAAAACACGGTAAACAAAGAAAAATTATCGTTTATAAATACAACCCTAAGAAAAATTACCATAAAAAGCAAGGACATCGTCAAGCATATACAAAAGTGGTAATTAAAGAAATCGTTCAATAATTATGACTACTGCTATTTTTAATTATCAAAATAATCAAATCAAATCTTTCCAAATAAAAGGTCATGCGAATTATGCTGAATATGGATATGACATTGTTTGTAGTGGTATAACTACAGCTGTTTTTACATCACTAGGTTTAATTCAAAAGTATCTTTCTGAAAGTGATTATGATTATCAAGAACTAGATGGTAATATTAGTTTAACACTAATTAATACTAACCAAATAGTTAACGACATAATTGAAAATCTAATAGAAGTATTAAAAAATATTGAATGTCAATACCCAAAAAATTTAAAAATCAAAATCGCCAAAGTATAGGAGGTGGCACAAATGATGAATTTTAGTTTACAGTTCTTTGCATCTAAAAAAGGTGTAGGTTCAACTAAAAACGGACGTGATTCACGCGGAAGACGTTTAGGAGCTAAATTATCTGATGGACAATTTGCCACTGCTGGTTCAATTATCTACCGTCAAAGAGGAACAAAAGTTCACCCTGGAAATAATGTTGGTAAAGGTAAAGATGACACTTTATTCTGCATGATTGACGGATATGTTAAATTTGAACATATCAGTGGAAATAAGAAACAAGTTTCTGTATATCCTGAACAATAATTAAAAGTAAACACTTCCAAAAAGGAAGTGTTTTTTAAAGTAAAAGTCATGTACCTTAGGAGGTTAAACATGTTTATAGATAGTGTAAAAATATATTTAAAAGCTGGTAATGGTGGAAATGGTATCGTTTCATGGCATCGTGAAAAGTATATCGTTAAAGGTGGTCCAGATGGAGGCCGCGGTGGAAATGGTGGAAGTATCATTTTCGTTGGTGAATCTGGTTTAACTACACTTTTAGATTTCCATTATAAAAGAAAAATTACCGCACCAAATGGACAAAATGGTATGAAATGTAACATGTATGGAGCAAAAGGTGAGGATGTTTATGTAAAAGTTCCCCTTGGCACAATTGTTACAAATCTAGATACTGGTAAAGTTATTGCTGATATTACTAAACACAATCAAGAAGTTGTAATTGCAAAAGGCGGAAGAGGTGGTCGTGGTAACTCATTCTTCGCAAACGCAAGACACACTACTCCAGATTTTTGTGAAAAAGGTGAACCAGGTGTAGAATTCAACTGTGGATTAGAACTTAAAGTACTAGCCGATGTTGGTCTAGTTGGATTCCCAAGTGTTGGTAAATCAACTTTAATTTCAGTTATTTCAGCAGCTAAACCTAAAATTGCTGATTACCACTTCACAACTTTAAATCCAAATTTAGGAGTTGTTGGTGTACCTGATGGAAGAAGCTTTATTGTTGCCGATCTTCCAGGATTAATCGAAGGTGCTCATTTAGGTCTTGGACTTGGTATCCAATTCTTAAAACACATTGAAAGAACTCGTGTAATTGTACACGTTATTGATATGAGTAGTACTGAAGGAAGAGATCCAGTAGAAGATTATAAGAAAATTAACTTAGAACTTGAAAGTTATAATCCGGATTTATTAAAACGCCCACAAATAATTGTAGCTAATAAAATGGATTTACCAGGTGCTGAAGAAAACTTAATTGAATTCAAAAAACAATTAGGACTTGAAGTAATTGCTATTTCTGCATTTACAAAAGAAAATTTAAATGAATTAATTTATAAAGTTGCTGACAAACTTGATGAAGTTAAATTAATTCCAGAACCAATTATTGAAACAGAAATTGTTGAATATAAATTCAAAGAAGAGGAAGAACCATTCACACTTGTACTTTGTGAAGATGGAGTATATAATGTTGTTGGTCCAATGATTAAGAAATTATTTGACAAAACTGACTTCAATAATGACCCAAGTATTAGACGTTTTGCAAAACAAATTAGAGACTTAGGCGTTGATGCAGCTCTTCGTGAAAAAGGTGTTCAAAACGGTGATACTGTTCGTATTTTAGATTACGAATTTGAATTTTATGATTAAAATTACTACATGGAATATTTTCCATGTAGTTTTTTCTTTTTAATTATTTAGCAAATTTTCTAAAATTGTGATATAATAGAGGAAATTTTTATAAAAGGTGATATTTATGTACGAGAATATTGATAAAAGTTTATACACACCAATGATGCGTCAATATCTAACAATTAAAGAATCTTATCCGGATGCTTTAGTATTCTTTAGATTAGGTGACTTCTATGAAATGTTTTTTAATGATGCTTTAGTTGCAAGCCGTGAACTAGAAATAGTTTTAACAAAACGTGATGCTGGGACTAATAATGAACCTGTACCTATGTGTGGTGTTCCTCATCACGCTGTCGAAACTTACATTGAAAAATTAAGTAATAAAGGTTATAAAATTGCCATTGTTGATCAAATGGAAGAAGCATCAAATAAAAAAATTGTAACTCGTGAAGTTACAAAAGTTATAACACCTGGTACAAATATCAATGAACATTATTTAACAGATAAAACAAATAACTACTTAGCATCAATTGATAAAACAGATGATGGTTTTGTTTTCGCATATTGTGATCTATCAACAGGTGATACTTTTATTACAAATTTATCAAAATATTTAGATACTTTATATAACGAAATAAACAAATTAAATATTAAAGAAATAGTTATTACATCTAATGTTCCTAAGATTGTCAAAGAATATCTAACTAGTGTTTTACATATTTTAACAACACAAACAAGTGTAGAAAAATTAGATAGTTATTTAGAGATGTTATATGATGGTGTAAGCAGTGAACTAATTCCATGTGCAAACATTTTACTTAACTATTTAATTCAAACACAAAAAAGAACACTAATTCATTTAAAGAAATTCCAAGAATACTCAATCAATGAATTTTTAAAACTTGATTATAATACTGTTCGTAATTTAGAATTACTAGCCCCTTTAAGAAACAATGATTCAAGAAAATCTTTGTTTGGAATTTTAGATGGCTGTAATACAGCTATGGGTAGTAGATTTTTAAAACGATCTATTTTATATCCTTTAACTAATCAAAAACAAATTGATGAAAGACACAATATTGTTGAACAATTACTTAAAAATTACTTATTACTTCCAGATCTTAAAAATTCATTAATGGAAATTTATGACCTTGAAAGAATTGTTGGTAGAATTAGTTATGGTACATTATCACCAAAAGACCTTTTACAATTAAATCGTTCACTTATTCAATTACCAATTATCAAAAAACTTTTAAAGAAAATGAAAGGACAAAATTTAGTTTCTTTAAGTGATTCAATTGAAACTTATGAACAATTAACTGACTTAATTACTAATAGTATTAGTGAAGATGCTCCATACTTATTAAGAGATGGTGGATTCATTAAACCAGGTTTTTCTGAAGAACTTGATAATGTAAAAAATATCAATAAAACAAATAAAGTATTTTTAACTAATCTTGAAACAAGAGAACGTGAAAGAACAGGTATTAAAAACTTAAAAGTTGGATATAACCGTGTCTTTGGATATTATATTGAAGTAACAAAAGCCAACTTATCACTTGTAAAAGATGAATATGGTTATATTAGAAAACAAACAACATCTAATTCAGAAAGATTTATTACTGAAGAATTAAAAGAACGTGAAACATTAATTTTAAGAAGTGAAGAACGTGCTTTACAATTAGAACTTGAAATTTTTGATAATATTCGTAACACTTGTAAAGAATATTGTCATAAGATTCAAAAGATGGCTTTAATAATTAGTGAAATTGATATGTTATTAAGCTTCGCAAATAAAGCTAAAGAATATAATTACGTAAAACCAACATTTAATATGTATGGTGATGTTGAAATAGTCGAAGGAAGACATCCTGTAATCGAAGCTACATCTAGTCAAATATTTGTACCAAACGATTTAACAATGTTTAATAATGACTTAATAATGTTAATTACTGGTCCAAATATGGGTGGTAAAAGTACCTTTATGAGACAAACTGCCTTAATTAGCATAATGGCACAAATTGGATCATTTGTTCCTTGTACAAGTGCTAATCTTCCTTTATATGATCAAATATTTACAAGAATTGGTGCAACTGATGATATTTCAGCTGGAGAATCAACATTCATGGTTGAAATGAATGAAGTTAATTATGCATTACAAAACGCAACATATAATAGTTTAATTTTATTTGATGAAGTAGGCCGTGGAACAGCAACATTTGATGGTATGGCTTTAGCTCAATCAATCATTGAATACTTACATAATCATACTTGTTGTAAGACTTTATTCTCAACACACTACCATGAACTAACAAGTTTAGAAGAAAGTTTACCAAATCTTAAAAACTTACATGTTGATGCTATTAGTGAAAATAACACTATTATCTTTATGCATAAAGTTAAAGTTGGTCCAACTGACCAAAGTTATGGTATTAATGTTGCATCGCTTGCTAAAATACCAGAAGAAGTAATCTTAAGAGCAAGTGACATTTTAGAAAAGCTTTCTAGTGGAAGTAAAATTGATTCTAAAACATTATCAATTGATAATTACCAAAAACCAATAATTATTGATAAACGTAATCCAATTGAAACAAGTGTTATTGAAGAAATTAAAAACAAAAATATCGACGATTTAAAACCACTAGAAGCCCTATTATACCTTTCTAGTTTAAAAGAAAAGTTAGGTGAAGAATAATGAAAAAAATAATTGAACTTTCAGAAAATTTATCTAATTTAATAGCTGCTGGTGAAGTTGTCGAAAGACCAATGAATGTAGTAAAAGAACTAGTTGAAAATAGTATTGATGCTAATGCTAAAAACATTAAAGTTGATCTTACAGATTGTGGAATAGTAAATATTACTGTTTTAGATGATGGAGAAGGTATTAATAAAATTCAAATGCCAAATGCATTAAAACGTCATGCAACAAGCAAAATTCAATCTGAAGAAGATTTATTTAGAATATCATCACTTGGATTTAGAGGTGAAGCATTACCATCAATTGCAAGTGTTTCAGATTTTAGAATTACTTCTAATGATGGTGAAACAAATTATTATTTAGCTTATAAAGCTGGTAAAAAAATATCAGAAGGTAATGCTAATCTACCAAAAGGAACACAAATTGAAGTACGAAATTTATTTTTCAATACACCAGCTAGATACAAACATTTAGGTAGTAGTTATCAAGAACTATCTGCAATTACTGATTATATTTATAAAGTAGCCATTTCTAATCCCAATATTAGTTTTACTTTAATAAATAATCAAAAAGTATTATTTAAATCAAGTGGAAATGGTGATTTATTAGAAGTTATTAGTGAAGCTTATGGTACAAATGTTGGAAAGAAAATGATATCATTTGAAGCTTCAAACAACTTATATAAAATAGAAGGTTATACAACTAATAATGAAGTGTTTAGAAGTAATCGTAATGCTTTAATAGTTTTAGTAAATTCAAGAATTATTAAAAATCTAAATATTTTATATGCAATTACTGATGCTTATCAAACTATCTTACCAGTTGGTAAACACCCAATCACTGTCCTAAATATTCGTTGTGATTATGATTTAATCGATGTAAATGTTCATCCAGCTAAACTAGAAATTCGTTTTACTGATGAAGAAGAACTTCGTAAATTGATTACAAAAACAATTAAGAGTTCTTTACAACAATCAGAACTTTTAAAATTTACAAAAAGTGAAACCCTTCCTAGAGAAGATGAAACGTATATTTACCCACATTTTGAAAACTCAAACGCTCAGAAACAGCTTTTTGAAGAGTCAAGTTTTGAAATTAAAAATAACGCCGAAAATTTCAACAATATTGAAGAAACTTTAAACATAGTAGAAAATTCTACTGATGATGAAAACGATGATTTTGATTGGTTAAATGACTTTGAAGAATCAACACCTAAAGAAAGTATTGAAACATCAAATGAAACATTTGAAGATACTGATTTTGTTCAACCAAAACTTATTGAAGATGACTCAAGAAAATTTTTCCAAGAACTTACTTACATTGGTCAATATCATGAAACTTATTTATTATTAGAAGATGATATGAATTTATATTTAATAGATCAGCATGCTGCGATGGAACGTGTTATGTATGAAAAGATTTCAAATGCTTTTAAAGAAACTACTCGTTCAACTTATGATCTATTAATTCCAATTACACTTGATTACTCAAAAAATGAAATTGATACATTATTAAACTTACAAAAAGACATTAATAAATTAGGTATCGAATTTGAAGAATTTGGTAAAAATGCAATTGTTGTGAGAACTATTCCAACATGGATCCCACAAAACTTAGAAGTTGAATTTTTAAGTGATATATTTAATCATTATATGAGTTCAATGTTTATTGATAAAGCTAAAATGTATGATAGTCTTGCTAAAAGTTTAAGTTGTAAAAAATCAATCAAAGCTCATATGAAAATTACTAATAATGAAGTAAAAACATTATTAAATGACTTAGATAATTGTATTATGCCATATACTTGTCCACATGGAAGACCGACATTAATTAAATTTACGAAGTATGAAATTGAAAAATTATTTAAAAGGGTTAACGCATAATGAAAAAAGTAATTATTATTACTGGTCCAACAGCTGTTGGTAAAACTAAGTTATCTATTGAAGTAGCAAAATACTTTAATATGCCCCTTATTAATGGTGATGCTTATCAAATCTATAAACACTTAAGTATCTTAACTGCAAAACCAACTATTTTTGAAATGGAAAATGTTCATCATTATCTAATGGATGAACTAGATCCAATGAATAGTTTTTCAATTTATGATTATCAAAAATTAGTAAGAAATTTAATCGAAAAAATTGATTTACCAATTATTGTTGGTGGTAGTGGCTTATACATTGATAGTGTCATTTATGATTATCGTTTTAGTGATAACAATAGTTATAAATTTAATGATGAAGGTTTATCAAACGAAGAACTACACGAAATATTGACTAAACTTGATGAAGAAAATGCGGCTAAAATCCATCCAAATAATCGTAAACGAGTTATTCGTGCCATTGAACTTGCAAAAACCCAAAATAGCGCCGAAAGAAGCCAAAATCACAATCTTGTGTATGAACCACTAATAATTTGCTTATCACTTGAACGTGACGTATTATACGAAAGAATTAATAAGCGTGTTCTTGAAATGATTAATAATGGATTAATCGAAGAAGTACAAAATGATCGAAATAAAATTGGTTTCCAAGCTTCTAAAGCAATCGGTTTTAATGATGTTTGTAATTATTTAGATGGCGTAATTTCTAAAGAAGAAATGATTGATAATATTCAAAAAGCATCAAGACATTATGCTAAACGTCAACTTACATGGTATCGTAATCATCCAAATACCTTAATGATTGATGTCAATCTTGACAATTACGAAGAAACAATTAAAAATGCTATAAACAAAATAAATGAATTTTTAAAATAATGACTTATTTAAAAAACACTATTTTAAGTTAACTCCTTAAATTAAAAAGGAGTTAACTTTTTATTTTATCTTGCTCTTTCATTTTTAGTATCTTTTTTTATTTATTTAAATATAATTTATTGGTGATTAAATGCGAAAAAAATTAATAATATTTATATGGTTAATTTTATATATTATTTTATTAACTTTAATTGTTATCTATAAAACCCATAATGATACATTACTTGTCTTATCAAATTTAAATAGTAAATCAACCATTGTATATGATATAAATAATGACAAAATTCTTTACGAAGAAAATATTCATCAAAAAATGTTACCAGCGAGTCTTACTAAAGTATTAACTGCTTTAACTGTCTATAATAATATTGATTTAAATAAAACAGTTTTAATCGATGAAAGAATCTTAAAAGCAGTAGGTTCTAGAATGTATCTAGAAGTAGGTGATGTAATTACTGTTAAAGAATTACTTTATGGTTTAATATTACAAAGTGGTAATGATGCTGCACTAGCACTACAATATGCATATTCAGATAATCCCTTAGATTTTATTTATAAGATGAACGAAGAAGTATCAAAACTTAATTTAAAAAACTCTTTATTTAATAACAGTAGTGGATTAGATGAAGATAATTTTAATTATACTACAACATATGATCTAGCTGTAATCACTAAAGAAGCTATAAAATATCCTTTTTTAAAAGAACTATTTGGAACCAAACATTATCAAGTTAAATTAGATAATAAAACTTTAACTTTTAGACATAAACATAAATTAGTTGTTACAAATCCCAATTTCATTGGTGGTAAAACTGGATTTACTAAAAAAGCAGGTAGAACCTTAGTTAGTATTTATCGCGCAAACAACACTGAATTAATTATTGTTACTTTTAATGATCCAAATGATTGGAAAACCCACACTTATTTAGGTAATAAATTTAGTTAAAAATATTTACAAATTTATATTCATTTGATATAATGAAGTCACATTTTAGGAGTTAGTTATGACATTAAACATTACATCTGGTGAATATTTTAACAATTATATAAAAAACAAATACAATGGAAAATTTATTCCTTTTAATGAATCAATGATTACTGGTCAAAGTATTTCAAAGATATTAACTGACGAATTTATTGAAGTAAGAGCAAATCATCATAATGTTTCAACTATAGAATACAAAAACAAACTATATAACTTAAATAATCCTGATTATATCAAATCATTTAATGAAATTAACTTATGGTTTGGATTAGATACATTTTGTCAGATAAACATGTTAACTTTACTTGCTTACTTAGATCAAATCAATTATAGCGGTTTAGTATATTTTATTGGAATTGATGATTATACTAATGAAATAATAAAAGAAAAAGAACTAGTTCAAATCAATAATTTCAGTTTAGTTTACAATTCAGTTATAATAAACAAAAATACAACCAAAACATTATTTTCAAATATTAATAAAGCAATTGAAGAATATTTACAACTAGCAAATGGAACTGA
>CAJGDR010000035.1 GCA_904502205.1 uncultured Bacilli bacterium
ATTGAAATTGATAAAAAGATTCTTAATAAAGTTAAGAAAATACCATTTAATCATTACAATAAAATTGTTAGTGAATTAATTAATTACAAAAAAGTATTTTTAGTTGATTTAAATATGTTTAACGATGATATTGATTTAAGTCAATTTGATTTAGTCATTGTTGATGATGTGAACTTATCAACAAGTTTCAAATATAATCCAATTATGGAATGTAATCAAGTAGTGTTATTTGGTGATTCTACTCAAACAATAAATAACTCGAATAGTATTTTCTCACTTATTCCAAAAAGAAAGATTTTACATTTCCCAATGAGTTATGTTAAAGATAATCCTCAATTTGGTAATGTACTAAAAGAAAATAATCAATATATTTTAGACTTCAAGAAAAATGTTTCAGTTAATAAATTTGACAATGTAGATTTGATTATTGAACAAATCGTTTCTAACATCTATAAAGACACACATAAAACAATTAATATTTTAGTTCACAATAATAATTATAAAGTTGATTTTATTCGTAAATTTATTAAAAAACTAAAAGAATATTTCTCTGATGATGATATATTTGAACTATTAGAATCAAATGTTCGAATTATTACAGTTCCAAATGAATCAACAATAATTTGTGATGATGCATATCTTTTATATGATGACTTTGTTGATATTGACTCAGAAATATTTAAAAATATTGTAACTAACTATTCGACTGTTAGACAAACATTATATATTTATACGACTAACATCAATGATTCACAAATAGAAGATGTCGAAAAACATATTAACAGTATGTTAAAATACAATGTTAAAAATGATAAAGTAATGCCAGAACTTGTTCAATTAATATATGATGAATTAAGTCAAAGTGGAATTAAGGTTGAACATGGTTATGGTAGACTAGATTTAATTATTAAAGGTAAAACTAATCGTGGTAAAGTTATTACACCAAATGTTGGAATAATGATTGAAGGATTAGATTCAAAAATTCCTTATTCTACACTTAATGACTATCAATACTATTATGAAGAATATACAAAAAATGGTTGGAAAGTATATATATTATTTGTTGATGATATTATAGTTAATTTACAAAATCGCTTAGATCAAATTTCAAAGTTTTTATCAAAAGAAGATCAACATATTACACGTCAATTAAAGATTGATGAGTTTATTGGATAAGTAAATGAAGAATAAAACTTATTATTTAACTGAACTGAGAAGAGAAATAAAACTTCAACCTTGTTCAATTACTAAGATAAAAAAACTTATTAATGAAATGATTTCAAATAATATTAGTATTAATAGTAAAACTTACAATGGTCGTACTTTACTACATTATGCTGTAAAATATAACCAAAAAAGATTAGTTAAATTATTTATTAAATTAGGGATAAATCCTGAAATATGTGATGATGATTACAATACGCCACTACATTTAGCGGTAATTAAAAACAAATATCAAATTATTCAAGAATTGTTAAAAATTGGTGTTAATGTTAACACTACTGGTGAATTTGAACAAACACCACTGCATTTAGCAGTATCTTGTAATAATTTAGAAATTGTTAAATTACTTTTAAAATTTGGTGCAGATAGTAATATCGTCGACGAACGAAACTTACGTCCAATTGATTATGCAATGGATGAAAAAAATGAAAAAATTATTAATTATATAACATCTTATAAAAAAGGAGGAAAAACAAATGAATAAACTATTAACTTTTACAATAAGTTTTCTTGATCAATTGTTTAATTTTTTCAAAAGTTATTACGCTGATTCAGTTGCTAGACTAGTTTTGGATTTAGTAATTATTCTTGGAATTGCTGGATTCATAATTTATTTCATGTGGAAGTATACTAATAAAAAATGGTTAATATTTAGTTTAACATTCTTTATTGGTTTATTTGCTGTAATTGTTATTGCCGATTTAAAAATGGCTTATCGTATTTATAAATATGTTTTAATGTTTTATTTCTTTGTTTGGGCTTTATATTTCATACCAAACATTCGAAATGTATTTGAAGGTTTAACAAAACCTAAAAATAATAAAAACTTTGTAATTAATGAAGAAGCACAAGAAGAATTAATTAAAACTTTAATTGATTCTGTAACATATTTATCAGAAAGACAAATTGGTGCTATTATTACAATTGAAAAAGAAGACTCATTAAATACTTATATTAGTAATGGTACAACATTAGATTCTTTAGTAACTAAAGAATTATTATTAACAATTTTTATGCCTGGTACAGCTTTACATGATGGTGCTGTAATTATTCGTGAAAACCGTATTATGTGTGCAGGTGCATTCTATCCAACATCAGAAACAGGAAGCATCGCTAAAACATATGGTTCAAGACACCGTGCGGCTTTAGGTATTAGTGAAAAATGTGATGCTTTCACAATTGTTGTTTCAGAAGAAACTGGAAATATCGCAATTACATTCGATGGTACACTTACTGAAAAAGTAGAATATGAAGGCCTAAAAGTATTCTTAAAACAACATATTATCGTTAAATAGAGGTGAAGATAATGAATATCATTTTAAGTATTCAAATTTTACCACCAATTTTGACAATTAGTTTTTTAACAATTGTTTTAGTTTTAATATTATTAAAGCTATTTGTGTATAGTAGAGTTTGTTATATTGAATATTTAGCTATTATCGTATCAGCTGGAATTTACTTTTTAGTTAAGTGGTTATTTAAAGATGCTGTATTAGTTAGAGAAATCATGCTTTCTGCTTTTGCATTAATTATTGCAGGATATTCTATTTATGATTTATATTATTTTGTTGGTAAAATAAATGCCTTTAATAAAAGAGTTAATTCTTTATTAAAAAATGCACCTTTCGATTATTATTTTGCATCTAACGAAAAGGATCGTATTTTTGATTACTCTAATTCTTTTTTAGATATTACAGATTTAGAAGATAATGAATTATATGGCACTCTAGGACTTCAAACACTACTTGCGAAATTAAATATTGTATCGATTAATAATCAACCAATATCTGAAACATTATTTATGCGTTTCCATCTAGACTATGAAAACAGTGGTAAAGTTAAAAGCCCATCACATTTTCAAATTACAATTATTGAAAAAGATCAAGAACAAGAATATTTAGGAATTATTGAACCAATTTTTTATAAAGATAAATTTGTTGGTCGTTGTGTATATTTATCAAAAAGTAACCAACAAGCTCTTAAGAAAATTGAAGAAGGATTACTAAGTGCACTTGAAACAATCAAAAATGATCGCTCTCAACTTTATGCGATGATGTCAATGGTTGAAAATGTAGTTATGTATTATGATTATAATACTTCAACTTATGTTGTTACAGAACAAATGGCTAAGATGTTAAATCTAACACAAAGAGAATATTCAATTGGTGAATTTATTAATATGATCAAGTCTACTGATTTACCAAAATATCAAGAAATTAGTAATATAATTAGTTCAGTTGAAGTAACTAGAATTAAATATAATTTATATCTTGGTGATAAATATTATCCTGTATATGATGATTTAATGTATTTAAATCGCGACAGCAAATTAATATCTATTATTCATTTAGCTGACTATCAACAAGTTGAAAACATAACTGAAGAAAGTTCTCAATCATTTAGAGATTATTCAAAAGAAGTATTAGAAGAACAACCAGAACCAAAAGAAGACTTTAAAGATAAACTTACTGAAACACTAAAACTATTAGAAAAAGTATTAGGTGAATAATATGGTAACCGCAGTAATTCTTTTAGGTGGTAGTTCTACTAGAATGAATGGTTCAATTAATAAAGCATATATGAAACTTTTTAATAAACAAGTAATTAATTACAGTATTGATGCCTTTTTAAAAGTAGAAGAAATTGATCAATTAATACTTGTTTATAATAAACAAGATTTAGAACATTTAAACAAAGTATTAGATTATTATCCAGATGATGATATCAAAATCATTGAAGGTGGTAAAACAAGACATGAAAGTGTTCAAAAAGCTTTAGAATATGTTCAAACAGATAAAGTATTAATTCATGATGCGGCCAGACCTTATATAACACCAAAAGATATAAGAAGTGTCATACAATGTTTAAATGAGTTTGATGCTTGTACACTTTATCATCCTGTTGTAGATCAAATTAAATGGAATGGAAAAACAATTCCTAAAATGGAACTTAAAGCTGTTACGACACCTCAAGGTTTTAATGAAGTTGCTTTGAACTATATATTATTAAATCCAGATTACAATGCAGCTGATGAATTAGAAATAATTGAAAATAGAAACTTTAGGATTGGTTATGTTGAAGAATCAACACCAAATCCTAAAATTACTTACCAAAGCGATTTAGATAATAATAATTATCGAATTGGATTATCAATAGATTTTCATCCGTTTGTTTCTAAAGATTATTTAACACTAGGTGGTGTAAAAATCCCATCAACATTTGGTTTAAAAGGACATAGTGATGCTGATGCTTTATATCATGCAGTATGTGAAAGTATTTATGGTGCTTTATCAAAAGGCGATATGGGAACTAATTTCCCTGATAATGATGCCAAATATAAAGGAATGGATTCAAGCTATTTTATATTAAAAGCCAAAGAATTGTTACAAAGTAGTGGTTATGAAATATCTAATATTGATATTATGATATTACTAGAAAAACCAAAACTTAAAGATTACAAATCTTTAATGCAACAAAATCTAGCAAGATTACTAGAAATTGATAGCGACAAAGTCTCAGTTAAGGCAACGACTTATGAACTAATGGGGCCTGTTGGACAAAGTGAAGGAATTCAAGTTGAATCAATTGTCTTATTAAAAAAGATCAATTTATAAAAAAATGACGATTTATATCGTCATTTTTTATTTTACATTAACAAAAGATAGATTATAAATAGTTCTTTATTTTATTATCATAGTACATATTATAGATATAATTAAATAAAAATAATAGTCATATAATTTAGTGGTGATTATTATTAAAAGAAAATATATATTATTATTAATGTTGTTACTTGTTATTCCAATATTATTAATTCAAATAATAGATAATTATTTTGGTCCGAAGACTAATGAATATATATATAATCAAACCAAAGTATTAGTGTCTAATACTTTTAGTAAATTGTTAAATGAGTCAATTATTCCTTTTATTGATAAAGAAGAACTAGTATATATAAACTATAAAGAATCAAAAGAAGTTAATAGTGTTATTTTAAACACTTCTTTATACAATGAAATATTAGGAAAAATATATATATTACTAGAAAATAATTTTCAAAATAATATGGAAAATTTCTTCAAAGAACTTGAAATTCCAATAGGTTCTTTAATCAGTAAAACGGTGTTTGCAGGTCGTGGCCACATCATTGATATACCAATAATACCGATTGGATCATATAAAGTAGACCTTAAAACTGAAAGTATAGAATTAGGTATTAATAGTCAAAAATTAGAAGTCTTCATTGAAATAGATATTGATGTTGAAACAATAATTCCATTTAATCCAATGACTCATAATATTAAATCTAGATTCTTATTATCAAGTATTGTTGTTCAGGGAAATGTTCCTAATTACTATTATGCTTCAAACAGTGGTGATAGCTTCCCATATGTTCCAAATGTTTAAAGTTATAATCATATTATTAGAAAACATAATTAAAATATGATATAATAAGATACAAAGGAAGTATAAAATTATGGAAACAGTAAATCAAATTAAATTAGTCTTGAATAGAATTCGCCCTTTTATTCAAGGAGATGGTGGCGATGTTGAATTTGTTAGATATGAAGAGGGAATTGTTTACGTTAAATTACTTGGTGCTTGTGTTGGTTGCGCTAGTGCTGATTTAACTTTAAAAGAAGGTATTGAAGCATTACTTTTAGAAGAAGTACCAGGTGTAATCGGCGTAGAACAAGTAGTAGAATAATATGAAAATCGGTGATATTGTCTACGGTAAAGTTACTAATATTTTAGGATATGGTGCTTTTGTATTAGTTGATGAATATGATGGATTAATTCATATTTCAGAATTCTCTGATCATTTTGTTCGTGACATTAAAGAATTCGTTAATATTGGTGATGAAGTAAAATTAAAAATAATCGAAATTGATGAACCTAATAAACGTCTAAAATTAAGTTACAAACAATTACATAAATCACGCGGTGTAAAATGTCCTATTCCAACATATGAAATAGGTTTTGAACCATTAGAAAAAGAACTACCTAAATGGATTGAAAGGGAAAGAATTCATGAAAATAATTAGAAACTTATTATTAGTTTTAATGGTATTATTTTTAGTGAGCTGTAGAGAAGATACATTTATGAAAGATTACCCACAATTAGTTGACAAAAAACACATTTATGAAGTAGTAACAATCGATCAAGTATTAGATGTTTTTAACAATAATGAAACTGCATTAATTTTAATGGGATTTCCTGCTTGTCCTTGGTGTCAAGCAGTTGTGCCTTATGTTAATGAAGTTGCTAAAAGCGAAAATGTAGAAACAGTTTATTATTTAGATATTTTAGATATGCGTGATGAAGCATCGGCTGATCATCAAAAATATTTACAATTAAAAACATTAATAACTGATGCAGTTGATAAAGAAAAAGATCGTATTAATGGTCCAACATTTGTTGTTGTAAAAGATGGACAAATGGTTGGTTATCATTTAGATACAGTTAGTTCACATCAAATTGTAGATGGTGTATTACCACCATTAACAGAAGAACAAAAAACAGAATTAAGAGATATTTTGAGAAATTTAATAAAAAGAAGTCATTAAAAAACTACGCTTTAAATAAAATACACTAGGTGATTATATGAAGAAAAGTGTATATTTATTTTTAGCGTTTCTTATTTTAATAATATTATTTATTCCAAATATATTAACAAAAGCAGAAAATAGTGTTATTTATATTGATCCAGGTCATGGTGGATTTGATGGTGGATGCGTTGGATCGGGAATTGTTGAAAAAGATATTACACTTGCAATATCTTTAAAAATCCAAAAACATTTACAAAGCGTTGGCTATACTGTTTATTTAACAAGAGAAGTAGATAAAGCATTAGCAAAAACCAAAGCTAATGATATATATAAAAGAGTTGCATTAATTAACAATGCGAATGCTTTATTATATGTATCTATTCATGCTAATTTCTATCCTTCTTCAAGTGTTAAAGGTGCTCAAACTTTTTATCACGACACAATTAACAACAAGCTTTTAGCAACCCTTATTCAAGAAAATTTACAATTAATTGATCTTGATAATAAAAGAGTTGCAAAAACGATTAGTGGTAAATATTTATTAGAAAATACCAAACAAACAGGATGTTTAGTTGAAGTTGGGTTTTTATCAAATCCAGAAGAAGCTTCAAAACTTAACGATGAATATTATCAAAATAAAATAGCATATGCAATATATATTGGAATACTTTCGTATTTAGAAAGTGTGTAGAAGGTAAAAATGAAAACATTGAAATATATAGTAAAATCAGAAGAAGAAATGATCAACTTAGGAACTAAAATTGGTACACTTGTATACCCAAATATGGTTATAACAATGAATGGTAATTTAGGAGCTGGAAAGACAACTATTACTAAAGGTATTGGTAAAGCTATGGGTATTAAAAGGGTAATTAATAGTCCAACTTTTACAATTATGAAAATCTATGAAGGCAATCTTAATTTATATCATTTAGATGTATATCGAATTGAAAATTCAGATTCTGACTTTGAACTCGAAGAATACTTCTATATGGGTGGTGTAAGTGTTATTGAATGGAGTGATAACATTAAGGAGTTAATACCTGATGATTCTATTAACCTTACATTTGAAATTCAAGAAGATGCCTCACGTATTGTAACAATTGAAGGTCCAGTTGATTTTATAGAAAAGCTAGAAACAGGTGAATAATATGTTAAGATTATTTATGGACACATCAAATAAATTTTTATATATTGCTGTTTTAAAAGATAAAGAATTAATTTTTGAACATGTTCAACCAGGTAATAACAATCATTCTGAAACTTTAGTTAAAGTATTAGAAGACACTCTTAAACAACATAATATTAAAATTGATGAGATTGATGAAATATATGTTGGTCGTGGTCCTGGATCATATACAGGGGTAAGAGTTGCATGTACGGTTGCAAAAGTATTAGCATATATTAAAAATAAAAAATTATATAGTTTTAGTTCATTAGATTTATTACTTACAACTAATTTTGAACAAGGGACAATTGTTTGTCAAATGGATGCAAGACGTGGATTTAGTTATGCAAAAGTATTTATGATTAAAGATACTATTGAAATTATTAAAGATGAAGAGTTTGTTGAAACTATTAAACTTAATGAAGAATTCCCAAATGCTATATATATTACAAATGATGCTTACAATTATAATCCTTTACTTTTACTTGAAAAAGGATTAGTAAAAGCTATCGAAAATGTTCATACATTTGTTCCAACTTATTTAAGAAGTGGTGTTTAAAATGATTCAAATCTTAAATTTAAAAAAAGAAGATATTGAAGCAGTAGT
Source organism: uncultured Bacilli bacterium (assembly GCA_904502205.1). Next base: position 8,550 of record CAJGDR010000035.1, read on the forward strand.
AGAAATTGAAAAGAAACTTTTATTAGAAACAATTGGTTATGAAATGTTAGCCAATGAGTTACACAATAAATATGCACATTTTTATGTTGCTAAAAAAGATGATGAAGTACTTGGATATATCGGTGGTTGGATTATTGATACAACTTGTGATATGATCAACTTTGTTGTAAAAGAAGAATATCAAAGACTTGGTATTGGTACTAAATTATTTAAAACATTAGAAAACAAAACAAAAGAATTAAATGCTTTCGAAATATTACTTGAGGTAAGAATTTCAAACACTAAAGCTCAAAAATTTTATTATAAACATGGGTTTAAAGAAATTTTTGTTCGACCTAAATATTATAAAAATGGTGAGGATGCACTAATTCTTAGAAAGGAACTTTATGAAGATACTAGCAATTGAATCAAGTTGTGATGAAACAAGTATTGCAATAGTTGAAGATGCAAAACATGTTTTGAGTAATGTAACATATACACAAATTGAAATTCATAAACAATATGGTGGTGTAGTGCCTGAGGTTGCAAGTCGTCATCATATTGAAAAAGTTACATATGTTTTAGAAGGTGCTTTACAAAAAGCTGGTTTAAGTTTAGAAGAAATCGATGCCGTTGCAGTAACTCAAACACCAGGACTTGTAGGTTCTTTAATGGTTGGAATTAATACTGCAAAAACAATTGCTTTAGCATTTAATAAACCAATTATTTATGTTAATCATATTCATGGTCATATATATGCAAACTATTTAACAAATGAATTTAAATTCCCATTAATTGCTCTAGTGGTATCTGGTGGACACACTGAAATTGTTTTAATGAAAGATCACTTTGATTTTGAAATTTTAGGTGAAACACTAGATGATGCTGTGGGTGAGGCATATGATAAAATTGCAAGAGTTGTAAATGTCGGATATCCTGGTGGACCAATAATCGATAAGATGGCATCAATGGGTAATCCTACATATAAACTACCACATGTAAAACTTGGCAAAGATAGTTATGATTTTAGTTTTTCCGGACTTAAATCTGCTGTAATTAATTTACATAACAAAGCAATTCAAAAAGGTGAAGAGCTTAATGCAAATGATTTAGCAGCAAGTTTTCAAGATGCTGTTGTTGATGTTTTAGTTTCTAAAACAAAACGTGCGATTTTAGAACATAATTGTAAACAAGTAATTGTTGCGGGTGGCGTTGCAGCAAACAAAGGATTAAGAAAAGAAATGGCATCGATGGTTGAATCATTAGATGATGTTGTTTTAACTTTCCCACCTTTTGAATATTGTACAGATAATGCCGCAATGATTGGTGTTGCAGCATA
>CAJGDR010000036.1 GCA_904502205.1 uncultured Bacilli bacterium
AAAAAGATCAAGATGCAGCAAACCTAGTTGATGTTTATATTTATAACTTAACAACTAAAAAAGCTGTTGTAAATGCTACAACAGTTGGTTATGTAAAAGATATGTATAATAATTTATCTGATAACGCTAAAAAACTTGTTAAAAATTATTCAACATTAGAAAACTTTATTAATCAATACCAATAAAAATGTTACTTGATGCGTTTAATATATAAACGAGGTGACAATATGAAAAGAGTATTACTATTAATGTTATGTGTATTTTTACTAAGTGGCTGTTTTAGTCCAACACCATATGAACCATGGGGCGAAGTGTATTTAAAATCATCTCCATCTGGTGGTGATGAAGGTATAACAGAAGTAGTTGATATCGAAATACAAAATAAAAAATATGATTTGTCTTTAGGCCGTAACATTCCAATCACTGTTGGTACGGGTTATAAATACGGACATTCACAAGATAAATATTCAGTATTATATATTGCTGTTGTTTCGAACAATGAAGAGTTTAATACTTATGTTTATGAATATAATGACTTTGATAGTGTTATTTATGAATCAACAAAGGCTCATGATAGTTCTTTCTTAGTAATTCCATTTTATGATCATTTTTATCCAAATTATCATGAACAATTAGATATTCAAATTCCTGAAGGAATTACCAATGGTCATATTTTAGTTCAACAACGTCATGAAGTTGATTCACCTTATGGTATAAGTATTGAATTAAGATTTGAAATAATTGACAATATTTTATATTTTCATGTAGATTAAGACACTTTTTAAAAAGTGTCTTTTTTTGTCGTAAACTTTAGTTTATGATATAATAATATAGAGGTGTTAATAATGAATACATTTGAACAACTTACTAAAAATATCATAGTTCATGAACAACAAGGTTATGCATTATTTTATTATAATAATGGTCATATATTAAAGTGTACAAATGGAAAAGTAAAAGAATCAGATAGTGCTGATATTAGTTTTGATACAAACTTTAGACTTGCATCGGTTTCTAAACAATTTATTGCATTTAGTATTGTTAATTTAATTAATGAATCTAAATTAAGTTATGATACTTGTATCTTAAGTATTTTTCCAACTTTACCAGATTACTTTAAAAATATAAATATTAGACATTTATTAAATCATACATCAGGTATTTATGATTATGAAGACATGCCGCACAAAGATAGTGATCCTCAAGTAAAAGATAAAGATATTTTAGAATTTTTAAAAACGACAACTAAAACTTATTTTGAAATTGGTTCAAAATATAAATATAGCAACACAGCTTATATTTTATTAGGACTAATTGTAGAAAAAGTAAGTGGTAGAACAATTGATGATTATATTGAAAATATTGTATTTAATAGTGCTAAAATGACTAGATCTAAAGTTAATATTGAAGGTGTAACAAAAATTGAAGATCGAGCTTATGGACATTTAATTGATAATGAAAATAATCTTTATGTTAAAGATCAATATTGGTGTAGTGCAACGATTGGTGATGGTGGATTATATTCTTCGGTTAATGAACTAAAAAAATGGTGTCAATATTTAGTCTTATCTAAAAACTTTCAAGATATGAAAATACCTAATTATATTAATGAATCTGAATATAATTTCTATGGTTTAGGAATTAGAACAATCGAAGTAGATGGTAAGTTAATTCATTATCATTGTGGTGATACGATTGGTACAAATACGTTACTTTTATTTTCGGTTGATTTAAATTTATGTTTAATCTTTTTAACTAATTTAGGTAAAATTGATACTGAAATTATGAAAAACAATTTAATAGAAATAATAAAAGGCAAGAATTAATCTTGCCTTTTATTATTACTAAGTAAAGAATTATTTAAATTTTTTGTTCTTTTTCTTTCGATTAAATAAATAATTAACCATATAAGTAAATAACCACCAATAAAAATAATACTAAATATTAAGATTGATGTTTGGTCTTTTTGAAGCCAATCATTTAATAAATAAGTAAGTAGATAACAGAAGTATAAAATTATACCATGAAGTACAATTTGTGCTGCGATACCGATTTTTTCAATTAACCAAATAACTGATGAACCTGCAATTAAAAAAGCCATCAGAGATGTTGATATAATACCTTTAAAAAGTTCTAGACCAGTAATGCTTGTTTCAAGTTTGCATAAATATAATATTAACATAATTATACTATAAACAATTGGACCAAATCCCATACAAAGAAGTCCTCTAAAGAAAAACTCTTTTACAAATTTTTTCATTACTTAATACCAATCCTTTCTTTAACATTTTTAACCATTCTTCTTGAAACATAATCTTTATAACCAGATTTTAAAACAATTATTAGACTTGCTCCTAAAGTTACTTCAAAGTGATCAATATAATTTATATTTACAAGACAACCTTGATTGATATAAATAAAGTTATTATTTAGTAAATTACTAAGTTCGTAAAGTCTTTTTTTAACTAAATATTTGATGTTATTATATAGGGCATATATTTTATCACCTTCAGTATAGAAACACTCAATTAGGGAAGGATTTAGGTCTTTAATTTGATTCTTGTTATAACCAATAATTGTAATATCATCATTAAGACAAATTGTTTCAATTAAGTTAATTGTTTCGTTTTTGTTTTTTCCGTAAGCTATTATTTCATAAGTGTCTGATTCTATAAAGCGAAATTTCATAACAATTCCTCCTAGTTATATTATATAAGTTTTTTAAAATGGTTTCAAGTAAATACATGTATTTGGTATTTATTTCGAAACATTCGGTTTTATAATATTTTATGTTGCAAAGAAATTGACAATACATTAATAATTTTATAAGATAATAGTAGGAAGGTATATATATGTTAGAAATTGTATTTAGTGTTATAATACCATTTATAGGAACGTTACTTGGTGCTGGGTTAGTCTTTGTTGTTAAAGGCAAAATGAGTGCCAATATGCAAAAAGCATTTAGTGGATTTGCAGCTGGGGTGATGATCGCTGCTTCGGTTTGGAGTTTAATTATTCCTGCATTTGAAGTAACTTCAAATATGGGTAAAATTTCGGTTATTCCAGTAGTTGTTGGTCTTTGGCTAGGGTTTATGTTTTTGATGCTTTTAGATAAAGTAATCCCGCATATTCATATTGATTCAGGAGATGTTGAAGGACCTAGCTGCAACTTGAAAAAATCAACAATGACAGCATTAGCAGTTGCACTTCATAACCTACCAGAAGGGATTGCTGTTGGGGTTGTTTTAGCATCAGCGACAACTGGTGATGCTTTACCAATTTCTATGGCGATTGCTTTAGCAATAGGAATTGCAGTACAAAATTTTCCAGAAGGTGCAATCATTTCATTGCCGCTTGCTAATTGCGGAGTTAAGAAAAGTAAGACATTTTTACTTGGTGTATTATCAGGAATTGTCGAACCGATTGGAGCACTTTTAACACTTCTTATTGCAAGTAGCATTTTACCATTTTTACCTTATCTTTTAAGCTTCGCAGCTGGTGCAATGATTTATGTAGTAATTGAAGAACTAATACCGGAAATGAGTGAAGGTAAACATTCACACATAGGAACTTTTTGTTTCGCAATAGGTTTTTCATTAATGTTAATTTTAGATGTAATATTAGGTTAAAAGCACAAAGTTTATCTTTTTTTGAAATTTGTAGGTAATATATCTTGAATAAAAAATATTAATATGCTATAATATTAAAAATTGAAATTTTACCCGTATTTATTAATGATTTCAATTTTTAAATAAATATATTAGTAATTTTGTAAAAATGGGGGTATTTAGTTCAGTACTGAAACTAAGACATTTTACAAAAATGGATTTCTTAGTTTTCAAGTCTTTTTAGATTTGGAAACTATTTTTTTAAGAGGTGTACTATGAAGGGCTTATTAACTTTAAAACAATTAGAAACAAATAAAATCATCGAATTAATAGAGTATGCAATTAAACTAAAAAATGGATATATTGTTAAATATCCTGATAAGAAAGTTGCTACTCTTTTTTTTGAAAATTCAACTAGAACGCACTATTCATTTCAAACTGCTTTAATGAACTTAGGTATTAAAGTATTAAGTTGTGATGTAAGAAATGCATCAGTTGCTAAAGGGGAAACACTATATGATACAGTTCGTGTTTTTGAATCATTTGGTGTTGATGGTGTTGTTATTAGATCTAGCGTTGATGAATATTTTAAAGAATTAGAAAATATTCAAATTCCAATCTTCAATGGTGGTGATGGTAAAACTAATCACCCAACTCAATCACTTTTAGACTTAATGACTATTTATGAAGAGTTTGGTCGATTTGAAGGATTAAAATGTTGTATCGTTGGTGACATTGCACATTCAAGAGTTGCACATACAAATATTGAAGTAATGGAAAGACTTGGTATGGAAGTTTATATTACAGGACCAAGTGAATATAATGATAATTCAGCAAAATTTATTCCATTTGATGAAGCAGTAAAAACTATGGATGTAATGATGTTACTTCGTGTTCAATTCGAAAGACATCAAGAGTCAATGAGCCTAACAATTGAAGAATATAATAAACAATATGGATTATCAATAGAACGTGTAGAACAAATGTTACCACATGCAATTATCATGCATCCGGGACCAGTAAACCGTGGTGTTGAAATTGATGACGATGTAGTAGAATGTTCTAAATCTAGATATTTCAAACAAATAACAAATGGCGTATATGTTCGTATGGCCGCAATCTCTTTTGCAATGGAAGGTAAACTATGATTTTAATTAAGAATGGCAAGGTAATTGAAAATAATCAATTAGTAAAAAAAGATCTTTTAATAGAAGAAAATAAAATCATTCAAATTGATTCTAATATTGAATGTAGTTGTGAAACTATTGATGCTTGTGGTATGCTTGTAATGCCAGGAGCAGTTGATGTTCATGTACATTTAAGAGAACCTGGTTTTGAAAAGAAAGAGACAGTTAAAACTGGAACACTTTCTTGTGCAAAAGGTGGTTTAACTTCAATTATGTCAATGCCAAACTTAAATCCTTGTCCTGATAATTTTGAGCATGTAAACAAACAATTAGAAATTATCAAGCGAGATGCTTTAGTTAATGTTTACCCATTTGGAACAATCACAGTTAATGAAGAAGACAAAGAACTTGCTAAAATCGAAGAATTCAAAGATTTAGTATTTGGTTTAACTGATGATGGAAGAGGCGTAAATAATTTAGAACTTTTAGAAAAAGCGATGCATTTAGCAAAAAAATATAATTTAACAATCGCATCGCACGCAGAAGATAATGTTTATAAAACATTACCTGAAGGCGAATATATTGCAGTACTTAGAGAAATTGAACTTGCTAAAAAAGTTGGTTGTAAATATCATTTCTGTCATATGTCAACTAAACAATCATTTGATGCAATAAGACTTGCACAAAGTGAGGGTTATCCAATTACATGTGAGGTTGCACCACATCATTTAATTTTAAATAGTTCAATGATTAAAGATGCAAATTGGAAAATGAATCCACCACTTAGAAGTGAAGTTGATAGACTCTCAACAGTCGAAGCACTAATTGATGGTGTTGCTTGTATGATTGCTTCTGACCATGCTCCACATACAGAAGAAGAAAAATCTCAAGAATATAACTTATGTCCAAATGGTATAATCGGTGCAGAAACTATGTTACCAATTATCTATACACATTTTGTAAAAACTGGACTAATTAGTTTAGAACGCTTTTTAGATATTTTAGTATACAATCCAATTAAAATATTTAATTTACCAAAAAGAGATTTAAGCGTTGGAAGTATTGCCGATATCACAATCCTAGATATTGAAAATGAACACACATATACAAAAGAAGAAATATTATCAAAAGGTAAAAATTCACCATTTATTGGGATGAGTTTTTACGGATTTCCTAAATATACTTTAGTTAATGGGAAAATAGTTTATAGAAAATAAAGGAGAACGAAATATGAATAATCGTAAATTAGTATTAGAAAATGGTCAAGTATTTGAAGGTGTTGGCTTTGGTTGCTTAAACGAAACTGTTGCGGAAATTATTTATAATACAGCTGTTGTTGGTTATCAAGAAATTATTTCTGATCCTACAAATGCTTCTAAAATTGTTTGTATGACTTATCCTTTAATTGGAAACTATGGACTTACAGATGATGATTATGAATCAAAACATATTTGTACAAAAGGTTTAATTGTTCGTGAATATAATGAAATTCCATCAAACTTCAGATATACAAGAACATTAGAAGAAGTAATGGAAGAAAATAATATTTGTGGTATTCAAGGAATCGATACAAGACAGTTAATGAAAACAATTCAAAAAGAAGGAACAATGAAAGCATTAATTTGTGATATTGAAAAACCACTTGAAGAATGTATGAATCTTTTAAATGAATATGTTGAACCACTTGATTTAGTTCAAAATGTAACATCAAAAAAAGTTTGGTATTCAAGAACACCAAACCCAATGTATAATGTTGCAGTACTTGATTTAGGTACAAAACTTAATTTAATAAAAGGATTAAATCAAGCTGGATGTAATGTTATTAGTTTCCCATATAACACAACAAAAGAAGAAATTTTAAAATACAAACCTAATGGATTATTCATATCTTCAGGACCAGGAAATCCTCAAAATTTAACTGAAGTAGTTGAATTAATTAAAAGCTTTATTGGAGTACTTCCAATCTTTGGTGTAGGACTTGGTCATCAACTAATTGGTATTTCATATGGTGCTCAAACTTTAAAAATGAAAACAGGACACCATGGATGTAACTATCCAGTTAAAAACTTAAAAACAGGAAAAGTTGATATATCTGTTCAAAATCATTTATATACACTTGATCGTCAAAGTTTAAAAGGAACAAGTTTAAAAGTTACACATGAAAATGTCATAACAGGTGAAGTTGAAGGAATGGAAGATTCTAAAAATAAAGTAATGAGTATTGAATTTGAACCATTCACAATTATCGATCAAAATACTGAAGATGTATATCAAAAGTTTATTACTCTTATGAAAAAACATGGAGGTCGTAAAAATGCCTAAACGTACTGATTTAAAAAAGATAATGGTTATAGGTTCTGGTCCAATTGTTATTGGACAAGGTGCCGAGTTTGACTATGCGGGAACTCAAGCATGTCTTGCTTTAAAAGAAGAAGGTTATCAAGTTATTTTAGTTAACTCAAATCCGGCTACAATTATGACCGATCCTAATATTGCTGATAAAGTTTATATGGAACCCCTTGATCTAGAAAATATTGCAAAAATCATTCGTTTTGAAAGACCAGATGGACTTCTTTGTTCAATTGGTGGACAAACAGGTTTAAACCTTGGAATGCAACTTGCAAGAAAAGGTGTTCTTGAAGAATGTCGTGTTGAACTTTTAGGTACAAATGCTGAAACAATTGAAAAAGCGGAAGACCGTGAACTTTTCAAACAACTTTGTATTGATCTTGGTGAACCAATTATTGAATCAGAAATTGCAACTACTATGGAAGAAGTATTAGCAGCTGTTGAAAAAATTGGCTATCCAGTAATTTTAAGACCGGCATTTACACTTGGTGGAACTGGTGGTGGATTTGCTGATAACGAAGAAGAATTAATTCCACTTGCTAAAAATGCATTAAAAATTTCACCAGTATCACAAGTACTTGTAGAAAAATCTATTAAAGGATTTAAAGAAATTGAATTTGAAGTAATGCGTGATAAAAACGATACTTCAATCGTAATATGTTCAATGGAAAACGTTGACCCAGTTGGTATTCATACTGGTGACTCAATCGTTGTTGCACCTGCACAAACTTTAACTAATAAAGAATTTTCAATGCTTAGAAAATCAGCATTAAAAATTATTAGAGGTTTAGAAATTGAAGGTGGATGTAACGTTCAATTTGCACTTGACCCATACTCATTTAAATATTATTTAATTGAAGTTAATCCAAGGGTTTCTCGTTCATCAGCTTTAGCATCTAAAGCATCTGGTTTCCCAATTGCTAGAGTTTCTGCTAAAATTGCTTGTGGTTTAACACTTGATGAAATTGACATTGCAGCAACTAAAGCTTCATTTGAACCAACAATTGACTATGTAGTTACAAAATTCCCACGCTTCCCATTTGATAAATTTACAACAGCAAATAGAAGTCTTGCTACACAAATGAAAGCAACTGGGGAAGTAATGAGTATTGGTAGAACTTTCGAAGAATCATTACTTAAGTCAATTAGATCTTTAGAAAATAAAGTTAATCATTTAGAATTAAAATCACTTAAAGATAAAACATTAGAAGAACTAATGGAATTTATTGCTCTTCATACTGATGAAAGAATCTTTGCAATTGGTGAAGCTTTTAGAAAAGGTGCATCAGTTGATGATATTTACATGTTAACTAAGATTGATAGATTCTTCTTAGAAAAACTTGTTAATATTTTAAATATTGAACAAACTTTAAAAGCTAATAAATTATGTATTGAAACTTTAAAACTTGCGAAAAAAATGGGTTTTGCTGATTCATACATTGGTGAGGTTTGGAATCTTTCAGAATATGAAGTTTACAAATTAAGAAAAGATAATAACATTTATCCAGTTTATAAAATTATTGATACATGTGCTGCTGAATATGATGCTTATGTTCCATACTTCTATTCAACATATGAATCAATGAATGAATCAATCAGAACTGACAAAAAGAAAATTGTTGTTTTAGGTTCTGGACCAATCAGAATTGGTCAAGGTGTCGAATTTGACTACACAACAGTACATGCAATTTGGGCAATTAGAGAAGCTGGATATGAAGCAATTATTATTAACAATAACCCAGAAACAGTATCTACAGATTATACTGTATCTGATAAATTATATTTTGAGCCTCTTACATTTGAAGATGTAATGAACATTATTGATTACGAATTACCAGAAGGTGTCGTTGTTGCACTTGGTGGTCAAACAGCTATTAATCTAGCATCAAGACTAGATAAAGCTGGTGTCAAAATCTTTGGTTCAAGTGCTAAGAGTATTGATCTAGCTGAAGATAGAAAACTTTTCGAAGAAGCAATGGAAGAAATTAATATTCCAATGCCAAAGGGATTTGGGGTATTCTCAATTGAAGAAGCAATTGAGGCAGCAAATGCTATTGGCTATCCTGTGCTTGTACGTCCATCATTTGTATTAGGTGGTAGAATGATGCACATTGTTTATGATGAAAATGTTTTAAGAGAAAAAGTAGCTGAAGCTGTTCAATTTGATAATGAGCATCCTGTTTTAGTAGATAAATACGTAGTAGGTCAAGAATGTGAAGTAGACGCAATCTGTGATGGTGTTGATGTATTTATTCCAGGTATTATGGAACATATCGAAAGAACCGGAGTTCACAGTGGTGACAGTATGTCTGTTTATCCACCATACTCTTTAACAGAAGAAGTTAAACAAGTAATTATTGATTATACAACAAGAATTGGTGTTAAATTAAATATGATTGGTTTATATAACATTCAATTTATTGTTGATAAAGAAAATAAAGTTTATATTATTGAAGTAAATCCAAGATCAAGTAGAACTGTACCATTCCTTGCAAAATCAACAGGAATTCCAGTTGCGAATATTGCAACAAAAGTAATGCTTGGAACATCACTTAAAGAACTTGGATATGTTGGTGTTGCAAAAAACAGAAAACGTTGGTATGTTAAAACACCTACATTCTCATTTACTAAAATTGCTGGACTTGATGCAGTATTATCACCAGAAATGAAATCTACG
>CAJGDR010000037.1 GCA_904502205.1 uncultured Bacilli bacterium
AAGTGAACTTGCTCACCATGGACCAGAAAATATTTTTATTTGTGGTATTATGGTAATTGGATCATTTATTTATCTTGGTACAATTAATTGGCTTTTAACTTTAATTGTTTTTGCTTGTGTACCATTCTTAATCTTAATTTCGGTAGTTTTAAGAAAAAGAATGCGTGAAGCATTTACAGAAAGTAGAAAAAGTGTTGCAGAAATCAACGCAAGACTTGAAAGTAGTATAACTGGTATTAGAGTAACAAAAGCATTTACTAATGATACAAAAGAACAAGAGAAATTTGAAATTGGTAATAAGATGTTTGTTGAAGCAAGACGTAAAGCTTATAAGTCAATGGGACAATTTCATTCTTCAACATCATTTGTAACTGATGTTTTCAATGTCTTAATTTTAGTAGCAGGTGGATTCTTCCTTGCTTACACTAATTTAGAACCCGGTGATTATACTGCCTTTATTGTAAGTATTAGTTTATTTATTTCTCCAGTTCAAACACTTATTGGATTTATGGAACAATTACAAGATGGTACAACTGGTTTTAGACGTTTCTTAGAAATCATGGATGAAGAAGAAGAAAAAGACGCTTTGGGTGCTGTTGATTTAGTTGTTACTAATGGATCTATTGAATTTAAAGATGTTTCATTTAAATATAATGATTCTAAAGAAGTTTTAAATAATATTAACTTAAAAGTTGAAGCAGGAAAGAAACTAGCCCTTGTTGGACCAAGTGGTGGTGGTAAGACAACAATTTGTCATTTAATTCCAAGATTTTATCGTATAGAACAAGGTGATATTTTAATTGATGGTCAAAGTATTAATGATGTTACAATGGAATCTTTAAGAAGTCATATTGGTATTGTTCAACAAGATGTATTCTTATTTAATGGTACAATTTATGAAAATATCTTATACGGAAGATTAGATGCTACAGTTGAAGAAGTATACGATGCTGCACGCCGCGCAAATATTCATGAATATGTTATGAGTTTACCTGATGGATATAATACACAAATTGGTGAACGTGGGGTAAAATTATCAGGTGGACAAAAACAAAGATTATCAATTGCAAGAGTATTCCTTAAAAATCCGGCTATCCTTATTTTAGACGAAGCGACAAGTGCTCTTGATAATACAACAGAAATTTTAATTCAATCAGCTTTAGATGAACTTTGTAAAGGTCGTACAACTTTAGTTGTTGCACACAGATTATCAACTGTTAAAAATGCTGATTCAATTGTTGTAATAGCAAACGGTAATATTAAAGAATATGGTACACATGATGAACTAGTTGAAGCTGGTGGAATCTACTCTAAACTTTATAGTTTACAATTTAGAACTGGTGATACAACTTATCTAAATCAAGAATTAAAAGATGGTGATTATTAATGAATAATTTATTTCGTTTTATTTCAATTATATCAAAACATACTAATGTTTTTTTAGATAAAAAATTAGAAGAGTTTGAACTTTGTAGTTGTCATAGAGCTTTTATTAAACGTATTGTTGAAAAACCGGGTATTACACGTGACCAAATAAAAAACATTGTTCATGTTCATCCAAGTAATACAACAAGAACAATAGATTATATGGAAAGTCTTGGATATTTAGAAAAAAGAATAAGTTCTTTAGATAAAAGAATATGTGAATTATATCCAACAGAAAAACTAAAAGTTGTTTATGATGAACTTGTAAAAGCTGAAGTTGAATGGATTGATATTCTTACAAAAGATATTACCAAAGAAGAATTAGAAATATTTAGTAAATGTTTAGAACTTTCTACTAATAATTCAATTAATTGTATTCATAAGAAGGATAATTAATATGAAAGATCCTAATATTTTATTATCAATGATTAATTGTAAATTAAGAGATTGTTGTAAATCACTTGATGATATTTGTGATGATTTAGATCTTTCAAGTATTGAACTTTGTGAAATATTAAAATCGATTGATTATTACTATAAGCCACAGTTAAGACAATTTGTATATGAAAAAAATGGTTCCAAATAAATTGGAACCATTTTAATTTGTAATCTTAATTATATTTTCAATTATTTTAAATATTTCTTGTTTTTTAGAATTATTTAAGTCTTTATAAATAGTTATTAATTTATTGGTAAAATCATCTTCACTATCTAATATTAAATGTTTATTTACAATATTTAATTGTTCAATATTATTTGATACAATTGTTTCTTTACCTAATAAATAATCAAGTGGAACATTAAATACATTTGATATTTCAATCAATTGTTTGATTGAAGGTTCGCTACGACCACTTTCCCAATATGAAATAATATATTGGTTGACATTTAGTTTAGTTGCTAGTTCGATTTGACTTAAATTTTCTCTATTTCTTAGTTTTTTCAAGATTTCATTAAATTTCATACAATCACCACTTATATTATAACATATTTTTTGAAAAATGTAAAATATACATAAAACTATTGACAATTGAAAATATACATAGTATAATAAAAATGTAAAAAATACATATAAGAAAAGGTGAAGTTCTAATGAAATATGTTGAATCAGAAACAGTAGAATTAAAAAGTGTAATTAATGATGACATAAAAATTGAAATTATTTCATTTTTGAATAGTTATTTAGGTGGAACAATTTATATAGGAGTTGATGACTTAGGCAATATTATTGATATCGACCAAAAACAAAAAGATATAAATGAATCTAAAATTATTAATTGGATTAGAGATGAAGCAATTCTTCCAAACTGTAGTGATTTTGTAAAATTAACTTATAATGAAGATGGTGTACTTGCTGTAAACATAACCCCTGGAGATCAAAAACCATATTATTTAAAAGAAAAAGGATTACAACCTAAAGGTGTTTACATTAGATATGGAAGAAATAAAAGTATGGCATGTGCGTTTGAACTTGCGAGAATGTGGATGGAAAGTAATGAAATATTGTATGAAGATCAAATAAGTAGAAATCAAGATTTATCTTTTAATATTCTTAAACTTAAATTTGAAGAGAAGAAATTAGATTTTAAGATGTTTAAAATGGTTACATCAGGATTTATTAAAGATGGAAAATATACAAATTTAGCTTATATTTTTAGTGATCAATATGATATTGATATTAAATTTGCAATATACATAGGAAATGATCGAGCTGTTTTTAAATCAAAAAAACAATTTAATGGTTCAATTTTAAATCAATTGGATAAAGCACTGGATTATTTTGAAACTTGTAATGAAACTAGAATTGTTATCGATGGATCAGCAATGAGAAAAGAGTATCCATCTTATAATGATAAAGCAGCAAGAGAAGCGGTTCTTAACACATTTTGTCATCGAGATTATATGCGTGATTCAAATATCAAAGTAGAGTTTTTTGATGACCGTTGTGAGATTATCTCTCCCGGTGGTTTTCATAAAGGGTTGACACTTGAAAAAGCTCTTGAAGGTAGTCAAAGTTTTAGAAATAAAAACTTAGTTCAATTGCTTTATCAACTTGGATATATTGAAAATTATGCATCAGGATTAAATCGTATATTTTCTGAATATAAAAATTGTAGTTTAAAACCAGTTATTAAAACTGATTTAATATATTTTAAAGTTATATTACCAAATGAAAATTATACCAGAATCTTTCCAAATGATATTAAAGAAGTGTGCGAAAAAAATAATTTAAAAGAGTTTGAAAAAAAACTTATTAAATTCTTTTGTGATAAACCAACTCCTACAATTAATGAAACATTTGAAATATTATATAATATTGATAAAAAGGAATAATTTGAAAAAGACTTTTCTATGAAAATATAGAAAAGTCTTTTTTTCTTTTGATTAAAAGTAAATAATATGTTATAATATAAAAAAGGTATTAATTATGAAAACATATTTGAAATATATAAAAATTAGTGATTTTGACAATATCGAACTAAACTATTTGAATTTACCAGATAATGTTCGTTCTCATGTAAGAAGTAAGAAGAATGAATTACATTTTAAACAAAGTGTTATTGCTTGGAGTTTTTTATTTTTACTTGGTAAGAAATTATATAATCTAGATAATTTTGAAATTATATTTAGTGAAAATGGTAAACCAAGTGTTGTTGGAAATGATTTTTATTTTAGTATTAGTCATTCTAGTGATTATGTTGCTGTAACATTATCAAAGTGTAGTGTAGCAGTTGATATTCAAGAAATCAAAAGAAAAAAAGATTATGATTATTTGTGTAAATTAGAAGTTTCAGCAAAACTTCAAGATAAAAGTATCTTTAAATGTAGGGAAGAAGATATTAAAGGAATAAATTATTATAATTTTAATAATATTAAAAAATATGTTTTACTTGTTGGAAGTTATGAAAAGTTAGAAATAGAAGTTCTATAGGAGTGTTTTATGGCAAAAATTAAAAATATAACAATTATTGATAATAAATTATTACAACTTAATGTTGATGCTAATGCAGGAGATATTATTGATCTTGAAGAAATTAATCAAGTTGACTTAACTTTAATAAGCGATAAGATTAAAAAAGCATATGAAGAAGAGTTTAATAAGAAACTTAAAGATGAACAAAGTAAGTTCGAACAAGAAAAAAAGAACATTGAATTAACAAAAGAATTAGAGTTTTCAGAAAAATTACAAGCTAAAGATGCTGAAAATCTGAAACTAAAAGGTGTAATCGAATCATTAAAACAACAAATGGATGATGAAATTAAGATTAAAACATTAGAATATAAAGATAAATATCAAGAAGAGTTACATAAACTTGAAATAAAACTTCAAGAATCTAATAATAATTTATTACTTGCTAAAGCCGAAAGTGATGCAGCGATTGAAAAAAGAGAAGCTGAAATCCGTAAACTTGTTCATGAAAAAAGTGCTTTAAGTGTTAAAAAGATTGGTGAAAGACTTGAACTTTGGTGTAACGAAGAGTATGCAGCTTATGCACAAAGTGGTTTTGTTAACTGTACTTGGGAAAAAGATAATGATTCAAAAAAAGAAGATGGTGACGTAAAAGGATCAAAAGCTGACTTTATTTTTAAAGTTTATGCAGATAGTGAATTTAATGATAATAATTTATTAGCTTCAGTTATTTTAGAAATGAAAAGTGAAGCACCTGATTCTGTAAACAAGAAAAAGAATGCTGATCATATTGATAAACTTGAAAAAGATCGTAAGAAAAAAGGTTGTGAATATGCTCTTTTAGTTAGTGAACTAGAATGGGATAACGATAATGATGTGCCTATTAAGAAAGTTTCTAAGTACGATAAAATGTACATTGTACGTCCGAATTACTTTATTCCAATGCTTAATATTATTGAAGGACTTGGTAAAAAGTATCAAAGCTTAATTTTAAAACGCAATGAAGAAGTAATTCAATTTAAGGAAAGTCAAAATATTATAGATGAATTTGAGAAATTTAAAGAAGATTTAATCGTTAAATTTGTTGAAAAAATGCATATTGATGTGGAAAAAATCGTTAAACAAGCAGAAGCAATTTCAGCAAGTTCTGATAAGATTTTAGATACTTGTGAGGATATGAAAAACAAACTTGTTAAAAATTGTTTAAATAAAATAGAAAAATTTGATATTACTAAATTGGTTAAAAAGATAGAAAAAATAAATTAAGATAAAAATTGTGACTAACAGTAAGTTAGTCACAATTTTACTTTATAAATTTGTTAAATATTTAACTTGTAAAAAAACACGTTTTATGGTAAAATAATGAAAGAAATAACGGTAGATTTTTCTACCTTTTTATAATGGAATTTGAGGGAAGGGAGAATATAGTAATGAGAAGTTTAATTGAAAAGTTAAAAGAAGCTGCGATGTCGGTTTTACCGATATTTGCGATTGTTATTGTTTTATTTTGTACTAGTCTTACAGATTTTTCGAAATTTGAAGTTGTTACTTTTTTAATATCAACAGTTTTATTAATCTTTGGTATTGGATTATTTAGTTTAGGTGCAGACCTTGCGATGACACCAATGGGATCAAGTGTTGGTGCGGGACTTGCAAAAAAACGTAAACTTGGTTTACTTTGTGGTGTTGCATTCTTATTAGGTTTTTTAATTACTATTGCAGAACCTGATTTATCAGTACTTGGTGATCAAGTAAATGGTGTTATGGATAAAACAACATTGATTGTAGCAATTTCTGTTGGTGTTGCTTTATTTATTGTAATTGGTATTTTTAAAATTATTTTTAAGAAAAGCTTATCAAGTATTTTAATGTTATTTTATATGTTACTATTTGCTCTTGGTCTTTTAGTAATGATTGGTGGTAAAAGTGATTTATTACCACTAGCATTTGACTCAGGTGGTGTAACAACAGGACCTATTACAGTTCCATTCTTAATGTCATTAGGACTTGGGATTGCACATATTTTAAGTGGTAAAAACGCTAAAGAAGATAGTTTCGGTTTTGTTGCATTATGTTCAGTAGGACCAATCTTAGTAGTATTATTACTTAGTATCTTTAGTAAAAATGATGTAACTACTCCACCACTTGATTATTCATTATTTGATGAAGGTAAAAGTGTTATTTCAGTTGTTATACATGAATTTTTATTAAAAGCAAAAGAAGTATTACTTGCTCTTGGAATGATTGTTGCAGCATTTATTGTTTGTCAATTAACATTCTTAAAATTACCTTTAAATAAACTTAAGAAAATATTTATTGGTATCTTATACACATTTATTGGTCTAGTAATTTTCTTAGCATCTGTAACAATTGGTTACATGCCAGTTGGATTTGAACTTGGTAAACAAATTTCAACTGCTAATAAAAACTTATTAATTCCACTTGGATTTTTAATGGGTATGCTTGTAGTACTAGCCGAACCTGCTGTGCACATCTTGAAAAAACAAGTAGAAGAAACAACAGGTGGTTTCATCACTAAACGTTCGATGACAATTGGTCTTAGTATCGGGGTAGGTATTTCATTATGCCTTTCAATGATTCGAATTATTTATGATTTTAATTTAATGTATATTGTAATTCCTGGATACTTTATTTCTTTAGGATTATCATTCTTTGTACCAAAAATTTATACTGCTATTGCCTTTGACTCAGGGGGAGTAGCGAGTGGTCCAATGACATCAACATTTATATTACCTTTTGCGGTAGGTGCATGTTTAATGTGTCAAGGAAATGAAGCTATTTTAAGAGATGGATTTGGTATTGTTGCACTTGTTGCGATGACTCCACTTATTACTATCCAATTATTAGGTTTTAAAGCGATTGTTCAAAATAAAGTAAAAGAATCAATTGCAATGAAACGTATCTTAGATGAAGATGATGAACAAATCATCGATTTTATGTAGGTGAATAATATGGCTACAAAAAATAATAATAGTTCAATTAAAAAAGCAAAACTTTTAGTTACAATTGTTGACCGTAATAAAATAGAATATTATACTGATGTATTATCAGGTTTTGAAATTAATTTACAAATGGTTCTTTATGGACAAGGAACTGCAAGTACAACTACACTTGAATTATTAGGTCTTAACAATAATAAAGGTATTATTTTGAGTGTTGTAAGAACTGATATGATTAAAACAGTCTTAAACACTTTAGAAGAAAAATTTCAAACAATTCGAAATGGTAAAGGGATAGCTTGTGTTGTACCAATTTCTTCAGTAATTGGTCTATCAATTTATCAATTCATGATTAATAATCGTAAAAATCGAGGTGAATAGAATGGAAAATCAATTTGAAATGGTTTTTGCAATCGTTAATAGTGGTTATACAGATGATGTAATGGCTGCTGTTAAAGAATGCGGTGCAACAGGTGGTACAATTCTTAATGCAAGAGGTACTGCAAATACAGAAATTGAAAAATTCTTCGGTATTTCAATTTCATCAGAAAAAGAGCTTGTAATGATTGTTATTCCAACATCAATTAAAAAAGATGTACTACACGCAATATATCAAAAAGTAGGACTTGACACACCAGGTCAAGGTATTGCTTTTACTGTGCCAGTTGATGATGTAGTTGGTATTAATAAAAATATAGCTCCTAAAAAAGCTAAGAAAGAAGTAACTAATGAAGAATAAACCTTTTAGGGAATTATTAACGGAAGATATTAAAAAAGCTGATTGTATATTAACTGGTATTCCTTATGATAAAGGATGCTCAGTCGGTAAAGGTGCAAGATTTGCACCAAAAAGAATTCGTGAATTATCAGGGTGTCTTCCAGCATTTACAAAAGATGGTGTTGATCTTAGAAACTTTAAGATCTATGACAATGGCGATATTGTTAAGTTTGATAAATTAGAAAAAGAAATGAATAAATTATATGATATGAAACCATTCAAGTTATTTATTGGTGGTGATCATTCAGTTTCAATTCCTCTTCAAAAAGCTTTTATCGAAAACAGTATTAAAAATGGAAAAACACCTGTTATTATTCATATTGATGCTCATCCAGATATTTTAGATTTTTATGATGGATCTAAAATGTCTCACGCATGTACAAATAAAAGAGCAATCGATAATGGTTTAATGACAAGTAATTTAGTAATGCTTGGAATTCGTGGTTTTGAAGCATACGAAGTTACTTATTTAAAACAACATCCTGAAATTGAAGTATATACTAGTACATACGTTAATAAAGAGGGAATTGATGGTATTATCAAAAAATTAAAAAAGCGTTTTGATAATGACTTATATGAAATTTATTTATCATATGATATTGATGCTAATGATCCAGCTTTCGCACCAGGAACTGGAACACCAGAACATTTTGGTGTTGACAGCAAAGATATCTTAAAATTTGTTACAAATATTATTAGTAGTTTAAATGTAAAAGTGATGGATATCGTTGAAGTATCACCAACACTTGATATAAATAATATGACTAGTTGGTTAGTTTTAAAAACACTACTTGAAGTATTTGAAACACTAAAAAAATAGCGAGGTCTTATGAAACATATTACACTTGATTGCTATGGAGCAATCTCTAATCAATTAGATGACATGAAAGTCATCAACAATGTCTTAACTAATCTTACATATGAACTAGATTTAGACCCAATTTGTCCACCAACTATTATTCCTTATTATTATGGAAAAGTAAAAGAAGATATTGGTATTAGTGCCTTTGTTATCTTAGATGGTGGTCATGTAACTATTCATACTTTCCCTTTGAGAGAATGTTACTTTGTCGATGTATTTTCAACACGTGATTTTAATGAACAAGAAGTTTACAATTTCTTTTTAAATGCACTACCTTTTAGTGAAAAGAAATCAAAATTTGATGTTAGAAATCGACTTGTAAAAACATTTGAAGTCGGTGAATATGATTCAGTTGTCGATTTTGGTCCACACGTTATGGCGGAAATTGAATGTGAAAAACCTGCCTCAATGGAAGGAATGTTTGATTTCTTAGAAAAAATGGCTTTAGATATTGATATGGATCCAATTACAAGACCATACATTATTAAAAGTAGTATGGAAGATCCAAACTATTTATCGGGTATTATTGTAATTGCTCAAAGTCATATTTCATTACACTATGACTACAAACAAAACAAAATCTATGCCGATATTTTCTCATGTGCACCATTTGATTTTACACTTGTACCAGAATATTTTTCAAAATTCGGTAAAGTTGTTTCTAATCAATTAGTATCACGTGGAACTAAACATATTTA
>CAJGDR010000038.1 GCA_904502205.1 uncultured Bacilli bacterium
ATTATATATATAAAAGCTTGCACGAACTGTTCCCATACATCCTAAGTGATGAGTAATAAGTTGAGCACAATGATGCCCTGCTCTAATACATATATTATAACTTGATAAGAAAGTCGCAACATCATGTGGATGTACATCTTTAATATTAAATGTCACAATTCCACTTTCTGGATTTTTAGTATATAGTTCAACTAATGGATTATCCTTAATTTGTTCTACAACATAAAGAGCTAATTTTTTAGAATGTTCATGAACATTATCAAGTCCAAGATTAGTTAAATACTCAATTGCTTTTTTAAATGCAATCACACCTTCTATATTTTGTGTGCCTGCTTCAAATTTTTCAGGTGCATCTTTATAAGTTGAAGAATATTTTTCTACGCCGTCATTCATATCTCCACCAAATTCAGCTGGATTTAATGAATTAAGTAATTTATATTTTCCATATAAAATTCCTGTTCCTGTTGGAGCCATCATTTTATGGCCAGAGAATGCTAAGAAATCAATATCTAAATCTTTAACATCTACTTTCATATGTGGAACAGATTGAGCACCATCTAACACTACTATCGCACCAACTTCATGAGCTAACTTAGTAATTTCTTTGACTGGTGAAATTACACCAAGCACATTTGACACATGTGTAAGTGCAACAATTTTTGTATTTTGATTAATACATTTTTTAAAATTTTCAACTGTAATTTGATTGTTTTCATTTAAATCAACAAAAACTAGTTTTGCTTTCTTTTTTAAAGCAATGTTTTGCCATGGCATAATTAAGCTATGATGATCAAGAACTGAAACAATTATTTCATCGTTTTCATTAATTCTATCTTCTAACATATATGCTAGTTTATTAATACCATCTGTTGTACCTTTAGTATAAACAACTTCTTCTGGTTTAGAATTAATGAATTTACTAACAACACTTCTTAATTCTTCGTATTCGTTAGTTGCAATTCCACTTAAATCATAAACACCACGATGAATATTAACACCATACTTAGTATAATATTCATTAATTTTATCAATTACAATTTGGGGTTTAATTGAAGTAGCAGCTGAATCTAAATAAACTAAATCTTTATTTGATTCAAGTAGTGGGAAATCACTGCGCTTTACTTCAAGCATAAAATCACCTACTTTAATAAATTTGCAAATTTTTTATATATAACTTCTTGTAAGTTTTCGTTTTTAATTTTTTCAATAATTGGTTGAATAAAACCAAGTACAACAATCTCATGAGCTTGTTCTTCTGGTAAACCTCTACTCATTAAGTAAAATAATTCATCTTTATCGATTGAACCAATAGAACAACTATGTGATGCTATTACATCATATTCATCAATGAATAAATTTGGTTGTGCTTTAATTGATGAATTACTAGATAAATTTAATCCTCTTGTTGATTGTTTTGCATCACTTTGTGACATGCCTTGTTTAATAAAAGCATTGTTGTTTAAATTAAGCTTAGCGTTATTTTTACCAATAGCATATGTATCAAGCATACTTACACTGTGTTTAGCTAAATGATTCATTTGAATATTAGATTCTAAACTAGAATCATTTATACCTAAATAAACATTAATGATATTTACATTACTTGCTTCACCATTTAAATTTACATCAATATTACATTTATAATTATTATCTACAAATGCTAAATTATAAATTTTAAGTGTTGCATTTTCTTTTAAATTAGCATTTAATGTAATATTTGAATTATATAATAATACTTCAAGATTTGAATTTTCTTCCAAAGAAATATTCATACAATTAATAGGAGTTTCAAAATCTTGATATATTACTTTCGATTCATTTCTTTCTAAAGTAATTTCTTCACATTCATGCATTTGTGAAGTTTGAATTAAAACATCACTCATATTATTTGCCTCTTGTGTTAGGATTAACAGCACAAGTTCCAAGGCTTACTTGTTTTTTAGCTGGTTCATCAACAAGACCAAGTTCAAGTTTTAACCAATCATATCCTTCACGGTCAATTTTTTCAATAAGTTCGTTTGATCCAGTTTTTACAACTTTTCCATTCATTAAAACATGAACAACATCTGGTTTAATATAATCTAATAGTCTTTCATAGTGAGTGATAACTAATGCACCAAATGTATCTGATTTCATATCATTAACATTTTCACCAACGATTCTTAATGCATCAACGTCTAGACCTGAGTCAATTTCATCTAAGATAGCAAATTTAGGTTGTAACATTTTCATTTGTAAAATTTCGTTACGTTTCTTTTCTCCACCTGAGAAACCAACATTTACATATCGATGAGGAAGATCTTGATTCATTTTTAATTCTTTAGTAGCTTTATCAAGGTTTTTAATAAATTTAAATAATGAAATATGTTCATCTTCACCAAGTCTTGCTTGCATAGCAGTTTTAATAAAATCTGCATTTGTTACTCCAGTAATTTCCGCAGGATATTGCATCGCAAGGAAAAGACCTTTTCTACTTCTTTCATCAACAGACATACTAAGTACATCTTCACCATCTAAAAGAATTTGACCTTGGATTACGTCATATTTGTAATGTCCCATAATAGTTTGAGCTAAAGTAGATTTACCAGTTCCATTTGGTCCCATGATTACATGAATTTCTCCACTATTCATTTCAAGGTTAACACCTTTTAAGATAACTTTATCTTCTACCTTTACCCATAAATCAATGATTTGTAATTTAGACATAATAATACCTCACATTATAATTTTTACGAAAATAAAAAGTGCCATAATAGTTAGGCAAAATCTTATTTTTTTACCTTTCTTATTATAGCACTTTTTAGTCAATTCTTCAATAGAATTACTTTTTTATTTTAATAGCAAATTTGTTTCTAAAATAACATATACACACTTTACTTGGTTTTCATATAAAGATACAATAACATTTTCACCAATTTTGATGTTATCATCAAGTACTGTTTGTTTGATATCCCCTATCGCAAAGATACCACTTTTCTTGTCATAATATGAATCTACTTGATTTAATACTTTCAAAGTTAACTTCTTAACTTTATTAAATCCATCCATCTTAAGTGTTAGAGATCCTTCTTTGTATTCTGGTAATGTTAACTTTTTATTACGCCAAATTGAATATGGTGCACATCCTGAAAATCCTACAACTTCTAAAGTATCATAATTTATATTTAGTCCAGAACATGTTGGACCTAAATTAACTAAAATTTCATGATCTACTTTTGGTAAGAACGCTCTTGATATTTTAGTGTATGTAACCATTTCTATTGGTTTATATATATTACTAATTTCAAAAAGCACTGGTGTTTTAGGTTCAATATATGTTCCCTTTTTAAGTTCATATACAGCATTAAATAAAAGTTCTGTTTCTTTTTGGAAGTCTACAGTTGCTTTTTTGTTTTGTCTTTTTAAGATAAAACTTGTGTACCAACTGCCACCTGCAAACATAATCATTAAAATGATAAATATAATTAGCCAAACGATTTTTACCTCATTTGTAATTGCTACTTTAATCATCAACACAATTGCAGCAATCGCAATTATTGTATTCATTATTGGCATGAATATCTTAGGTTGATGCTTTTCAAAATCTTTTTCTAAATAATCTTTATTTTGTCTATTCATACTATTCTACCGTAATATTAAAAATTGGAATTAAGAAAAATAAAACCCAACACCATTTCCATGCGCCTTCAATTAAGAATCCACATGCAAAGAATCCACTAATCACTAGTAAACTCATAATGGTTTTGAATATTTGTTTTTTAGGTTTTTTAAACATATCAATAAAAGCAGACATAAATGGAGTAACAAATAATATTGCCCAACTCCAACTCCATCCACCTTCAATTAGGAAACCGCATAAAAAGAAAGCCATTAATGATAAGAAAAATAAGACTCTTAAAAACTTTGATCTAATTTTATTAGTTGTAATTACCCACCCAGATGATTTGTTTGACTCTCTTTTTGGAATATTAAAATTTATATTATACTTTTTTGCTTCTTCTTCAGTTAAATTTTCTAAATCAACTGAAATTACTTCGCCATTAACTTCAATAGTTGTTTTCATAGTTCCTCCTAAATCTTTACTATCCTTTCAATTTTAGCAGTTCTTGAAACTGATAATGTATTATTATATTCAACTAAATCTACTATGCATCCATTTCCGATAGTAATAAATTCACCACTTATTTTATTAGCTTTTATATTATTTATTTCAATCGTAGTTGCTGCAATTTCATCAACATTTGTCTTTGCTGATAGTGAATCAGTATTTTCAAATATTATTGATTCACCATAAAGATTTTTGAAATTAGATGCAGATACGTTAGCTACAAATTTTTCACAATTTACATCGCCATCAATATTAACCATTCCAGCCAAACTTGCGTCTTCAGCATCAATATTGCCTCGTACTGTAAAGCTTCCTGCTATGGACAATTTATCAACTTTAACATTTCCACCAACTGAACATCTTCCAGCTACCTTAAAAGTATTTGCTGTTACAGATGCTTTAAAATCAGCATTACCAGCTATTTTAATCTTTTCGGCTTTGCAATCCTCATTTACAGTTGCACTACCTGCTATTTTAAAATTCTTATATGAGCCGCCATTAACACTGCCAACTCCATGAATTCCAGAATCATCAATTCTCATATTATACCTCCTTAACCTTTAGTGCAATATAACTTATTACATCTTCCATTTTTTCAACATGTAAAACTTTAATCTTCGGATCAACAATACATTCTTTATTAGCAATAACTAAAAAGTTATTATCCGCTACCGAGCATATATATAAATTCTTATCGTTTAATTTCATATCTTTAAAATCAATATTTAAGTAATCTTCTAATTTAATCAAATTTTGATACTTACTAAATATATATATAATTGCAAGTTCAGTAATTGTTAATTCTTTACGATCAATTAAATATGACTTTAATATATAAGGATCAATTTCATCAATTAATATTACTTCACGAGCGGAGAAACTATGTTTCTTATTATTATCATTAAACATATTTTTTATCTCTTGTAATTCGTAGTTATCTTTTAAAGACAAAATTTGTTTAATTCTAGGAATGATTAATGTTCGTTTAAAAAAAGTTTCTTGTCCTGTAGAAACAGATTGCTTTTCAAACCAATCATCAGGAATTAAACCTTCTCTTTTCCATCGGTATAATTGACCATATGATATATTCATTTCTTTTAACAAATCTTTTTTTGATATCATAGTACACCTCACAATGACATTATAACATAACATTGTTACATTGTCAATCAAAATAACATAACAATGTAAAAAAATAAGACTACATAGTAGTCTTATTTTACTGAAATAGTTTTCGCCCATTTCATATATTGTTCTTTTAAGGAATCATAGTTTTTGCTTTTGCAGCCAAAATTAATTGCATAATAATGATCATCGCCTTCAAAAGCAACTAAAAAGTAACTAAAGTCATCCCCATCTACGGTAGAAGAATATTCTGCATAATAAAATTCTTCTCCGTTTTCAGCTTTACTTTTACTAATTTTAGATTGTTTACCATTTAATTCAATAACTGCTTCGATATAATCATCTAAATCATCAATCCCCATATTATCAAACATATATTTATCTTCACGATTTGCTGCAAAAATTGATTTGTCAGATAAATATGCTACTTGGAAACCTAAAAAATCTTTTTCATAAAAGTCTTCAGTTAAAGTAACTGTTATTCCATGAGATTCAAATGTTTTTTTCTTAGGTGGAAAAAGTTTTCCACTAGTAATTAGAAAGCCAAAAACAAGTCCGCATATAACACATATAATAGAAGCAGCAGTGCTTGCTTTTTTCTTTGGTTTTTTTGGTTTTGAAATAACTTGTTGTTCTTGTTTATTTTGTTCCATTTTATCTAATTCTTCAAATCTGTTAGGTGTATTTTCCATATTATCCTCCTAGAAAAATTAGGGGTTATATTTAGAATACAACCCCTTTAATTCAATTATTATTCAGAATAATCCATTTTTAACATTCTTTGATAATTCTTATAACGTTTTTGTGCTTCTTTCTTGTTGATTGCAAGTAATTCGTCAGCTTGTTCTTTATTGATTGTTTTTAATTGAGCGTAACGAGTTTCACTCATTAAGTATTCATCATATAAATCCCAGTTTGGTTCTTTAGAATCAACTACTAATGGGTTCTTACCTTGTTCAGCAAGTCTTGGATCATAACGTAATAATGTCCAGTAACCACATTCAACAGCAAGTTTAGCTTGTTCTTGTGATTTGCTCATACCACGTTTTAAACCATGGTTAATACATGGAGAGTAAGCAATGATTAGAGATGGTCCTGGGTAGCTTTCAGCTTCTTTCATAGCTTTTAATAATTGAGCTTGGCTTGCACCATGAGCAACATAAGCTACATAAACATGACCATAACTCATAGCAATTGCAGCTAAGTCTTTTTTCTTACCATGTTTACCAGTAGCAGTAAACTTAGCAATAGAAGCAGTTGGTGAAGATTTAGAAGATTGTCCACCAGTATTAGAGTAAACTTCTGTATCTAATACTAAGATATTAACATCTTCAGCATTAGCGATAACATGGTCTAATCCACCGTAACCGATGTCATAAGCCCATCCGTCACCACCGAAGATCCATTGTGATCTCTTAGTTAAGTAGTTCTTTAATCCTAAGATTTCTTTAGCAGTTTCACAATCTTTACCTTCAAGTAATGGAACTAATTCATTTTTGATTTCTTTTGTTACTTGACCGTCTTCACGGTTAGCTAACCATTTTTCAAATAATGCTTTTACTTGTTCATCACAAACGCCTTTTTCAAGAGCTTCTTCCATAGTTTGAGCTAAGTGATCTCTTAAAGCAGTATCAGCAGCTTTCATACCAAATCCGAATTCAGCATTGTCTTCGAATAATGAGTTAGCCCAAGCTGGTCCATGACCTTCTTTATTTGTTGTGTATGGGCTTGCTGGGAAGCTTCCACCATAGATTGAAGAACATCCAGTAGCATTAGCAACTACCATACGATCACCAAATAATTGAGTAACTAATTTAACATATGGAGTTTCACCACATCCACCACATGCTCCAGAGAATTCAAATAATGGTTGAGCAAATTGGCTATTTTTAGCATTTGAGAATTTATCTACTAAGCTATCTTTATAAGATACATTTTCGAAGAAGTAAGAAGCTTGTTCTTGTTCACCAGCTTTAAGAGCTTCTTCAACAGGTACCATAGTAAGTGCTTTACCTTTTGGAGATGGACATTGGTTAACACAAACTTCACATCCTGTACAATCAAGTGCAGAAATTTGTAATGAATATTGTAAACCTTCTAATCCTTTACCAACAGGTTTTAATGTTTGAACACCTTTAGGAGCATTTGCCATTTCTTCTTCAGTTGCAAGGAATGGACGAATTACAGCGTGTGGACAAACGAATGCACATTGGTTACATTGAATACAGTTTTCTGAATTCCATTTTGGAACGAAGTTAGAGATACCACGTTTTTCATATTGAGTAGTACCAGAAGGCATTGTACCATCTTCATATCCAGTGAATGCAGATACAGGTAATTCATAACCTCTAACAGCATTTACTTCATCAGCAATTGTACGAACGAAATGTGGACGAGATTCATCAACAGCTTTTTTAGCAACACGAAGTTTTGCCCATGCTGGATCAACAGCAATTTCAACTAAACCTTGAGCTCCACGATCAATTGCTTGATAGTTCATTTCAACAATAGCTTCACCTTTGCGGCTATAAGCTTTGTATGCATATTTCTTCATTAAATCTTGAGCTGTTTCATAAGGCATGATTTGAGGATTTAATTTGAAGAATGCAGATTGTAAGATTGTATTAGTACGGTTACCTAATCCGATTTCACGAGCTAGGTGAACTGCATCAATAATAAAGAATTTAGCATGTTTTTCAGCTAATTGTTTTTTGAATGCATTTGGAAGAGTTTTAACTAATTCTTCAGGGCTATGAACAGTATTTAATAAGAATGTTCCACCATCTTTTAAGCATCCTAACATATCATATTTTTCTACATATGATTCTAAGCTACAGCTTACGAAGTCAGCTTGGTTAACTAAGTAAGGTGATTTGATTGGGTTTGGTCCAAAACGTAAGTGTGAACGAGTTACACCACCTGATTTTTTAGAGTCATATGCAAAATAAGCTTGTGCATATAAATCAGTATTATCACCAATAATTTTAATTGTGTTTTTATTAGCACCAACAGTACCGTCAGAACCTAAACCGAAGAATACTAATTCTGATACACCTTCGTTAATAGCTACTTCTGGTCCAACTGGAATACTTAAATGAGTAACGTCATCGTTGATACCAACTGTAAAACTGTCATGACCTTTTTTAGCTAAGTGTTTGAACACAGCGATCATTTGAGCTGGAGTAGTATCTCTTGAAGATAATCCATATCTACCACCGATAATATATGGAGCACCTTTAACACCATAATAAACGCTCTTAACATCTAAGTATAGAGGTTCACCGATTGATCCTGGTTCTTTAGTTCTGTCTAAAACAGCCATACGTTTAACAGTAGCAGGAACAACGCTTAATAAATATTCTTTAGAGAATGGACGATATAAGTGAACAGTTACACATCCAACTTTTTTACCTTGTTTATTTAAATAATCAACAGCTTCTTTGATAGTTTCAGTAGCTGAACCCATAGCAACGATTACATCTGTAGCATCTTCAGCACCATAATATACGAATGGAGCGTAGTGACGTCCAGTAGCTTCTGAAATACCTTTCATGTATTTTGCAACAATTGCAGGAACTGCTTGATAATATTTGTTTTGAATTTCTCTAGTTTGGAAATATACGTCATCATTTTGAGCTGTACCACGAGTTACAGGGTTTGCAAAGTGTAAAGCTCTTTCACGGAATTTTTTAACTGCATCCCAGTTTAATAAGTTTCTATAAACGTCGTAGTCCATAACTTCTACTTTTTGGATTTCATGAGATGTTCTAAATCCATCAAAGAAATGAACAAATGGAACGCTAGATTCGATAGCTGCTAAGTGAGCAACACCACCTAAGTCCATAACTTCTTGAACACTTGATGTAGCAAGCATAGCAAAACCAGTTTGACGAGCTGCCATAACGTCTTGGTGATCACCGAAGATTGATAATGATTGTGCAGCAAGAGCACGAGCAGATACGTGAATAACACCTGGTAATAATTCACCAGCGATTTTGTACATATTAGGAACTTTTAATAATAAACCTTGGCTGGCAGTAAATGTAGTAGTTAATGCACCAGCTTGTAATGAACCGTGTACTGACCCTGCAGCACCAGCTTCTGATTGCATTTCAACAACTTTTACTTGAGTACCAAATAGATTCTTCTTTCCTTGTGATGACCATAAATCAACATTTTCGGCCATTGGAGAAGAAGGTGTAATTGGGTAAATACCTGCAACTTCAGTAAACGCATACGCTGTATGAGCTGCAGCTTGGTTTCCATCCATAGATTGGAAAACTTTTTTAGACATAATAAAACTCCTCCTAAGTTATTTTTATTTTACAACTTATTATATCATAACTCCTTTTTTTTTACTAATTAAATATCTTGCAAAT
>CAJGDR010000039.1 GCA_904502205.1 uncultured Bacilli bacterium
CCAATAATATTTCCAGATTTATCTCTTTCAATAATAACAAGTTTTAGTTGTTTATTCATTTCTTTCATAAATACACTCCTAATATTAATTTTATTATATTATATCATAAAATAATATTTTTTTGTGTTTTTTTGTATAATAAGAAAGGGTTTCAATTTGACTGAAATTAAAAAAAATGATAAAATATATTCGTGAGGTAAATTTTATGATAAAAATTATAGTAGATTGTTTCGGTGGCGATCGTAGTCCGATGGTAAACGTTGAAGGTGCAGTTCTAGCTGTAAACGACAATCAAGATATCGAACTAATACTTGCCGGTGATGAAACAAAAATTCAAGAAGAATTAAATAAATATACGTATGATAAAAATCGTATTTCGATTTTACACGCACCAGATGTAATTAGTTGTAACGATACACCGACTATTGCAATTAGACAAATGAAAGAAAGTTCACTTGTTAAATCACTTGAACTTCTTCATACAGACGAATCCGTTAAAGCATTAGTTAGTATTGGTTCAACAGGTGCTGTACTTGCTGGTGCTGTTATGAAAGTTGGAAGAATCAAAGGAGTTAAAAGACCAGCTTTTTGTCCAATATGTCCTACAATGAACAGAAGTATCGTTGGTGTTTGTGATAGTGGAGCGAACGTTGATTGTGAACCGTATTACTTACAACAATTTGCATTAATGGGTAATCTTTATATGCAAAAATGTTATAATATCGAAAAACCACGTGTTGCACTTTTAAACATTGGTACTGAAGAAGAAAAAGGTGATCAATTACGTAAAGAAACTTATCAATTACTAAAACAAACTCCATCTATTAACTTTGTTGGAAATATGGAAAGTCGTGATTTATTAAGCGGTAATTATGACTTAGTAGTTTGTGATGGTTTCAGTGGTAACGTCTTAATTAAATCAACTGAAGGAACAGCATTAGAATTATTAAAACTGCTAAAACAATCTTTTATGAGTAGTTTTAAAAACAAACTAGGTGCATTACTTCTAAAGAAAAGTGTTATGGAAATCAAAGATTACATGGACTACAACAATTATGGTGGTGGTGTGATGCTTGGTGTTAAGAAAATTATCATTAAGGGTCATGGTAGCAGTAAAACTAAAGCTATTTACAACTGTATTCAACAAGCTTATACACTTGAGAAAAATAAAATTTGTCAGGCAATTGAAGAAGAAATATCTAAAATGGATGAGTTAAAATAAAAAAGTTTCTGGTTTCCCAGAAACTTTTTTTCTTTTAGAATAAATTAGCTAATAAATTACAAAGTTCTTCTAACAATAATTGATCTTCCATATTAAAATTATTAAGTTCATTACTATCTAAATCTAATACGCCAACTGTTTGATTATTTTTAATAACTGGAACAACTAATTCTGAATTAGTTAAACTAGAACATGCAATATGTCCAGGAAATTCATGAACGTTTGGAACTAACTGTGATTTTTGTTGAATTGCTGCTGTTCCACAAACACCTTTACCAAATGGAATAGTAGTACATGCAATAGGTCCTTGAAAAGGTCCTAAGTATAATCTATTTCCTTCTTCGTTTGCTAGATAAAAACCACACCAAGACACATTTTGAATAGTTTCGTAAATTAATCTAGTTATATTAGCAAGATTAGCGATAAGCGGAATTTCATTTTCAATCAATAAAGTTACATTTTTGATTAAATCTTTTTTATTAAAGTTAAGTTCTTTAGACATAATTAATTAGTAGCTTTTACTGCACCTTGGTAAGTATTATTAATGTAATTTCTAATTGTTTCAGATTTTAAAACTTCTACTAAAGCTTGGATTTTTTCACTATTTTGATCTTCTGCTCTTACTGCAATAATATTAGCATAAGTTGTTGCTGCTGCACCTGATACGTCTTCAGTTGCTAGAGCTGTTGAAATACTAATGCCAGCTGATAAAGCATAGTTACCATTAATTACAGCAAGTGTACCTTTTTCACTATATCTTAATGATGATGAAATATTTTCAGCTGCAAGTTCTTTAATTTCAAAACCATTAAAATTAGTAACATCTCTTAAAGTAATATCACCAGCTGGATCAACTCCTGCTTTTAAAGTGATTAAACCTGCTTGTTGTAATAAAAGTAAAGCACGACTACGATTTGAACCATCATTTGGAATCAAAATTTCTTTAGATGCATCACTTAAATTTGTAATACCATTTCCGTATAATCCAAATGGTTCATAATGGATTGCACCTACTGATACTAAATTTGTACCATTATTCTTATTATATTCATTTAAGAATGGTAAATGTTGAAAATAATTAGCATCAAGTGAACCTTGAAATAAAAATGTATTTGGAATTGTATAATCATCTATTTTTTTAATTTCTAACTTATATCCTTTAGCTTCTAATAAAGGTTTTGCTTGTTCTAAAATTTCCGCATGTGGTGTTGATGATGCACCAACAACAATCACATTTTCTTTATTTTTATTACAAGAACAAAGTACAAAACTAAATACAACAATTGTAACTAATAAAAATAACTTTTTCATATATAAACTTCTCCTTATCTTATTCTTTTATCAATTTTCTTGGAAATAAATGTTCCGAATTCTTGAATTAATTGTACAATAACAACTAAAATAAAAACACAAACCCATACTATTAAATAATTACTAGTTTTATGACCATTATCGATTGCAACTTGTCCTAGACCTTCTGCACCAATACTACCAGCCATTGCTGTATAACCAATAATTGTTACAATACAAATAATAAATCCATTAACTAAACTAGGTTTTGCCTCTGGTAATAATACTTTCCAAATTATTTGGAATGTATTTGCTCCCATCGCTTCAGCTGCTTCAATAACACCATGATTTACTTCATTTAAACTTTGTTCAACAACCCTAGCAATGTAAGGTGCCGATGCAATAATTAATGTTAAAATCATCGGAGCATTACCTACACTTGTACCAATAATGGCATAAGTAAATGGCATTAACGCAACAATTAAAATCACAAATGGAATACTTCTTAAAATATTAACTACAAAACCTAAAATTTTATTTAATACAGGCATTGGTTTAATACCCTTATTTGATGTTACATATAAAATAATACCAAGCACTAAACCTATAATATAAGCAACTGCAGTTGATATTAATGTCATATAAATTGTAACAAATATAGCTTCTAAAAAAGTACAGTCTTTCCAAAGAGTAGTAAATTGTTGAATATTTCTTTCACTAAGAATTTTATTACTCATTATACTTCCTCCTTATATTCTATATTATGTTCATTTAAATATGCAATAATCTTTTGTTTTTCTTTTAAATCATCAGATATTTGAATTAACATTTCGCCTTTAACTTTACCATCATAATCATTAATTTGAGCATCTAAAATATTAATGGGTGTATTACATTGTAATATCATATTTGATACAATTGGTTCATAAGATGAAACATTATCAAAAATCAAACGAATTTTCTCACGATTCACAATCTTATCAACTATTCTTGCATTACCAAAAATTAATTCTTTTCCGATTTCTGTTTTAGGGCTAACAAAAATTTCTTCAACATTACCAATTTCACCAATATTACTTTTGTCGATAATCGCAACACGATCACATAATTGTTCAATAACTTTCATTTCATGTGTAATAACAATTATTGTAATACCATATTCTCGATTAATCTTCTTTAATAATTCTAATATTGTTTGAGTAGTATTCGGATCAAGTGCACTTGTCGCTTCATCAGATAAAATCACGTCTGGATTAGTAGTTAAAGCACGTGCTATTGCAACCCTTTGTTTTTCACCACCACTAAGTTGTGATGGATAATTATTTGCTTTTGTTTCTAGTCCTACAAGTTTAATTAATTCCAATGCTTTAGCTTTGGCTGTTTCTTTATCTACTTTATTTATTTCAAGTGGAAATAAAACATTTTGAAGAACTGTTTTTTGTTCTAATAAATTAAAGTTTTGAAAAATCATACCAATTTTTGTTCGCATTTTTAAAAGTTCTTTTTTTGAAACTTTTGTTATATCAACATCATTGATGTAAATTTCACCACTAGTAGGTTTTTCTAGTAAATTAATACATCTAATTAAGGTAGATTTACCTGCGCCTGATAAACCAATGATTCCGAATATTTCACCATCATTGATTTGTAAATTAATATTTTTTAAAGCAACAGTATCACCTTTTGAACTAGTATATATTTTATCTAAATTCACTATTCTAATCATACTTTCCTCCAATAAAAAAACTCGTCCCTTTATACAAAGGACGAGATCAAATCACGTGTTACCACCTTTTTTCACAAATACATCACTATATTTGCCTTAACGAGTACTATCATACTCTACCGCTTTAACGGGCGAATCCCGATGCTACTTAAATATTCGGCAGCACAACTCCGAGGCCATCTTCACATAACACGCCATATTTACTTCCACCAAACGTAAACTCTCTATAATTTTGTATTTAGCTACTATTCTCTTCAATGTCTTTAAATTTAAATCATTGTTATTATATCAATTTTTTTGGTATTTAACAAGGTATTTAATAATTTATTTTTGACATTTATATTTAAATATAGTATAATATATAGTGATTAAAGGAGGTATTTATGAAATTATTATCAAGAGATTATCGTAGAATTGCTTGGAACGCTTTATCTGGTAAATGGGGATTTATGATTGGAGTTTGTCTTTTAACTTCTCTAATTTCTGGTGCAGTTGCTTCCATCCCTGGCGTAGGATTTTTAGCATCAATAGCTATCACTGGGCCACTTTCATTTGGACTTGTTGCTTTAACTCTTAATTTATTAAGAAACGAAGAATTAAAGATTAATAACTTATTTTGTGGTTTTTCAAATTTTGGCGAAACATTTTTACTATACTTTTTAAATGGAATTTATGTTTTCCTTTGGACATTACTTTTAATCATTCCAGGTATTGTTAAAACATATGCTTATAGCATGAGCACTTACATTTTAGCAGACAATCCTACAATTACACAAAAAGAAGCAAGAAAACGTTCAGAACAATTAATGATCGGTAATAAATTTAGATTATTTTGTTTACATTTGAGCTTCTTAGGATGGTTTCTATTAATTATTATTACTTGTGGTATCGCATCACTTTGGGTAATTCCATATATGCAAATAGCTACAGCAGCATTCTATGATGATATTATTAAAGAATACCAATCAAATGAAACTACTAATACAAACACTACTACTGAAACAAATACTACTAGTGAAATAAATACTAATTATATTGAATACAACAATATAAATATGTAAAAAAAAGGCATTTAAAATGCCTTTTTTATTTTACAAGAAATCTTTTAGTGATTTGCCATTAATTTTAGGAGTTGCAATAAACCCAATTGTTCCTGGACCACAGTGTGCACAAACATTAATTGGGATTAAACCTCTAACAACTTTATTATCTTCATTTAATGATTCAATGTAAGTTATTAATTTTTCAACAATTGATTCATTAGCATCAAATTCAACGATTGTATAATCGTATTTATTTGCAGGATATTTTTCTTGTACAAAATCAATTCTTTCATGAATTGCTTTTTGCATATTTCTTGTCATTGTATCTTTAACAAGTTCTCCTTCTTTTAAAGAGATGACAGGTTTTAAACCAATTGTATTACCAATAGCAGCAATAGTAGGCGAAATTCTTCCACCATTTTTTAATGTTGTTAAATTTTTGGGAACAAATGTTAAATAATAATCATTTTTTCTCTTTTCAATTTCTGCTAAAATTGTATCAATGTTTGTACCTTTTTGTAACTCATCTACAGTATATAATACATGTGATAACATTAGTGAAGATACTGAGAATGAATCAACAACTATAATTTTATCATCAAAATAGTTTTTTGATACATTCGAAAATAAATCAAACATTGAAGAAAGTTTACTAGAAATTGTAAAATGAATGATTCTATCATATCCTTCTTCAAATAATTCTTCGAAATAATTTATTACTTGTCCAAGTGGTGGAGTAGATGTTTTAACAACTTTATTTGCTAACATCTGTTCTTTTAATTGTTCTTGGTTAATTGTAACACCGTCTAGAAATTCATTGCCATCAATGATAACGTTAAGTGGAAAAACACTTATATTATTTTTTGAAAGAACATCTTTAGTAACTAAACAAGATGTGTCTGACGATACTTTTATTTTCATATATAATTCCTCTATTTCTCTTTGTCAAAAAAAGCTACACCAAATGCTCCTGGACCAATATGTGAACCAATTGTGCTTCCAAGAACATATTTTTTAATTTCTCCCCCTTGAGTAAAAATTTGTTCATTATCTTTTAAAAATTTTTGTAATATTGAATCTTCATTTCCAGAATAAATTACACCATAAGGCATATCAAAATTAATGCCATCAAGTTTATCAATTTGATTCTTTACAAATTTACATGCTTTTTTTACTCCAACTGGTTTTCCAATTAAAGTAACTAATCCATCAACTATTGAAACAACAGGTTTAATAGATAATAATTCCCCAGCAAATGCTAATGCAGAAGACACTCTTCCACCTTTTTTTAGATATTCTAACGTATTTACAACTGCTAAAAAATTGATTTTGTATTTATCTTCTTCAAGTATTTCATAAACTTCTTTTGCTGATAAACCTTGATCGATTAATTCTTTAGCACGAAGACACAATAATCTTTCACCTAATGATGCATTTAAACTATCAACTACATATACATTATCAAAAGATTGTTTCGCATTCAAAGCACTTAAATATGTACCTGATAATTTTGAAGACATTGTGATAACAACTAATTCACTTCCATCTTCAGTTAATTTCGAAAATTCAGTTTTAAATCTTGCAGGAACAATTTGGCTTGTTTTAGGATGTTCTAAAGTTTCTAACTTATCATAAAAATCACTTGCTAGTAATTCATCACCATCAAGATAATCTTTTGTTCCAAAAGTTATTATTTCAGATATAAAATACATTCCCAGTTCTTCTGCTTCTTTTTTTGTTATATCAGATGCTGAATCAATAAGTAACTTTACAGCCATTGTATGCTCCTTCTAATAATTAAAATACACAAAAGTATACCATAAATTGTATATTTTGTCAAAACTTATATTTTTATATTCTTATTTAATAATATTTATTTCTACTAAATAATCTTCTAAAACCTTAGCTGCATTGTAAACAATTAAACTACATGGTCTTTGTTTGTAATATTCTTTTGTACGTTCATCTGGTTTACCACCAATTTCAACGGCAGTATTAGGATTTTCAAGTAATTCTTGACAAATAATAGTTTTATGTTCTGCTTTAAAACGTTCAACTAATTGTCTAGTTAATTCATAAACTCTTAATTTCTCATCTGAGGTATTATTGTCTTTTGCACAAACTAGTCCTAATATAATTGCCATTCCAGATATTGCACCACATGTTAAACGTAGTCTACCAAGTCCACCACCTAATGGTAATGTTAATTTTGCAAGATCTTCTTTTGATACATTTGTTAAATCTTGAAAAGCTAAAGCTACAGCTTGACTACATGCATATCCGCTTTCAAATAATTCTTTTGCATATTCTGCTCTTCTCATCGTATTCACCTCTTTGCTATATTATACCAAATTTCTTACAAAAAATCTACTAAACGTATTATTTACTAATTGTTTTGAATAATTTTATTATATGTGATATACTTTATATAGAAAAAGAAAAGGGTGAAACTATGAATTATTACTTAGGATTAGATGTTGGTGGAACAGCTGTAAAAATGGGGTTATTCAACGATTGTGATGTACTTTTAGAAAAAGTATGTTTCCCAACAAGAACAATTGAATATTTAGTTGACGACATTTATCAAAACATAAAAGCACTATTTGATAAGAATAATTTATCTCTTAATGACTTAAAAGGAATAGGTATTGGTTTTCCTGGTCATGTTGATGGACAGTCAGGAATAGTTGTCTATTCTAATAACTTAGTTGCACATAACTTTGATATTGTTGGTAAACTTAAAGAAAAAATTAATACTTACATTCGTATATCAAACGACGCAAATGTTGCAGCTCTTGGTGAATACCATTTTGGAAAAGGTAAAGAACTTCAAAATATTGTCTTTGTAACACTTGGAACAGGTGTTGGTGGCGGTATAATTGTAGATGGAAAAATGCTTGAAGGTAAAAACGGAGCAGGTGCTGAAATTGGTCATATGGTAATTTCTACAAATGGTCATTTATGTAGTTGTGGTAGACGTGGTTGTTTTGAAACTTATGCTTCTGCAACAGCATTAATAAGAAATGCACGTGTAGCGATGATCAACAATCCTACAAGTATTCTTTGGGAAATTGCAAAAAGCCCTGAAAAACTTGACGGCATTGCATTCTTTGAAGCATTAGAAAGAAATGATAAAGTAGCAACAATTATTTTTGAACAATATATTGAAGATTTAGCCGATGGTCTTACAAATCTTGCAAATATATTCAGACCTGATGCCTTAATATTAGGCGGAGGTATAAGTCATAGAGGTGATGTTTTAATGGAACCACTTCAACAACGTTTAGAAAAAATGATTTATGGCGGACAATGGAACGCACGAGTAGAACTAATGATATCATCACTAAAAAATGATGCTGGTATCTATGGTGGTTATGCAATGTGTGCAAAACATCAAAAATAGCTAAAGGATTTCCTTTAGCTATTTTTTTATTATATGTTTTTTCGATAATACTTTTTTACAAAAACTTTTTTCACCACAATTTGGGCATTTTAATTTTCTAGTTGTAGGCCCATGTGATGCAAGAATGTATTCTTTAAAAGTTGGTACAAATAGATGTTTACATTTACGGCATTTATAACATCCTATTGAGTTATCCATAAAACTAACTGAAATTAAATTAGTAAGAAGAATTGCTAAGCTTGTTAAAATAATAACTATTTTCCATACTTCTTTAATTGGTAAATATGCCAAAGAAACAATAAAAGCAAAATAACATAATAAAAAAGTTATTTCAATAATTACTAAAGAAATCATATGTTTCTTATTTGTTTCATTTAATCTAATTGATTCTATTAAGTTTTCTTCAGCTTTTTGTTTATAATCTGAATCTTCTAAATGTGAAGCTGA
>CAJGDR010000040.1 GCA_904502205.1 uncultured Bacilli bacterium
TAATACTTCAAATGTACCATCAGCAAGTTGTAGAATTGATACGTCAAATGTACCACCACCTAAGTCGTAAACTAAGATAGTTTGTTCTTTTTCTTTTTTATCTAAACCATATGCTAAAGCAGCAGCTGTTGGTTCGTTGATAATACGTTTAACTTCAAGTCCAGCAATTTTACCAGCGTCTTTAGTAGCTTGACGTTGAGAGTCATTGAAGTATGCAGGAACTGTGATTACAGCTTCTGTTACTTTTTCTCCAAGATATGCTTCAGCTGTAGCTTTTAAATTTTGAAGAATCATAGCTGAGATTTCTTGTGGAGTATATTTTTTACCATTTACATCTACTTTATAACTTGTACCCATTTCTCTTTTGATTGAAGAAATAGTATTTGGGTTTGTTGCAGCTTGACGACGAGCTACTTCCCCAACTTGAATTTCACCATCTTTGAATGCAACAACAGATGGAGTTGTTCTTAAACCTTCTGGATTAGCGATAACTTTTGCTTCTCCACCTTCCATAACAGATACACATGAATTTGTTGTACCTAAGTCAATACCAATAATTTTTGCCATAATTTATATACCTCTTTCTTTCTTAAAATCTATTTATTTACTAACTTTTACCATGCTAGGTCTAAGTACACGATCTTTATACATATAACCTTGCATAACAACTTCAACAACTTGTCCTTCTTCCACCCCTTCAACTTCAATAGTTTCGATTGCTTGGTGGATATTAGGATTGAATTTTTCACCTAAATCTTTTATTTTTTGAACACCATAATCACTCATTACTTGTTGTAATTGCATATTGATCATTTGGAATCCTAATAAATATTTTTTTAATAATTCATCTTCAGTTTTGCTACTTACTGCTTTATCAAAGATATCAATTACATTTATCATATCTGATAATAATGTTTGGTTAGCATATTTACGATCTTTGATTCTTTCATCGTTTGTACGTCTTTTAAAGTTTTCAAGTTCAGCACGATCTAGTAACATTTCATTTTTAACATTAGCTAGTTCTAATTCAAGTGCTGCTATTTGTTCTTTTAATTCTTTAATCTTTTTCTTATCTTTAGCAGGTTTTTCTACTACTTCTTCAGTTGTATCAGATTCTAAAGATTCTTCTTTAATTTCTTCAACAACTTCTTGTTCTAATTCTTCTTTTTCTTCTTCACGGTATCTATTGTTTTCCACCATTTCACCTCTTTACATTATATTTTTAATGTTTTTAGCAATATATTCAAGTAATGGAATAATCTTTGAATATTGCATTCTTGTTGGACCAAAAATTGAAATTGCACCTTTATGTCCATTATTAGCTTCATAAGGAACAGTAATAACAGTACAATCTTGTAAAGCTTTAATTTCGTTTTCTTGACCAATTCGAACACTTATTCCATTGTCATCTAATTTAACAACTTTTAAGATTTCTTTCTTTTCGATTGCATCAAACAAATCTTTTACTTTTTCAATATCTTGGAATTCAGGTTGTTGTAAAATATTTGATTGGCCTGAAATATGATATTTATCTGTTGCCATTTCTTGGAATGCAGAAACTATTGCATTCACTAAATCTTCACGATATGTCATGAAGTCCATAATTTCTTCATTATTTAGTTCTTCATTTAATTTTTGATCAATTTCACTAACTAAACAATCGTGTAAAATTTCGTCTAAGATATTTACAACTCTTTCAATTTCTTTAAAACTTAAACCATCAGGAACAATAATTTTTTTACTTTCAACATGACCTGAATCAGTTATCATAATTATTAACGCAAAACGTTCTTGTAAACTAACAAATTGTAATTTCTTAATTTTCGAACTACTTGCTGAATTACCTAAAACAAGTGTTGCGTAATTTGTAAGCTGTGAGACTAAATTCATTGATTCATTAATTGCTTGTTCTTTAGACAAATCATGACGTTTAAAAATCTCATCAATCATTGGAAAACTATATTCAGCGTTTTCTCTTTCTTTCATGATTGTTTCTACATAATAATGATATCCTTTTTCAGAAGGGATTCTTCCACTTGATGTATGAGTTTTTTCAATAAAACCTAAATCTTCAAGATCAGCCATATCATTTCTAAGTGTTGCAGGAGATACTTGTAAGTCATTTCTTTTAGAAAGAGTACGAGAACCAACCGGTTCATTTGTACTAACGTATTCCTCAACTATTGCTTTAAGCACTAATATTTGTCGATTTGAAAGCATCACGACACCTCCTTTTTAGCACTCACTTATCTTATCTGCTAACATTATACCATAATTTGTTAGCACTGTCAAGGAATAAGTGCTAATAATTACCATTTTTATTATATTCAGTTTATCTTATTTTATACATAAAATAAAAAAGTAATACTTATAAAAATAAGTATTACTAATTATTAAAACTCTGATTTAATTGTTCTTCCAAATAATGCTTTTAGTGCTTTAAGTGGATCTTCCTTATTATATAGAATTTCATGAACTGTATGACATATTGGCATATCTACTTGATACAATTGACTTAAATATTCAATCGCAGCAGCTGTATAATATCCTTCTGCTAGTTTTTCAAATGTTTCGCCTTTTGCAAACATCTCACCGAAAGCTCTGTTATGTGAATGAACTGAAAATACAGTTGCTTCATAATCACCTAAGTGACATAACCCATAAGCCGATAATTCATTTCCACCCATTTCTTTAATAAGTCTTGCTACTTCTCTTGTTCCTCTTGACATTAAAGCTCCCTTTAAAGTACTAAGGTTAAAACCATCAAGCATCCCAGCAGCAATACCAATTACATTTTTAGTAGCAGCACCAATTTCATTACCTAAAAGATCTGTACCAATATAAAATCTAATCAAATCACTTGTTAATTCTTTTACTAAATAATTTTTTACTTCAAAGTCATTAGAATCAATTACCATACAGTTTGGTTTTTCTTGATAAAACTCTTGAACATGACCAGGTCCAATCCAAACTGCAACTTTATTTGAAGGATCAGTATTTTCACTAACAACCTCAGATAATCTTTTACGACGTTTTATATCAATACCTTTCATGCATAAAATAAAAATTTTATTTGTTAATTTTAAATCTTTGATTTCTTGCATAAAATCATATAAATTTTGTGAAGGAATTGAAATCACAATAACATCTTGTTCTTTTAAAACTTCAATATTTGTAGTAAGTTTAATCGTTTCAGGATAAACGATATAATCATTTGAACGAGTTTCTAGTAATCTTTTAAAATCTGGACTTTGAAGTTGTCCATATACAGTTACATCTTTTCCAATACGATCTAAATACCAAGCAATAAATGATCCCCATCTACCGCTTCCGACTAATGTCACTTTCATATTCTCACTTCCTTTTATATTATATTATATCATATTTTACATAAATTTTAAAGCAATTATAAATAGATAGTAATAAATATACCAATCCACTGAATAACTGCACCAAACAACACAAAAAAATGCCAAATAAAATGAGCAACCTTCTTTTTTAAAACAAATGGTATAATCCCTATAGTATATACAAGACCACCTGCTAAAATCAATAAAAAGAAAGTTAAATCTTTTATTAAATTAGGAACTAATAATATACCACACCAACCAAGAATAAAGTATAAAGTAAAATGTAACCATTTAGGTCTATTTGGTCCAAAAACTCCAATAATTGTTACACCAGTAGCTATTATAACCCACTGTATAGCACAAATTATAATTCCTTCAACCCCACCAACAAAACTTAATAAAATTGGTGTATATGTTGATCCTATTAATAAATAAATTGACAAATAATCAAATCGACGAAACAGTCTTTTTACTTTACTATCTGTTTTAAACGCATGATACAAGCAGCTCATTGTAAACATCATAAACATTCCAATAAAATAAATAATTGCAGAAATTGTTTCAACTGATGTTTTACTGTTTATTAACATTAAAATTAAAACAACAATGGAAAATATACTTCCAACTCCATGAGTAACAGCATTTCCAATTTCTTCTAATATACCACGTTTCGGCATAACTTGAACGTTTTTCATTATTTCACCTTCCATGTAATGTATATATTATACATTAAAATAAACTATTTGTAAACAAAAAAAGATTCTGCAAAGCAGAATCTTTTCTATACATTTTTAATAACACCAGAGAATAAAACTGTACCTTTATAATTAGTAATCATA
Organism: uncultured Bacilli bacterium; assembly: GCA_904502205.1. The sequence continues at coordinate 4,190 of CAJGDR010000040.1, forward strand.
AACGCAAATGATTTATCAACTACAAAATCATGATAAACATCAACATAAGGACCAGGTCCAGCAGCACCACAACTAGTTATACTAGTAACAGCCGCACCTTCAATACCATAACTATTAACGATTAGTTTTGTTTGATGTGAAATTTGATCAATATATGCACTACCGCTAACTAAGTTAGATAAATTAGCTGTTTTTATATCAAAGATATCTTTAATTCCGAATTCTTCTGATAATGTTTCTTTAATATCATTATCATATTCAGCATCAAATTCTGGGAATAAACATCTTGTATGATTATATTCTCGTCTTTCGTTATCAACTGCTAAATAATTATTTAAATTATTAACTTCTTCTAAGAAATCTTTTGTATACACATCATCGATTGAGTAACCATCATTAGGTACAATAAATTTCAAATAGAATCCATTGTTTGTTTTAGTACTTGCAAAACTATATTTTTCAGTTACATAAGGTTTACAATCCAAATAATATCCTGTTAAAAGTTTAATATTCTCAACACTATTATCATAATTAATGAATTCATAAAATTCTTTTGTAAACTTTAATTCATGTCCAGATTCATCCCAAATATCTTTTAAATAATATGTATTAAGTATTGTAAAAATAGTTTCATTAGAAAATTGATATTCTTTATCGATTAAACCATGTGTAACTTCCTTTATATATTTTCTTAGTACATCAGCAGCTTCTTTTGGTTTGGATAAAAATGGAACTTTATAAGTTGAAACGTAATAATTATTAGCAAGCGATTCTAAAGCCATTTCATTTAACGCAACATTTTCATCAACCCAAATAGAATTATTTAAATCCTCATACCCTTGAATTACAGTGTTGTCAAAATAACCCTGACCACTAAACTTTCGATTAGAAGCTGAATACAAATATTTTGTGTATTCATTCATTTCTTCATATGTAACTCCAAGAGCATTTAAAATTTCATCACGAGAATTATCACTTGCAGCTTCTGCAGTCATAGCAAGTGCCATATAAATTGAAATAGGAGAAACTACAAAATTTTGTTCTTTTTCATTGTCCTCATATAATTCAGTAGATAATTCATATGAAAAACATTGGACTTTTTTTAAAAAAGTATCATACTCACTCGTTTGATTTTTATTACTTTCTAAATCTTTTTTTGCAGTTTTTACAACATACTCACTAAACTGCTTATCGTTAATTTCATTACTTTGTTCTAATGTACATGAAACAACAAATAAAGACAAAAACGTAATTACAATTAAACTAATATATTTTTTCATTAAATCACCTCTTTATTAATATAACGCAGTTTTATAAAATTTTATTGGTCAAATTATAAAAAAAGAGGATTTTATCCTCTTTTATTTTTTTCATAATATGGATTATATTTAATTTCATGAAAACAAGTTGATGACTCACCATGTCCTGGATATACATTATAATCAGTTTTACTTTTTAATAACTTATTTATTGATTCACTTAGTTGAACAGAGCTAGCTGTTGGTAAATCCCATCTGCCGACACCTTCATGAAACAAGGTATCACCAGTAAACATTTCGTTTTCAATTTTAAAACATACTGAGCAATTAGTATGACCTGGTGTAAAAATTACTTTAATTTTCATTTCACCAAGTTCAATTGTTTCACCATCTTTTAATTCCACAATTTGTTCTTTAGAAATATCAACAGGTTCATTACAACCAAAATAAACTGCACACGATGCATAAATATCACTTAATTTTAGATAAGCTGCTTTATGCATATAAACTTTTGTATCATAAATTTTTAGTAACTTACGAATTCTTTTAAAGTGATCATAATGACCATGAGTCAAAAAGATACCTAAAACTTTTCTATCATTAACTAACTTTTTAATACTTCTTTCATCATTTGCAGGATCAATAATAATTACTTCATTATCTCCAACGACATAAGTATTGCTGTTATTATTGTTTTCACAAAGAATTTCAATATTCATTATTTACCTTTTGGAAGTGATGCAGCAGCAATAGATTGACCTACACGACGAGTGTATTCATCTGGTACTGTAATTTGAATATTAAATTCTGGGAATTCTTGTTTTAATACTTCATTAGCTTTTTCAATAACGATATCTCCACCTTTACCAGAAGTAACACGTCCTAATAATAATAAGTATTTAATATCGTAGAATTCAGCATAGTATGGAAGTGTATAACCAAGATAGATACCAATTGTTTCATAAATTTCTTTAGCAAGTGGATTATCTTCTTTCATCATACCTTGAACTACTTTTAATTTTTCAGCTGGAGTTAATGTTTCATCAAATACAACACCACCAGCTTCAGCAAGTTTAATTACACCGTCTTGGCTGAAGTATTTAACACCACATCCGTAGTCACCACTCCATTCATCAACCATTGCTCCTTTATTGTAGTCAACTGGTGCGAATGCAAGTTCTGAAAGCCATCCATTGATGTTACCTTCTTTATTAATATAACCAACAGCTTCACTTGTACCCATAGCGATACCTAATACGTTAACGTCTTTAAGTGATAAAGCACCAGCAAGTGCAGTTACGTCACCATCGTTACATACTTCTAGTGGTACATCACCAAATTGAGCAGCAGCTTTTTTGTAAATATTACGTACTTGTGCTTCAAATTTTTCTTCAGGAACTTTTAAGAATAATGATGCAACACGTACTTCATTATTAATATAAATACCAGCACTACTTACACCAATAGCATCAACTCTTGGCATTTTTGATGCAGCTGTTTTGAAACTTTCTAAAATACCATTATAGTGATATTCTGGATCTTCTGTTACTTTTGGAAGCCATACTACTTCTTCACTATAAATTACTTCACCATCAACAACAGCACTAACTTTTCTGTCTGATCCACCAGCATCGAAACCGATACGGCATCCTTCTAAGTTACCACCAACTTTAATTGATGAAGAAACACTTTGTGGAACTTCATTATAGTCCATTACAACAAATTCGAATGGGTTGTCATAAACTTTAGCCATAAAGTTTACATCAAAATCACGTGCACCACCGATAGTGTAATCTTTTTGAAGTTCTAAACCTAATTCTCTTGGTCCACCATAATAAACTTTGAATCCACCAACTACCCAAAGAACACTCTTAATTAATCTTTCTAAGATTCCTTTTGCATCTGGATCTGTTGGAATAACGTCTAATTCATAACGGAATTTATAACCATTGTTTCTTTCTACACAAAAAGCTACTGGAGTTTTTTCACTTGAAGCAGCAACTCTTTCTTTAAATTCACGTAGTTTTAAAATCATTGGTTCATAATTTGGATCTAATCTTACTGGGAATTTTACTTTACTCATAATATACCTCTCATTTATATTTTTAACAGATATATTATACCATATTATTCTTTAAAATTAAAACATTTTATAAATTATTTATTTTCTTCTTTTACTTTTGGAATATTTTCATCAATATCGACAATAATTACATCGCCACCAATTTTAATAATTCGATTCCAAGGAACATTAAGAGCTGATTTATTATTTAAAAAACTAGTAAATTTAAAACCATTATTTATTTTTACACTAGTTATTCTTCCTGTTAAAGGATCAATTTCGGCATCTTGAATTTTACCCAATTTATTTCCATCAGCATCATTAATAACATCTTTAGATGTTAGACTTGATAATTTCATATAACACACTCCTATTACTATAATATGTTATTTCTTTTAAATTGTGACAAAATAATTAAAATGTAGTAAAATAATAAAAGGTGATAATATGAAACATTTACTAAGTCATGAAAAACATTATGTAACACTTAACAATTATTTAAAAGATCGTTTTGGTCATAAAGTATTTCGAATAGCATTAAATGCCGGATTTAGTTGTCCAAACAGAGATGGAACTAAAAGTAATATTGGTTGTATCTATTGTAGTGAAAAACTAAGTGGTGATTTCGCTGGTAATAAACTTGATTCATTCAAAACTCAATTTGAAGCAGGGCTTAAGATGATGAATCAAAAATGGGAAGAAGGAACATACATCGCATACTTACAAGCAGGTTCAAACACTTATAGTGATATAGCAACATTACGAAAGACTTATGAAGAAATTATCAGTCTTCATAAAGACATTGAAGTTCTTTCGATCGCAACTCGTCCTGATTGTATTAATAATGAGATTGTAGAATTACTTGCAGAA
>CAJGDR010000041.1 GCA_904502205.1 uncultured Bacilli bacterium
GTAGAAGGTGTTTGTGAATGTGGAGAAAAAGATCCTAACTACGTTCCACCACACGTACATGAATTCGTAGAAGGTGTTTGTGAATGCGGAGAAAAAGATCCTAACTACGTTCCACCACACGTACATGAATTTGTAGAAGGTGTTTGTGAATGCGGTGAAAAAGATCCTAACTATGTTCCACCACACGTACATGAATTTGTAGAAGGTGTTTGTGAATGCGGTGAAAAAGATCCTAACTATGTTCCACCACACGTACATGAATTTGTTGAAGGTGTTTGTGAATGTGGTGAAAAAGATCCTAATTATGTTCCTGAAGCTCACAAAGTTATGTTTGCTGATGTTAATCCTGAATCATCTGCTTTAGAAACAAATGATATGGCTGAATTAATTACTGAAAGTATTTCTGTTGAAGAAGCTAAAGAAAAGATCGAAGATGAAGTTCTTGAACAATTAGTAGTTAAAGCCAATGACTTAGCAAAATATAAGAAAGCGAAAAAAGAAAAATATATTGTTAATATTGACAGTATTTCTGATAAATTTAACAATGGTGAAGTCGTTAATCTTGAATCACTTAAAGCAAGAAATTTATTACCTAAAAAATGTAATTACTTTAAAGTTCTTGCACGTGGTATTTTAGATAAGAAATTAACGTTCGAAGCTAATGACTTCTCTAAAGATGCAATTAAGATGATTTTATTAACTGGTGGTAATGTTATTAGAGTTCAATAAGTCAAATTAGTTGACAAAAAAGATGAAAAATGATATAATATTTGAGAATTAAATATGTAGTGAAAAGAAGAAGATCCACTTCTCACCTGATCGATTATGTTGGTAGGTAAAAGAGTCATGAAAAATATTATCTTAGGATAATAGTATTATGTCTGTAAGTGGGTTATGCCCACTTTTTTTCATTCGTGTTTAAGTTTTTGGAGGTGAAATTATTAGTAAGTCTTTCGATAAAAAAGTAGACAATCTTGTTAATGATGAAATTGAATTTGATACTGTATTGGTAATTTCTGAAACAGGTGAACAATTAGGTGAAATGAGCAGAAATGCTGCGCTTGATATTGCAGATGAACATGGACTTGATTTAGTATGTGTTGCTCCTAACGCTAAAATGCCTGTATGTAAGATCATGGATTACAGCAAATTCCGTTACGATCAAATGAAAAAAGCTAAAGAAGCTAAAAAGAATCAAAAAGTTATTAGTGTTAAAGAAATAAGATTAAGTCCAACAATTGATGTTGGTGACTTTAATACTAAACAAAAAGCTGCTAAGAAATTTTTAATGGATGGTGACAAAGTTAAAGTTAGTTGTCGTTTCCGCGGTCGTATGATTGAACATGCTGAAAATACAATTCCATTGTTTACAAAGTTTGCTGAAGGCTTAGCAGAAGTAGGGAAAATTGATCAAAATCCTTACTTGGACGGGCGTAATATGTTTATGTCATTAAGTCCTAACCTAGACAAAAAGAAAAAATAATAAAGGAGAAATTAATTATGCCAAAAATGAGATCACATAGCGGTACTAAAAAACGCTTAAAATTAACTGCATCTGGTAAAGTTCTTCGTGGACAACCTGGAACTAGCCATTTAGCACCTGGAAAAACACAAAAACGTATTAGACATTTACGTAAATCAGCTGCTGTTTGTACTTCTGACCTACGTCGTATCAGACAACAAGTAGCTAATATTAAGTAGGAGGTAGTTCGAAATGCCAAGAACAAAGGGTGGCGTAGTAAGCCGTAGAAGAAGAAACAGAGTTTTAAAATTAGCTAAAGGTTACTTTGGTTCAAAACATGCTTTATATAAAACTGCTAATGAACAAGTAATGCACTCATTAAAATATGCATACCGTGACCGTAAAGCTAACAAACGTAATTTCCGTAAATTATGGATCATTCGTATTAATGCTGCATCACGTGCAAACAACATTACTTATTCACAATTAATGTATGGTTTAAAATTAGTTAATATTGAAATCAACAGAAAAATGTTAGCTGATTTAGCTGTTAATGATGCTCAAACTTTTGCAAATCTTTGTGAAACTGCAAAAAAAGCATTAGCAAAATAGTAAATTAAAGATTTGGTTTTCCAAATCTTTTTTTATTTTATGTGACACAATTTTAAAAAACTAGTATAATATTGTTGGAGGCACATTATGGAACAAATTGAAAAAGTAATTTCGTTATTAAAAGAGGCACATGAAAAAGTTATTTTAAGAAAAGATATTAAAGTTTATGGTTATCAATTTAATTATCAATACGATTTTATTGGAGGACTTTCAAAATACTTATTTTCAAATTTAGAAATTAAAGAGTATTTAGCAGAAACTGTTGAAAATGGCGGATTTGGCAACCGTCCTGGTACTATAAAAGAAAGTACAGAATTCATTGTAGTTCACGATACTGCAAGTACTGCTGAAACAGCAGGAGCGATTGCTCATTCAAATTATGTACATAATGGTGGTGGTGGTACTAGCTGGCATTATAGTTCTGGAAGTGATGCTTTAGTTCATCAAATTCCTGATAATGAAGTAGCATATCACGCAGGAGATGGGTTAGCTGTTCCTTATGAACTTCATTGGACAGGCATTAAAGCTGAATATGATAATCCAATTATTACAATTAAAAATGGCTATTATCATATTAATGGTAAAAAGAGCTTAATTAAAATCCCGGTTATTACAATTGTTAAAGATGGAAATGACATTTATTTAGAATCTGATGGTATAAGACAAGGTAGAAAATACAAAAAAAGTGATTTAGAAATGCTTAAATCACTTGAATTAACAGATTCTCATATTAATGATTATGGTTTACATACAGTTATTAAAGATGGATATTATTATATTGGTAATACATACTACAATCCATCTTATAATAAAATAGCTAATAAAGGTGGTAACCTAAGAAGTATTGGAATTGAAATGATGATTAATAAAGGATCTAATTTAGCATTCACATATCATAATACAGCAAAATTAATTGCAAAACTATTAGTTGAAAACAATTTAGATATAACAAGAGTTAAAGCACACCATTTCTTCAGTGGTAAAAATTGTCCATGTACATTAAGAGAAAATGATTTATGGAATTATTTTATGAAGATGGTTAAAATTGAATATGACATGTTAAAAGCATCTAATAATATTGATATTAAATTTGTTTGTGATAGTGAATATGTAGATGAAAATGGATTAATCAAAGAACTACCACTTGATGTTAAATCAATTAGTTATAAAGTTATTGTTTCAGATAATAATCAAACAAAAGAATTAGAATTTGTTTCAATTATAAAATAAAAGCATATAGGAATTTCCTATATGCTTTTTGTTTTATCTTTTTCTTTTAATTAATAATAATGCACAAGCACCAATTAATGGGATAATTGAAATAAATCCCATATTACAATTCATACTATTTTGATTGTTGTTGTTTGGAGTTTCTGGATTATCTTGATTATCATTTGGATCTTCAATAGGTTCATCTTGCTCTGGAAGAGATTCAATAGTTAATTCCATGTTTTCTTGATTGAATTCCATAACACTTCCACCACTGAATAATTTATACAATAATTCAATAGAGATGTCTTCAGGTTTAATTTCTTCTGTTGTTTTGATTTCTGCATGACCTGAAACAATTGAAATTTCTTTATTTTTAAAATATAAAGTCATTGAGATTTCTTCAGTGTTATTTTGGTTGTATGAAACATTTACATCGTAAGTACCTGGTTGTTCTTCACGTTCGATAATATTTACTTTCATATCAGAAGGGAAGTTTAGAGTTTCATCATTATCTAATACTAAATTTTTACTATAAGTATTTCCTTCATAATCATGAACAAGAATTTCGTATTCATAATCTTTAGTAGGATAAGTAGTACCAATTATTGCAGTATTTGAATTAGGACCAATATATTTAGTCATTTTGTAGTTATTATTGAATTTTAAAATAACATCAATTGTTTCTATATGACCATATGCATTGTTTGCCCAAACAATACTTGATTTATAATTTGTTTCGTTGTATTCAATATGGATGCTATCCATAAATTCATCTATTTCAAAGTTTTTATCAATTGTTCTTTTAGATTTGATACTAAATGTATCTTTTAGAGTTCCATCTTTACGGTAATAAGATAATGTTAATGTATCACCAATGATTTCACAAATTGAACCTGAATATTGACCAGAAGATTCTGATTCAATAACTACATCAAACATGCCTTTACCTTGTGCTGTGTAACTTTTTTGACCAGCACTTCCACCGATAAGGTATGTTACACCTTTTTCAGCATCAGGTTTGTTATTGAATAAAGGTTGAGTTCTAGCGTAAATGTGTTCATGACCACTAATTGCAAGATCTACTCCGTATTCTTCAAATACTGTACGCCAGTCGCTATTAACGGCTTTTGCATCACTGTCATATACACCAGTTGAATAAGCACCTGGGTGTGACATAACAATAATGAATTTTGAAGGATTATTTTGAACTACATTTTTAAACCATGCAATTTGTTCAGCAGTGTAGTTTTTACCATCTGATCTATGCATAATATCTAACATAATAAATAAAACATCATTTTGCATGAAATAGTAAGAAGAATTCATGCGTTGTTCTGGACCATTTTGTGGATTGAAATAATATTGATTGTAGATTGAAGCATCAATATATCCAGCTGCTGAACTATGATATAGTTCATGGTTACCAGGGATAGTTGCTTGTAAATATTGTTGGTTTAATGTAGTCATGTATTTTTCGAAATTGTTCCATTCAGTTTCATAACCACCACGGTCAACGATATCTCCAGCGATCATAAAGAAGTTGATATTGTTGTTAATACTTACAAGTTTATTAATTAAATCATTTGATTGTGAGAAAGCTGAACCACTAGCTTGAGTATCACATAATACACCAAATGTTAATTTGTTTTTATTAGGTGTTTTGAATGATTGGATTTGTGATACTTCATTTCCATAAACAACTTGATAATAGTATGTTGCATCTTCATATAAGTTAGTTAGGTTGGCACGACAAACGAAACGTTCTGCATAAATTGTTTCTGGTTGACCGTTAGTTTGTCCCTTACTATAAATTTTTTCATCTGGTGTAACTTCTGTATAATCACTTAAATCACTGTGTAAACTATATCGTACTTTTGTACCAGCTACTTTTGAGTGATATATAACACCAGCTTCATCGTAAGTTTCACCGACAGAAACCCTTAAATTATAACAAAATTCAGTATTGGCTTTTACATAAATACCACTAATGAACAATGTTAAAGTTAATAAAAATATAAAATAAAGCTTTTTCATAAGTCCTCCTTAGTATAATAATATTTTAATATAAAATTATAAAAATAACAATTAAAATTGTAAATCTTTTTTAATATTTCGAAATTCTCTTTATAAAACCTTTTTTTAACATAAGTAATGACAAAAAATGGTTTTTGTGATATACTAATAAAATATAGGAGGGTGCTATGTATCAAAGAATTAAAGCCGCATTAGTAAATCCTAGAAAAATAGTTGATTATGTTAATGATCGCTTAGGAATTACTATTATTTATTTAATTATATTTTCTTTGTTATTTGCTTTACCATACTTATTAATAATTAAAGATTTTGGAAGTTATTTTAAAAGCGCAATTACAAAAGATGTTCAAAAAAGTGAAGTAATTGAATATGTAATTTGTGATGGTAAATTAACATCTAAAAATGAAGAAGCAAAAACACACGTGTTAAATTTTGAAAATACATCGATGGGTTATTTTAATATAGTAGTTGGTAATGATTTAGAAGGAATTTCTAAAGATTTATTAGCATCTACGATTATTATTCAATATGCTGAAGATGGTATTTATTTTACTCAAGCTTCGCTTATTCAAACAAAGACTAAATTATTAGATTATACAAATGATTTTGTTGATCTTAGCTTAATGAAATCAGGTGATTTAAATAGTATTAATGGTTTTACTAAATATATCGATATTTTTCTAAATCAATATAAAAGTGTAATTTATATATTAGCTTTTCCAAGTATACTAATTTATTCAGTTGGTGAAATTCTATTAACAACTCTTATGAGTGCGATATTGTTAATTTTATTCTTCGGTAAATATGGTATCAAGTTTGGTAAAATATATAAAATAACACTATATTGTGCATTACCTACAATTATTGGGGTATTATTATCAATACTATTTAGTAGTTGGCCAATTTTTGGAATATTTAAACATATAGGATTTTTTGCAACTACATGTTTTTCAATAATTGCAATCAATGAATTAGCAAAAAGAAATTTTATTAAAAATAAAGAGGAAAATAACAATGAGTCAATATAATCATCAAGAAATTGAAAAAAAGATTCAAAATCGTTGGGCTGAAGAGAAAATCTTCAAAACAACATTTAATAGCGAAAAACCAAAATTTTACGCATTAGATATGTTCCCATATCCAAGTGGCGCTGGTCTTCATGTAGGACATCCAGAAGGGTATACAGCAACTGACATTGTTTCTCGTTATAAGAGAATGAATGGATTTAATGTTATGCATCCAATGGGGTGGGATGCTTTTGGTCTACCAGCTGAACAATATGCTATTCAAACTGGTAATGATCCAAGAGACTTTACAAAGAAAAATATTGGTATTTTTAAAAACCAATTACAAATGTTAGGTTTATCATATGATTGGGATCGTGAAATTGCAACATGTGATGAAGATTACTATCATTGGACACAATGGATTTTCGTTCAATTATATAATAAAGGTTTAGCTGAAATCAAAAACATTGAAGTAAACTGGTGTGAAAAACTAGGTACAGTACTAGCAAATGAAGAAGTACTTAATGTTGATGGTAAAATGGTAAGTGAACGTGGTGAACATCCAGTTATTAAAAAACCAATGAAACAATGGGTTTTAAAAATTACTGAATATGCTGAAAGATTATTAAACGACTTAGAACTAGTAGATTGGCCAGAATACATTAAAGAAATGCAAAGAAACTGGATTGGTAAATCTGTTGGTGCATTAGTTGATTTTAAAGTTCAAGGAACTGATCATTCTTTCACAGTATTTACAACACGTTGTGATACTTTATTTGGTGCAACATATTGTGTACTTGCTCCTGAACATGAACTTGTAAGTAAAATTGTTACTGAAGAACAAAAAGAAGCTGTTAATGCTTATGTTGAATATGCTAAGAGCAAAAGCGATTTTGATAGAACAGAATTAAATAAAGAAAAGACAGGAGTGTTTACAGGTGCTTATGCAATGAATCCTGTTAATAACTTACCTGTTCCAATCTGGATTGCGGACTATGTTTTATCAAGTTATGGTACTGGTGCGATTATGGCAGTACCTGCACATGACGAACGTGATTATGATTTTGCAAAGAAATTTAATTTACCTATCATTCAAGTATTACAAAGTGATGATCCAGAATTTGATTTAAGTAAATCAGCATGGACTAAAGATGGTAATCACATTAATTCTCAATTCTTAGATGGATTAAATAAAGAAGATGCTATTGAAAAAATGCTTGGTTATTTAGAAAAATTCGGCATTGGTCAAAAATCTGTTAATTATAAACTTCGTGATTGGATTTTCTCAAGACAACGTTATTGGGGTGAACCATTCCCAGTAATTCATTGGGAAGACGGTACTATTTCAGTATTAGATGAAAAAGAATTACCACTTGCTTTACCAAAAGTTCAAGGATTAAAATTAAGTGGTACAGGAGAATCACCACTTGCAAATGAAACTGAATGGTTAAATGTTGTTCGTGAAGATGGAGTTAAAGGTAGAAGAGAAACTAATACTATGCCACAATGGGCAGGTAGCTGTTGGTATTATATTGGGTACTTATTAAAAGAAGATGGTAAAGTAATGCCTTTAAGTGATCCTAAAGTTCAAGAAATGGTTAATTATTGGTTACCAGTTGATTTATATATTGGTGGTACTGAACATGCTGTATTACACTTACTATATGCTAGATTCTGGCATAAAGTATTATATGATTGTGGTGTTGTTAAAACTTTAGAACCATTCCAAAAATTATTTAATCAAGGTATGATCTTAGGCGTTGATGGTGTTAAGATGTCAAAATCACGTGGTAACGTTATTAATCCTGATTATATTGTACAAAATTGGGGTGCTGATACTTTACGTGTTTATGAAATGTTCATGGGTCCATTAGAAGCAATGAAACCTTGGTCAATGCAAGGTGTTGATGGCGCAAGACGTTTCTTAGATCGTGTTTGGCGTTTATATACAGA
>CAJGDR010000042.1 GCA_904502205.1 uncultured Bacilli bacterium
CGGATAGCATTTATAATAATATTGTTCAGGAAACAACTATGCAATTTTTATTTGCAGATGCTTTTGAAAAATTTAGTTATGACAAATCAACAGGAATTTACAAATCTAACGAACCTTTAACTGCAGTACTATGTTATGACTTAGAAGAAAGTGAAGAAATAATATTAAATAATGTTGAAATCTTAATTGTCGATGGAGAAATAAGTTCAATTAAAGCTGATTATTTCCTTGAAAACGAAGAGGTATCAAATAGTCGTTTTGAATATTTTGATATAGGTACAACAGTAGTACAAGTTCCAGATGAAATCTTAAACAAAGCGGAACACAAACACCTATTCGATGATCAGTATCAATATGAAAACGATAAACATTGGATTAAATGTAGCATAAAAGGTTGTAATGAAATTATTTCAAAAGATTATCATAATTTTACAATTTCAGATACAAAAATAGTTGATAATTTAGTAACTATTGAAAAAAGATGTTTAGTATGTGAATATGTTGAAACTGAACAATATTATAGCAATAATATAATTGAATCTAATGAAGAATGGAACTCAATATTTGATTCTTTTAAACTTACTAATTATACTATGAATGTACATATTGATTATAGTGATTCAAAAGATTGTAATACATGTTTTATAACTGAAGATGGAGTAAAAGTCATATATAATAATGTAACAGAAATGTATTCAATTAAACAAGAAGATAATACATATTATAATTATTTATATGATGAATATGAAGATAAGTGGTATTTATCTGATGATACATCTAGTAATAGATATGATGGTATGATTGAAGAATCTACATTACATTTTATGTTAACAGATTCTTTTGATAAATTTAAATACGATGAAGAAACTGGATCATATAAATGTAGTTCAAAAATAACTGCCTGGTATTATTTTGATGGTGAAAAACAAGAAATTGTATTATGTAATGTTGAAATTATAATAATTGATGGAAAAGTATATTCAATTTTATCTGATTATTTATTAACTGGTGAAACTGTACCTACTTGTCGTCTTGAGTACTTTGATATTGAAGAAACGGTTGTATTAGTTCCTGATGAAATTATAGAAAATGCTGTACATGAACACGATTTTGTTAATCATTATACATATGATGATGATGAACATTGGGTTGAATGCAGTATAAAAGGATGTATTGAAAGAATTAAATATGATTCTCATGTGTACACAATTTCTGCCTCAAAATTAATTGATAATCTATACATAATTACAAAAACATGTTTATCATGTGGATATGAAATTCAAGAAGAATATCATAGTGATAATATTATTAATTCTAATGAAGAATGGAACGAAATATTTAACTCATTTAAACTTACTAATTACACAATGAATATACATAACAAATATGGACAAACATTACAATGTAATACTTGTTTGGTAACAGAAGAAGGAATACAAGTTGCATTTGATTTTGTAACACAATCATATTCAGTTAAACAAGATGATAATTCATTTAATAATTATTTATATAGTGAATATGAAAATACGTGGTATTTAACAACTGATACATCTGGTGATGAATATAATACTATGGTTAATGATTCTGCGTTACATTTTAAGTTAGTAGATACTTTTAGTAAATTTATTTATGATGAATCAACTGGCATTTATAAATGTAATTCACCTATAATTGCAGTATTAAATTCAGATGGTAATAATCAAGAATTGACATTAAGTAATGTTGAAATTATAATAATTGATGGACAAGTCTATTCAATTAAAGCAAATTATTCACTATTTGGTGAAATAGCTACTACTACTTTCGAATACTTTGATATTGAAGAAACGGTGGTAACAGTTCCAGATAGAATTATAAAAAATGCAATATTATATAAGTAATAGGCGAATAAAATGATTAAAAAATATATTTTATTAATGCTTTTTATCAGTGTTGTTTTTTCGTGTTCGTCATGTCAAAGTATGCAATTAGGAACTAGTGATTTTGATGAAAGTAAATTACAAAGAGCAATAGATCACGTATTGGAAGGTAATTATACAGAAGAAAGCACTACTAAAATGAAATTATCACTATTTTTCGAATTAGCAATGAACTCTGAAGATATATATAGTGAATCTTACTATGAAGTTGATAAAAATGATATATATTTTGTTGAAAAACAATCATCGTCGAAAAAAACAAGATATACTCATTTTGATGAAAATTATGAATATATTTATACATGTTATGATGATAAAAATTGGAATAAGCGTAAAAAAGAATTTGATGGTGAATATAATCTTTCGCTATTACAATTTCTAAAATATCTAGATATGGATATAAGTGGTTTATTTACTTATTTTGCTGGCACATATTATGGGAATTGTGAGAAAATAACAGAAATATTTCTTGAAAGCGACTTTGAAGAGTATATTTCTGATGAAGAAAAAGAAATTTTTGGCTTTGAAATTACACAATATAATATAACAGTAATTGATGGCGAAATTACGGGATTTAATTTTTCTTATCATTATCAAGTTTCATACGAATTATCGTTTTTAAAAATAAAATTTTCATATAATGCAAAAATTAAAAATGTAGGTACAACAGTAGTTACTATTCCTACAAATCTACCAGAGTAATATGTGAGTATATTTTATACATATAACTTATTTAGACCTTCAAATGAAGGTCTTTTTTGTTGCTTATTTTTCAAAGGAAAACGTTTGCAAAAATGAAAAAATTATGATAGAATATAAATGTAATAAAAGCAAGGAGGATACAATGCTTAAAAAAATATCTTTATTTATAATTTCTTTTGCTTTTTTATTTGTAGTTATGGGATGTCAATTTGCACCTACTCCAAATGAAGAAGAAAAATTTACTGTCACATTTGATTGTGGAATTGAATGTGAATTAGAAGATGTTGAAGTTTTAAAAGGTGAACTAGTAGAAGAACCTGAAACTCCAGTACGCGAAGGATATATATTCTTAGGTTGGTATAATGGGGAAGAACTTTGGGATTTTGAAAAAGACACTGTAACAGAAGATTTAACTTTAACAGGTAAATGGAAAGAAGAAACTGAACATGTTCATGAATATGTTGAAGGTTCTTGTGTAGGATGTGGAGATAGAGATCCTCAGTATGTAGAACCACATGAGCATGAGTTTGTAAAAGGTGAATGTGCATGTGGAGAAAAAGATCCTAACTGGAAAGATGAACCAGTTGTAGGTGATGATTTTACAATTTCTTATGAATTAAATGGTGGTGTTTGGACTTGGACTGCTGGAACTTTAACAGATCCTGCTAAAGGTATAGACGCTGTTTCTAATTTACCAGAAATTTTCATGGTAGATTTCTATACATATTTACTAGAAAATGGTTTATTAAATTCATCACTTGTTGCTGAAAAATTACATGTAAGTAATTGGGCTGAATTTAGTACTCCTTATGGAGATCCAGTTGCATGGTACAACGCTACATCAACTGGTGGATATAGTGCATCTGATGGATATAGCCAATTATTCTTTGATAGCGTTAATGGTTATGAAGCTGTTGGTGGTTTCTTAGGAACTAGTCCTTATAAAGAAAAATATGCCAACCTTACTAAACATGCGATTCAATTAACAACTGCTAGATATTCAATGGCTGTAACATCTGCAAGTTTTAAAGGTGCTATGGGATTTGTTCTTGATGGATATTTCTATGGTACTCAAGGGTTATTAGCATCTTCAAAACCTAATTATGAAACATTTAATGCATTACGTGGCACAATTCCAACACCAACTGTTGGATATGTTGGAAGTGAATCAACTACTAATGTATACGTCGTGACTGATGGTAAAGTTGGTACTGCTGTACAATTAGTTGCACCTGTTAAAGAAGGACATATGTTCTTAGGTTGGTATACTAATCCTGAGTTTACTGGTGAAAAAGTTACATCTGTTTCAAGAGGATGCACACTATATGCTTCTTGGGTTAATCTAAATGCTGCCGCTCCTGTACATAATATTAATTATGTATTAAATGGTGGTAAAAACTCTGCAGATGCACCTAAACAATTTGCTTTTGGTGAAGGTGTTACATTAACAAAACCAAGCAAAGATGGTTATACATTTGTAGGTTGGTCAACAGATCCTGAAGGTAAAGAATTAATCACTGAAATTGATCCTATGAAAAACTGTGATGTTACAGTTTATGCAAATTGGGTTGAAGGTGAAGATAATGTTTATTCAATTACTTATGTTTACACTGAAGGTAATCTTCCAACTAGAACTCCAGGTTCTTTAGATGAAGTTATTGAATATGTATTTACTTCTTATTATAATTGGTTAAAACCTAGTGATGATTATGAAACATTTAAAACTAAAGTAATTAATCAATGGAAGGGTAGTCAATCACAAGGAAACTATAAATTCTACAAACAAAACGGAAAAGATACAATTGATGAAAATTATTTCTGTAATGCATCTGAAAACTTTGAAGAATGGAATGCATGGTTTACAGTATTTGATGCACAAGTTACTGCTGCTAACGGTTCTCAAAATGCATGGAATAGTTATGTAGGTATTTTAAGACTTGGTCAATGGTTAAGTAATTCTTCTCCAACTACTTGGAAAGATTCAATGAACCAAGCATTAATTAATGCTACTAAAATTAAAATTCCTCTACCAACTGAATACAAACTAGGTGATGAATTTACAATTCCAGAATTAGTTATTAATGATGGTCGTACATTCCTAGGTTGGTATGATCAAAATGGTAATAAAGTTGAAAAAATCTCTTCTAATACAGAAGGTGATTTAGTATTAACTGCTAAGTGGAGTGAAGCTACTCCTGTTGAATCATTTGAAGTTACTAATCAAATTGATAAATTATTAAAACTTTCTACTCATCAATTAACATGGTTAATTGGTCCAGAAAATGCAACATATAAAAAAGTAACATTTGAATCTAGTAATCCAAATGTATTAACTGTTTCTGAAACTGGTTTAATTGAAGCCGTAGGATTAGGAACTGCAAAAGTATTAATTACAGTTCATGGTAATACTCTATTAAATACAGAACTTGAAATTGAAGTATATGTTGATCCACATATCAATGGTGAATTTGTAACTCAATCATATGTTGTTGCTGGTAATACTATTCAATTAGAGGCAACATTAGTTGCAACTACTACTGAACGTTTAGTGTGGGCTTCGAAAACTCCTGCTATTGCAACTGTAGATACTGAAGGTGTTGTAACAGGTGTTAAAGAAGGACTTGCGGAAATCGTTGTATATTGTTCTGATAATGAAAACATTTCATTTACTTTCTATGTAACAGTATTTGATAGTGATCCTACAGATATATTAAAATTATTAGTAGATAGTAACAATAAAGAAATATATACAAAAGAAGATTTATTAATCGGTATTAAGATTGGTGCTGATGGTGCTTATTATAGTGATATCGTTGGTAGTGTATCTAAATTATTATTTGAAGATTATGTAGTGTATGATGATTATTATTTATCAAATCCATCTAATAAATCAACATATAATGGTGATGGTATTGGTGGTATTGACTTTATCACAGTTCACTACGCAGCTGATATGCCATATTCTCAATCTGCAATGTTTAATGGTGGTAAAAACTTAGCTTCATATAACAAATCATGTAATACAAATGGTACTCAAGCTTCATGGCATTACAGTATTGGTAATGATGGTATCTGGGCATCTCAAAATGAAGCTTATGGTGCATGGCATGCAGGAGCAAGTAAGAAGATGACATGGACTGATAGTGGATTAACAACTGATCAAGTTGGTGATGATTTATATACAACTGATGTAACAATGGGTAGTGATGGATATTTCTATATTAAAGGTGTTAAAACAAATATCAAAAATACATCAGCTGGTACTAAATTAAATGGTATGGGTCTTGGTGTTAAAATTGAAGGAAATAAAGTTTATCTTGGCGGTCATTACCAAAATACATCTTATAACTATATTTCATCTACTGGTGGTAACAATAACTCAATTGGTATGGAAACATCAGTAAGAGAAGGTTCAGACCTTTGGTTAACATGGCAATATACTGCTCAACTTTGTGCTAAACTTCTTATTAAATATCAATTACCTATTAATAGACTTGTAGGACATCATTTCTTCTCAGGTAAATGGTGCCCACAACCAATGTTAGAAAATGACTTAGAAATTTGGAAAGAATTCGTAGAACTTACAAGACAACAAATGGATTTATATCAAAACTATAGTCAATATGAATTATCATTTGAATCATCAAGTCAATACTTAAAAGATAATGGTAGAGTTAGTGAGTTACCAAATTACTCTCAATGTGTAACTTACACTGTTACATATACAGATGGTACAACAACTAAAACTGTTACATTATCTTCAATTCTTCCAGGTCTTCTTGGATAAAATTTGATAGTATAAAATAAATAAAAGCGATAAAAGAATTCCATTAATGGTTTATCTATTATCGCTTTTTTTATTGAACAATTAAATTTATCTTCTAATTAATTATACATTGTAAAATGGTTGATTTTTAAAAAATAAGGAGTATAATACTATACGAATAAAAAAAGGTGCAATTATGACAAATATAAACAAAAAAGGATATATAAAACATTTTTTATTAGCAGGTTTATTTAGTATTATATGTGGTTCAATAACAGGACTTGTCATATTTGGTTTTAAATATATAGCCAAAGAAATAGAACATTTATCTAAACGCATTTATCAAATGTCAAAAGAGTCTGTTATATATATTATATTAGTTTTCTTAGCTTTAATTTTAATCGCAATTATAATGTATTTAATTCATAAAAAAGTTCCAGAATGTAAGGGCGGCGGTATCCCAAGAAGTGAAGGGGTTTTAAGAGGAGTTATAAAATTCAGATCTTTCTTAACATTAATAGGAACATTTTTTGGAAGTATGATAAGTTATTTAGCAGGGGCACCTGTTGGAACTGAAGGACCATCTGTACTTATTGGAACTTCTGTTGGTGATTTATGTAATAAGACTACTAAACAAAATAAAGCATTAGGTAGATATATTGAAACAGGTGGAGCAGCAGCTGGTTTTGCTATCGCAACCGGAGCTCCATTATCTGGTATATTGTTTGCTTTAGAAGAAATACATAAAAGATTTACACCAATGTTAGTTGCAACAGTTTCACTATCTGTTTTATCTGCAACTTTTGTAAACTTATCATTATGTAACTGGTTTAATATTAGTACAAGCTTATTTCACTTCAATATTGTAAAAACATTTGTTTTTAGTGATTTAATTTATTTAGCTATTTTAGCAATCTTAATAGCTTTAATGGTGGGATTATATGATAAATCAATTGGTGTAATATTTGAATTACTAGGCAAGTATTTAAAGAAAGTTCCATCACTTATTAAGCTATTACTACTATTTGTATTGACTGGTATTTTAGGATATATATTTGTAGATGGAATATATAGTGGCCATGATGTTATAGAAACAATTGTTAACATTAATTACATTAAGACTTCAATATTTAGTTTAATATTACTTTTATTAATAAGATTTTTAATGATGCACTTAGTAATGGAAAGTAGTGTTACTGGTGGTATATTTATACCAACGATGGCGATAGCTGCAATTATTGGAGCACTGTTTGGTAGATTATTAATTACCATAGGAATGAGCGAAGCGTTATATCCAATTGTTGTTGTATTAACAATGTGTGCATTTATCGGTGGATCACTTAGAGCTCCTTTTACAGCAATTGTTTTATTCATTGAATTAACTGGATCATTCTCAACAATATTCTATATTTTAGTTGTGGTATTTATTGTTAATTTCATTGTAGAAATATTTGATCAACCATCATTTTATGACCGAGTACTAGAAAAAATGGAACACACAGAACATCGTAATACAAAACCAACAATTGGTTATTTTACTGCAACTGTCTCAGTAGATTCATTTGTTGTTGGAAAACAAGTAAGAGATGTTATGTGGCCAAATTCTTTAGTAATATTAAATATTAAAACTGAGAATATTGATACATTAGATAACGATGGTGAAAG